>JALTCA010000069.1:0-6390 GCA_027008245.1 Desulfurellales bacterium
AATTGCCCACTTGATCCAAAGCCCCAGTGTAAGCACTGCAAGGTTCACTGTTATAAACCTGAGATGAGACAAAAAATCAAAGAGATCATGAAATACAGCGGCATCTACTTCATAAAACACGGGAGGTTAGACTGGGTCTTTCATTACTTCTTTTAATTTGACATAAAACTAAATCACTGATAATTTTTTAAAAGGGGGTAAAAATGGAAAAAGCTGCTTTAATTAGTGTTTACAACAAGGATGGTATCGTTAAATTCGCTGAATTTTTAAAAAACAAGGGATTTAAAATCATATCAACGGGCTCAACCGCTAAATTGCTGAATTCAAATGGCGTAGAGACAATTAAAGTTGAAGAGTATACAGGCGTTAAGGAAATGTTGGATGGGCGTGTAAAGACACTGCATCCCAAAATACACGGCGGCATACTGTTTAAAAAGAACGATCCAGCACATAAAGAAACAATAGAAAAGCTCAACATATTTGATATACGAGTCGTTGTTGTAAACCTCTATCCATTTGAGGATGTGGCAATAAAGACGGATGACGAAGATGATTTAATAGAAAACATAGACATTGGCGGCCCTACGCTTTTGAGAGCTGCGGCAAAAAACTTTAAAGATGTGCTCGTCGTGTGCGATCCTGAGGATTACGAGTGGATAATAGAAAACTTTGACAGTATAGACGAAAAAAAACGCAAGGAGTTTGCCCTTAAAACGTTCGCCAAAACGTCCTACTACGACGGCATTATTGTTGATAAACTATCAAAAACCAATACCTTTAAAGAAAAGGGCATAGCAATAAAGATCAAGCAAGAGTTAAGATACGGTGAAAATCCGCATCAAAAGGCATACTTTGGCTACAACCCCTTAATGAAAGGCATAGCAAACTTAGAGCAATTGAACGGCAAGGAACTCTCGTACAACAACATCTTGGATATTGACGTGGCATACAGGATGATATTGGACTTTGATAAAACAACGTGCTCAATTATAAAACACAACACACCCTGCGGCGTGGCACAGTCCGACGATCAAACACAGGCCTATATAAATGCTCTGGCGTGCGACCCTGTGAGTGCTTTTGGCGGTATAATTGGAATAAATGACAAACTGAACAAAGATGTGGCAAAGTTGATTACGGAGCGATTTTATGAGGTTGTAGTGGCATTCGACTTTGAAGAAGAAGCGCTAGAGTTGCTAAAGACAAAGAAAAACCTAAGGGTTATCAGGATGCCGAAGGTGGATCTTAAATTCACAGAACTCAGAAGCGTACTCGGCGGATACCTTATTCAGGAAAGCGACGCAAAAGACGATTTTGACCTTGAAGTCGTATCAAGGGTGAAACCAACAGATGATCAGATAGAAGATCTAAAGTTTGCGTTTAAAGTTGCAAAGTACGCCAAATCAAACGCAATAGTATATGCAAAGGGCAAAAAAACGCTTGCCATAGGAGCAGGCCAGACATCGAGGGTAGATTCTGCAAAATTTGCAGCCCAGAGGGCAAAAGACCTAAACATAGAGCTAAATGGCTGTGTTATGGCATCGGATGGATTTTTCCCATTCAGGGACTCGGTCGATTTTGCAAGTGAAATCGGTGTGAAGGCTATAGCCGAGCCGGGTGGATCAATAAGGGACAAAGAGGTAATAGAGGCGGCAGATGAGCACAGAATAGCCCTAATTTTCACACACACAAGACACTTTAGACATTAATGGAGGTTTTTATGGAAGCTGTAATCTTGGCAGCGGGCAAATCAACCCGCATGAAGTCCAAAACGAGCAAGATATTCCACAGTATATGCGGAAAACCTATAATATTTTACATTGTAAAAGCTCTGGAAAAATATAAAATACACATAGTCTCCAATAAAGAAATACAGAACACCCTCAAAGAAATGTTTCCAAAGGCCCAAATACACATCCAAGAGAAACAAAAAGGGACAGCCAACGCATTGTCCAAAGCGATAAACCATATAAATTCAGACGCCTTTGCTGTAGTAAATGGTGATATGCCTTTAATAGATTCAAACGACTTTGAAACAGGCTTTAATTTACTAAAAGCAAATGGGTTGGACTGCCTAATTTTAACTGCGGTCTTAGAAAATCCACATGGTTATGGCAGAATAGTTAAGGACGAAAGCGGTCTGCAAATAGTAGAAGAAAAGGATGCAAGCAATGCTATAAAAAAAATAAAAGAGGTAAACAGCGGCATATATATTTTTGATACAAAAGCTGCACTAAAAGCCCTGCCAAAAATAGAGAAAAACAAAAAAACAGGAGAATATTACCTAACAGATATAGTAAAGCTTCTAAACAAAGTAGACACTCTAAATATAAAGCCTGAGAACATGTTGGGAGTAAATACCCGTAGTCAGTTGAGTGAAGCAAGAAAAATTATTCAGCAAAGAATTATCGACAATCTCGAGGATGTGACTTTTGTCGACCCAGATAACACTTATATAAACTACGGCGTAGAAATCGGTGAAGATACAATAATATACCCGAACGTCCACTTGAGAGGCAAAATAAGGATTGGCAGAGAATGCATAATAGAAAATGGCAGTGTAATAGAAAACTCTATAATCAAGGATAATGTACATATAAAGCCATATTGTGTTATAGAAGAAAGCATAGTCTACAATAACTGCGAAATAGGCCCCTTTGCGCACCTAAGACCGATGAGCGAGCTTAAAAGCTGCGTGAGAATAGGAAATTTCGTCGAAACTAAGAAGGTAAAGATCGGAGAAGGGACAAAGGCAAACCATTTAACTTATTTGGGTGATGCCATTATAGGTGAAGACGTGAACGTAGGCTGCGGAACAATAACATGCAACTACGATGGCTATCAAAAGAACGAAACAATAATCGGGGATAGAGTGTTTATAGGCTCAGATGTTCAACTTGTAGCACCAGTTAAAGTGGGAGATGATGCATTAATTGCCGCAGGAACAACCGTAACAAAAGACGTTGAGCCTTTTGCTTTAGCAATTTCACGAGTACCACAAAAAAATAAACAAGAATGGGTAAAAAAATACCGCGATGTGATGGAAAAAAGGATAAAAGGAAAAAAGAAAAATTAAATGTCCTTTACCATAAAACCCACCAAACAGGCCATAGAAGAAGGGGAATTAATATTTTACGCTGTAATTGTTGGTGTTATAACAGGATTTGGTGCAGTAGTATTTTTGGTTACAACACACTTTTTTAGCGTAAATCTTTTGCACAACATAGCAGGATTTCCACTGCATGAGCCAAGAGGAGAACCAGTTCTATTTCACCATATTGAGAAAACCTTTTCACCATTAAAACTTATTCTAATCATCACAATAGGCGGTCTATTATCAGGCCTATTGGTTTACACATTTGCGCCAGAGGCCGAGGGACACGGAACAGATGCAGCAATAGAAGCATACCACAGAAAAAATGGCATAATAAAACCCATTGTTCCAATTATAAAGATGATAGCTTCGGCCATAACGTTGGGTAGCGGTGGCTCAGGTGGAAGAGAAGGACCAATAGCCCAGATTGGCGCAGGATTTGGTTCATTCTTTGCAACAAAACTGGGTTTAACCGAAAAAAAGCGAAGAATACTCTTGGCAAGTGGCATGGGCGCCGGTGTGGGGGCCATATTCCATGCACCGATGGCAGGAGCAATCTTTGCAAGCGAAGTGCTTTATAAGGAACCTGAAATTGAAGGCGAGGTGTTCATATATACAATCGTTGCATCAATTGTAGCTTATTCTGTTTTTAGTATGTTCTTTGGATGGCATCCCCTATTTTATACCAAAACATTTCAATTCTCAAATCCCATAGAATTTGTATCTTACGCTATCTTGGCAATTGCATGTGGTTTATTTGCCATTTTCTACATAAAAGTATTTTACGGAGTGAGAGACAAAATCTTTAAGAAAATGCATATAATACCTCATTTAAAACCGGCTATTGGCGGACTCATTGTGGGTTTAATAGGCATTTTTGTACCCGATGCAATATCCACAGGTTACGGTGTATTGCAAGAGGCGTTAGATGGCACAGTAACCATAAAATTGTTATTGTTGGTTGCAGTTTTAAAAGTCTTTTCTACGGCCTTTACTATATCTAGTGGTGGGAGCGCCGGTGTTTTTGGACCTTCAATGGTAATAGGTGGCTCTTTAGGTGGAGCCGTAGGTTTGATTTTACATCACTTATCACCAAATTTGGTAAGCCAACCAGCCGCTTTTGTAATTGTGGGAATGGTAGGTTTTTTTACAGCAGCGGCAAATACACCGTTTTCAACCATTGTTATGGTCACAGAAATGACAGGAAACTACCACTTGATCGTTCCGTCCATTTGGACAGCTAGCATTAGCTATATAATCGCCCAAAAGTGGACAATCTACGAAAAACAGGAGAAAAACAGAAAATTATCACCAGCTCATAAAACCGAATTTTCAAAAGACATTTTAGAAGAGATAAAAATTAAAAATATTATATCTAAGGACTATAGTTGGGTTTACCAAAAAACGCCTATAAAAGAGGTTTATGAAAGGCTAAAAAATAGTGATAACGATGCTATATTAATGTTCGATGTCAACGAAAATCTCAAAGGCATAATAACAATGAGAGTTTTAAAAACTGTTTTGGGAGAGGATGAAGAATTTATGGACTTTCTTGTAGCAGAAGATATAGCAAATGAGCAGTTAATTACAACCACGGAAGATGAAAACTTAAACACACTACTGCACAAAATGGGCTTTAAAGATATTGCTCTTGTGCCTGTAGTTAAAGAAAAGAATCCAGAAAAAGTCATAGGCGTGGTAAAAAGGAAAGATATTATAAAAACTTACAACGAAGCGACATTAAAAATGAATGTTTGAAAAAAGAAAATTTTGGTGATATAAGTGAGGGTCTATGTGCGGAATTGTTGGTTATTCTGGTGATAAAAAAGCTTTGGGTATATTACTATCTGGGCTACAGTCACTTGAATACAGAGGATACGACTCAGCAGGCATATCTTTAAAAAACGCCAGCAAGATAGAAACTATTAAAACAAAAGGAAAGGTAACAGATCTAATCACATTAATCGCAGAAAGCAGTATTGATACGTCTGCCACCGTTGGCATAGGACATACACGCTGGGCAACTCACGGTGCACCGTCAAGCCTCAATGCACATCCTCATTATACAGAGAATGTTTCACTGGTTCACAACGGAATAATAGAAAATCACAGAGGTTTGGAGAAATTCTTAAAAGCCAAAAATATAAATAAAACAACAGATACCGATACAGAAATAATAACTTTGTTGGTGGACTTCTACTTAAAAAAACATAAAGATTTTAAAAACGCTTTCTTTGAAGCTATAGGAATGCTTAAAGGAAGTTTTGCTATTGCTGCAATATCCAAGGAGTTTGACTACATGATGCTAGCCAAAAACGAAAGTCCCCTTGTTATTGGCTTATCTAAAAACGAGACATACGTTGCAAGCGATGTTTCGGCCTTAATCGAATACACACACGATTTTGTTTTTTTGGAAGATGGCGATATTGCACTGATAAACAAAGGTAACATAACTATTTGGGATAAAGATAAAAAAGAAGTAAAGAGAAATACTACAAGAATAGAATGGAGTAAGGAGAAGGCTCAAAAAGGCGGTTATAAGCACTTTATGCTAAAAGAAATTGCAGAAGAGGATGAAGCTGTTAGAAACACGATACAGTCGCGCATTGATGAAGACGGCAATGTATTTTTGGATGAGGAGATCTCAATAGACAAGGAATTCTTAAAAAACCTCGACAGGATAACAATTGTAGCCTGCGGAACGAGCTTTTATGCGGGACTTACAGCAAAACCCATAATAGAAAAATACACAGGCATAAAGGTTGACGTGGAAATTGGCAGCGAGTTTAGATATTACGATTACCCATATTCTAAAAACAATTTATTTATAGCAATTTCACAATCCGGAGAAACAGCAGATACAAAAGAACCATTAAAAATGGCTAAGAGCAAGGGCATTAAAACTCTATCGATAGTAAACGTAAAGGAAAGTGCTATTGCAAGGTTATCCGATTCTTGTATATATACTTTGGCAGGGCCTGAAATCAGCGTAGCATCAACAAAGGCTTTTACAAGCCAATTAGCTGTTTTATACATGATCGCGTTTTATATAGCACAAATTAAAAATTATGCAACAGCAAAAGAACAATCTAAAAAGCTACTTGAGATTCCATTACTAATCAAAAACACGTTCAATCAAACCCAAGAAACAATCAAACAATTTGCAGATCTATATTACAACTATCAAAACTTTTTGTACCTGGGTAGAGGTATTTGTTATCCACTTGCATTAGAAGGAGCCTTGAAACTCAAGGAAATCTCATATATACATGCAGAGGGTTATCCAGCAGGTGAAA
>JALTCA010000070.1:0-1898 GCA_027008245.1 Desulfurellales bacterium
CTGCAGAGGAGTTACTGCAACACCTTGTCCATACGACATCGTGGCAACTTCAACATCACCGAGGTTTTTAACATCAGGTAGTATACCTTTTTCTTCACCTGGAAGTTCTATCCCCGTGTATTCGCCAAAACCAAAACGCTTCAAATAACGTACGAGTTGCTCCCTTCCTAATTTTAAGCCAATTTCCATAAATGCCACATCACAGGAATTCCGCATAATAACATTTAATCCATGCTCTACCCCGTGAGTCCTCCAGCAGTGAAGAGTCCGATCCTTTACACGAAGATATCCATTACACACAAAAGTATCGTTCACGTGAAGCGTTCCTTCCTGCAGTGCTGCCGCCGCTATTATAGGTTTTAACACTGAACCAGGTTCGTAGTTCATTTGGATAGCTCTGTTTAGTATTGTATTTGAATTTACAGAAGCAAGGTTATTTGGATCAAAATTAGGATAGGAAGCCATACCGAGTATTTCCCCTGTTTTAGGATTCATAACGATTATTACACCATCTTTTGCTTTGTCATTTATTACCGCTTCTTTTAAGTATTTTTCAATCGTATACTGGATGTTTGCGTCTATTGTGAGCTGCAACGTCTCGCCTTTTATAGGCTTTATCTTAAACATTGAAACGTTTGGCACAATAGGCTTTGGAGAAATCAGCGGCAAATATACCTTTCCGTCAACACCTCTTAAGTCGCTATTGAATTTGTATTCTAAACCCGAAAGTCCATTATCATCCGAACCTACAAAACCTAAAACGGTAGAAAGAAGAGAATGAAATGGGTAAATACGCTGCTCTGTTGGAGTAATTGCCACACCTTTTGTAATACCTAAAGATTCTATTTCTGTTTTTTCACTATCTGTTAACGAAGTAGAAATCCTTACAAATACCTTATAATTGTTTAAAATGTTAACAATCTTTTTTTTATCAACATTTATAATTTGTGGGAGCTTTTCTTCAATAACTGATTTTTGTTTATCAGTAAGAAGCGAAGGGTTGACATCGAGTTCGTACGAGGGCTTACTGATTGCTATTGCTACGCCATTCCTATCGAGAACATCCCCTCTTTCACCCTTTACATCTATAACTCTTGGCGCTGTTTGCTGAATTACTTGTGCCACATAGTACCCTCTATGAAATATCTGAAGGTAAAGCAGCCTGCCAAATATTGCAGCAAAGGATAATATAAAAATTAATAATATTGCAATAATCCTTATTGCAATTGGATCGTTATTATCTTCCATTTTCTACCCCTATAATGATGAATGATCCAGGTGAAACCATTTTGAGTTTTTTACGGGCGATAGAATCTATTTCGTAAAGATTTAAGTTTTCATAATATTGGACCTTCAGGGTACGATTTTCATATTCAAGAGTATTAAGTTCATTATTTAACGCACTTATACGCCTTTCCATTAGGTTAGTTTTTAAGTAAAGTACCCCAAGCAAAAATAGCAGTGAAATTATAAGTGCATAAACAAAAATCCGCTTAAAACTCATAATTTTTCTGCTACCCTCATCTTTGCACTTCTCGCACGAGGATTTGCAATAACTTCTTCACGCGCAGGAACAATCACTTTTTTGTTAATCCTCTTAAGTGCTGGGTCGTTCGTAAAAGCACGCTTTATAATTCTATCTTCAAGAGAATGATACGAAAGAACAACGATTCTACCGCCTTTGTTTAAAGACAAAGGCACTTCTTTTAAGAATTTTTCAAGATCCTTTAGCTCATTATTTACTGCTATTCTTAATGCTTGAAATGTTTTTGTTGCAGGATTTATTCTTCCTCTTTTTCTATAAACACTCCCTACGATACGCGCAAGTTCAGATGTTGTTTCTATCTTTTTCTTTCTTCTATATTCAACAATTGCTTTCGCTATTCTCCTTGCAAGGT
>JALTCA010000071.1:0-1856 GCA_027008245.1 Desulfurellales bacterium
CTAATCCTCCTCCAACACCTCTGTCAAATGGGTCATTTCTACAAGCATCAAGAATTACAATATTTAATCTATTTCTTGCATCTTTCATTTTTTTTAAAATATAATTTAATGGTAAAGCTTCAAACTCTACATCATCTTTTGATTCTATATCAGAATCAGAAGCAATTAAATAATTTAAACCATCTACTTGAAGGCCATGTCCAGCGAAATAAAATAATCCAACTCCTCCTTGTCTTAAATCATTCGTAAATTTTTTTATTGCTTTTTTGAAACTCCTTTTTGTTGCATTCTCCAAAAAATAGACTTTAAATTTTCTCTCTTCCAATACCTTTTTCATAAGCTTCGCATCATTTATTGGATTTTTTAATTGAGGAAGTGATTTTACATACTTATCATTTCCTATAACCAAAGCAACTCTTTGCTCTTTTTTCATCTTCTCTATTTTTTTTCTTAATTCTCTACTATTATCTATCGCAAAAACATTACTAATTACAAACAATAACAAAACTACAATTCTAATTTTCATCTATTTTCCTTTCAATTTTTTTTATAAGTGGCAAAATTCATTTAAATTTAGGTATTTCATAAGTAGCACTTATAGAATTCCTCAGCAAAATTATCATATCTTTAATATTAATAATATCCCAATTATTTAATGCTTGATTAAATGATTGGGCACCCCAAAACATCCATCTCATATTTTTAACGTTACTAACATCCCAATTATTTAATTCTTGATTAAATGATTTGGCATATGCAAACATTCCAATCATATTTTTAACATTACTAACATCCCAGTTATTTAATGGCTGATTAAATGATTGAGCTTCCTCAAACATCAAACTCATATCTTTAACATTACTAATATCCCAGTTATTTAATGGCTGATTAAATGATCGGGCATCTGAAAACATCAAACTCATATCTTTAACATTACTAACATCCCAATTATTTAATGGTTGATTAAATGATCGGGCATATGCAAACATCAAACTCATATCTTTAACATTACTAACATCCCAATTATTTAATGATTGATTAAATGATTTGGCATATGCAAACATTCCAATCATATTTTTAACATTTTTCAAATTAGGTATATCTGTTGCTGTTATTTTTAAATTTTGGGCATTGTCAAAAGCAAATTTAAAACTTTTCCATTGAATATTACCCCATTGTTCTATTTTTAGTAATTTTTTTGCATTTTTTATTTCGATTTTAGTACCTGTGAATTTTTTAGTCAATTGTATTGCAGGGAACCGACCAATTATTTTTACTTTATATTTCCCATATCTTGAATAAGTATGTGTAATACTTGCCTTTACATTTTCAGATACACTTCCATCTCCCCAACTAACTATATAGTTATATTTATAGTTGGAATTAATAGGAATTGTAATTCTTTTTGGATTAGAATTTATATTCCAAACCATAATAAATGGATTATTTATAACAAATAATCTTTTTTGAAGATGTAAAAGCTTAAGTTTCGCCACTGGTGTAAATTGACTTTTTGGATAAGTATTTAAGAAATATTTTACATCTTCTATTGATTTACTGTTTTTTATTAAATTCCACATTGCTATATCAGCACCCTCATCAACATTTTTTGTAGAAGAAGATGAAACTCTTTGTGGTAATTGTTTGTTATTCTCTTTAGAAATTTTCGGTAAAGTAAAATAAAAATCACCTAAAATTTGATTATAAACTCCTGGACTCTGTTGTCCATCTGTTTGCTTAGATACTGCTTCTCTTGTATCTTTGAAAACTGATTCAATAGGTAATGGTTTTACTATATATTTTGCAAGATTTCTCGTAAAAACTCCATTTTTCCCTTCTCCATCACTTGCCACACT
>JALTCA010000072.1:0-1831 GCA_027008245.1 Desulfurellales bacterium
TTACCAATGCGATGCCTATGGGTAAAGGATTCATTGGACTTGCTGCAATGATATTTGGAAAGTGGACACCTGTTGGTGCTCTTCTTGCTTCCCTTGTGTTTGCATCTGCTCAGATTGTACAGCTACTACTTCAGGGCACTGCGTCCGGCATTGCAAAGCAAATTCCATTAGGTTTCTATCTTGCTCTCCCATACTTGCTGACAATTGGCGCTTTAATTGGCGTGGTTGGAAGAGCAGTACCGCCTGCATCTGATGGAATACCATATAAGAAGGAGGAGTAGGATGTTACTTACTACAACTCCCAATGTGGAAGGTAAGACGATTAAAAAGTATATTGGCATAGTAACTGGCGAAACAATTATGGGAGCAAATTTCTTGAAAGATATTGCTGCAAGTTTTAGTGATTTCTTTGGTGGACGCGCTTCCTCTTACGAGCAGGAATTGATAAAAGCAAAAGAAATAGCGTTAAAAGAAATGGAAGAGCGTGCAGAGCATATGGGTGCAAATGCTGTTGTTGGAGTAGATCTTGACTATGAAACTGTAGGCGCAAATGGCAGTATGTTAATGGTAAGCGTAAGTGGTACGGCTGTTATAATAGAATAACGATTCATTCTCGAATTTTAATTTCCCCCTGCTTCCTAAAAAGCAGGGGTTTTTATTTGATGGTGCTTTGTAGTGTGTTTGACTGCTTTATTTTTATCAATATAATAGGGTGAAAAAATTGTGTAATAATAGGAGGTTAAAATATGATAATTAAGGAAGGCAATGGTCTTATCAGCATAAGGATGGAAGATGGAGAAGACTTTTTTGAGTCAATAAAGACAGTTTGCAAAAATTATGATGTTGAGTCTGGAATAATTCTCAATGGTATCGGTATGCTTAGAAACTTAAAAATAGGATACTGGGATGGCAAAGAGTACAAAGTTGATGAGATAAAGATTCCAGTGGAGCTTGTTTCAATGCAGGGGAATATCGGAACTTCTGAAAACGATGGCGACCCAATTATCCACGTGCACATTGCCGTTGCAAAGCCTGACCACAATGTTGTGGGTGGACATTTTGTTTCCGGTATTATAAATAATACAGGAGAGATATTCTTGCAAAAACTTGAAAATATTACTTTGCTCAGACGCAAAGATCCGAATGGTCTGCTCGGATTATATCCTGCATAGGTGGTTGTTATGGAAAAGGCATATAATCCTGCGAATGTAGAAGATCGCATTTATAAATTCTGGGAAGAGGGTAATTTCTTCTCTTCAAAGCCAAATCCTAATAAAGAAAAGTTTGTCGTAATGATGCCACCTCCAAATGTTACAGGGAAACTCCATACCGGGCATGCTTTAAATTTTACTTTGCAGGACGTATTTGTTCGTTTCAATCGTATGCTTGGAAAAGAAACTTTATGGCTTCCTGGCATAGACCACGCAGGTATTGCAACACAATCAGTTGTTGAGAGAGAACTGCTTAAAAAAGGCATAAAACGAGAAGAACTTGGCAGGGAAAGGTTCCTTGAAGAAGTGTGGAAGTGGAAAGAAAAATACGGAAATACCATTGTGAATCAGCTAAAAAAGCTGGGAGTTTCTGCTGATTGGTCAAGGCTGCGTTTTACATTGGACGAAGGCTATGTTAAGGCCGTAAAAGAAGCATTTGTGCGGTATTATGAGGAGGGCTATCTATACAAAGACAAGAGGATTATTAACTGGTGCCCTCACTGCCATACAGCACTTTCTGACATTGAAGTGGAATACATCCCCACAAAGAGTAAACTTTATTATATAAAATATCCTTTCAAGGACGACCCTTCTAATTATATTGTTGTTGCTACGACAAG
>JALTCA010000073.1:0-22456 GCA_027008245.1 Desulfurellales bacterium
TATTTCTATTTCATAGGAAGGGCAGACGATGTATTCAAGAGCTTAGACTACAGAATTTCTCCTTTCGAGGTTGAAAGCGAAATATCTGAACACCCGGCTGTAATGGAAGTTGCAGTAACACCAACAATAGATGAAAGGGGAAGAGTGGTTCCGAAAGCATTTATAGTTCTAAAACCCGGATACAAAAGGGAGAGGGAAACAGCGTTAGATATCTACAGATTTATTAGAGACAACATGGCTCCATATAAAAGGCCAAGATCCATAGAATTCATGGAAGAATTCCCCAAAACAATCAGTGCAAAAATCATGAGAAGAAGCCTAAGGGCATACGATGAAGACCTTAGAAAGAATAACAAAAAGGGCGAGTATGAGTTTAAAGAAATTGAATTTAAAGAAGAACTCAACTTAGGCGTTAGAAAATAGGGAAATTTGTTAAATGGCTCGGGGCATCTTTAGTTGGTGCTCCGGGCCATAAGTTAAAACCATTTTTTAGGAGGTTGTGTTATGGAACACGTAGCAATGAACACTCTCATCTGGGAAGCTTCTGTAATGTTATGGGTTATAGGATTTGTGGAATTGGGAATAGGGAAAAACGACCCTAAGGATTTTGGATGGGTATTATTAAGTGGAGCATTATTAGAGACGATAGCTTTAGGTTTCTTGATAGCTGCTAAAGATATGTTTGGAGCAACCGCAGCTGCTGCATTCATTCTACTTTTATGGGCATTGGGCGCCGGCATATTGGCAGGCGGTAATAGAATCGCTCAACAGCATGCAGTATGGTGGACAGGTGTATATTTCCTGGCAGCTGGAATATTTCTTGCAGTTCATGGTTTAGTTGTGGTAACAATAGCTTTCTTATTGTTGGTTCCAGTGACATGGGCATTAGCCTTAGGAGGTTATACGGGTAATCATACATGGTCTAAAATAGGAGGATTTTTATCGGCCATAGATGGAATAATATTTTTAATTATGGCTGTTGCCGCAGCTACAGGATATAA
This sequence comes from Desulfurellales bacterium, assembly GCA_027008245.1. Classification (GTDB taxonomy): domain Bacteria; phylum Campylobacterota_A; class Desulfurellia; order Desulfurellales; family Hippeaceae; genus Hippea. The sequence goes on from JALTCA010000073.1 coordinate 1,002, forward strand.
ATTACCGTAAACCCACTTTCGGAACCCCCAATTTTTCGCTTGTTTTCTACCTATAAGTAACTCCTTTTAATGGGTGATGCAATCAAGCATCGCCCTTTATTTTCTTAACAAATATTAATATAGAAAATTTTTAAAGAGGCCAAAATAAATAAGATGTTACAATGATAATTATAGATAATTTTCTAATCTATAATTTGATTATATTAAAAAGACAGTACTTGAAGTTTTTTCTATAAATGTGTATTTTTAAGTAAAGTAAGTAAATCATTGCACTAATAGAAAGGGGGCTATTATGGGAGAACAAGAGAAAAAAGAACGTTTTGACAGGCTTGACGGAGCTCATTTACTTTGGGCGAGCACAATGGGAGCAACATTCGATTTAGGTATAATGTCTAAAGCTATGCTAACGCCATCAATGCGAACAGCAGCACAAAGTATAGTGCGGTATCAAATGAAAAAAGGAACATTTCCATTTATAGACGGAAAACCTCTAACTGTAGAATTCTACAAAAGCATTTTTGATAGTTTGAATGAGTTTATATTTTTCGCCACAGATTACCAAATCGACGGAAACGAGAAAACTATAACAATAAAAATACATAAGGACAGATGTATGTACTGCCCCACAGGCGTAGGCGGAGCACTACTAGGAACAGCTACATGCCCTTACCCTCAACTTTTTAGCGTCTATCTCGACATGGTAATCAAAAATGGACTCTACTACAAAAAAGTAGAGATAGAAAAATAATCCGATGGTTATATGAAAAGAGATGGTGACTATGACATTATCAAATTTAGAATAACAGAAGATAAAGATTTCGAAATTATGGTTGATGTTCTTTTAGAAGGCGTAAAAAGAATCGAGGAAATACTTGAAATGTCGTTGGATAGTGGCATTATAACATAGTGGCATTATAACAGAGAATGATTTGTGGGATAGAAACTACATACCTATACTCAACACAAATCCCCAAAAATACAAAACAAAATTTACAGAGTTTGCTAAGAAATATATTCAGCCAATAGAAGATGAACTGTTATCAAGGCACAAAAAAATTAGTTTTGCTGTTTTATTAGATGAAAATGGCTATGTTCCTATACATAATTCAATTTACGACAAACCGTTAACAGGTGATTATAAAAAAGACTTAGCCGGAAATAGATCCATGAGAATCTTTAACGATTCAATGGGCGTTTCCAGTGCAATAAACAACAGAAAATATTTGCTTATATCTTATCCAAGAGACATAGGAATTTTAATGTTAGGAATTTTGTCCGAAGTAAAGGTAAAAGGCAAGCGTTGGGGTGCATTCAGTATTGGGTTCAAGTTTTAGTTATTTGTCTTGATAAATTTGCCTTTTTTATGTATTTTATTTATATGTTTTAGAAGGAGGTTTTAGAAGTGAAAGAGGATATTATAAACAAAGCATTGCAAGAATTTGTAAGTTCAAGTCAGAATATTGAAGGAGCGGCTTTGGTTACATCAGACGGACTAATGATAAGTAGTTATTTACCATCCGATATGGATGAAGATAGAGTTTCAGCAATGTCAGCTGCTCTTTTATCTTTATCCGAAAGAGCTGCAGAAGAGTTGGAGAAAGGGATGCCTCAGCAGGTTACTATTAAAGGCGATAACGGATACATAGTAATTACATCAGCCGGAGAAGAGGCTGTTTTGATGGCAATGGCCGATGTAAAGGTAAAACTCGGATTACTTTACATGGAGATTAAAACAGCCGCAGAAAAGATCAAAAAAGCTCTATAGTGAATGAAACATGTAACCACATATACACTTCTCGTTTTAGCCTGCGTCTTCTGGGGAGTTGGCTTCCCTATAGCAAAAATAGGGGTGGAGTATATCCACCCTTTCAGCTTTGCATTTATTCGTTTTTTTCTTGTTAGCATTTTTTTTATCTTATTCTTTAAACTTTCTCCTTTTAACCTTGTCTTAAAATTAAAAGAAAACTTTTACATACTGTTTTTTATGGCTTTAACCGGAATTTTGCTCTACGGGATATTTTTTCTATTTGCCCTAAAATTTGCGAAAGCATCGGATGTTTCTTTAATCTCTGGTGCAAATCCAATAATCACCTCGATTGTAGCCTATCTCATTTTAAAAGAGAAAACCGGTGCTTTGGGTGTTTTAGGCATTTTAATTTCATTTTTAGGTGTAGCCTTTATTGTTTCAAACGGAACAATTAATACTTCAGTAAATTTCAGCTTCAACAGTGGAGATTTGTTAATGCTCTTTGCAACTACAATGTGGGCTTTTTATTCAGTTTCAACAAAAAAAGCACTTTTAAGGCTTGATATATTTGAAGCCGTATGTTTGACGTCTTTTATTGGCTCTTTAATGTTTTTACCCTTAGCTATAGCATTTGGTCACTTTCAAAATTTTGAAAAATACCCAATTAGCGGCTGGCTTAGCATTATGTATATGGTCTTTTTTTCAACAATATTTGCATTCAGTGCATGGTATAAGGGCATCGAACAAATTGGAGCATCGCGCTCAAGCATTTTTGTTAACTTAGTGCCAGTTTTTGGTGTACTTACTTCTATTGTCCTATTAAAGGAATCCCTTAAATTATACGAAATCTTAGGTGGAACTTTTGTTATCTTGGGAGTAATACTAACAAACAAAAAAGCAAATGCGGTTAGAGCTAAATAATAAAAGAATAGAGCTTTTTGGCAATTTAACATACAAAGAAATAAGAGAGCTTGATAGATACATTAAAAAGGTTTCTTTCAATGAAATAGACGTAAGTGGTGCAGAAACATTAGACACGTCTTTTATCGTTTACCTTCTAAAAACAAACAAAAAACTCATAACATCAGAGAGACAAAAACAGCTTGTTGAGATAGTAAAAAGCAACTTAAAAAATAGACCACTAGAAATCAGAAAAACTGGATTCTTTTATGATGTAGGTTTTATAGTTGTTAGAAAATTAGAACATTTCTATCACTTTTTAGCGTTTTTAGGAGAAATATTTATTAAGGGTTTGGAGCTTCTTTTAAATCCCAAAAGATTAAGGTTTAAAATGATTGTTAAGGATGTGGAACTAATGGGTTTTAACGCTATACCCATACTTGCAACAATATCATTTTTGATTGGCGCCGTTATAGCTTATCATGGTGCCATAAGATTAAAACAGTTCGGTGCTAACATATTTGTTGTTGACCTTGTAAGTGTTTCGGTCCTAAGGGAACTTGGGCCTTTAATAGTGGCTATTCTACTTGCTGGAAGAAGTGCAAGCTCATACACAACTCAAATTGGAATAATGAAGGTCACAGAGGAAATTGACGTTATAAAAACTATGGGAATTGAACCTTTTGATGTTTTAGTTTTTCCAAAAATTATCTCTATGCTAATAAGCGTTCCTTTACTTATAATCTTGGCCGATGTTTCAGGCGTAATTGGCGGTATGGTCGTTGCAAAATTATCTTTGGGCGTTACATTAAGGGACTTTATTTTAAGACTGCATCATGCAATAGATATAAAAACGTTCTTGGCTGGTATTTTAAAAGCTCCTGCTTTTGCATTCTTGATTGCAACAATAGGCTCTTTTGAAGGGTTTATGACACAGAAAAATGTGGAAAGCATAGGTGAGAGTGTTACGGTTAGTGTTGTAAACAGTATATTCGCCGTAATTATCGCAGATGCTATATTCTCCGTTTTGTTCAGATGGTTAGGGATATAATTAAAGTTAGAGATTTAAAGGTATCATACGGAAACAGAGTTATCTTAGATGGTGTAAACATCAGTGTGAAAGAAGGTGAAGTCTACACAATTTTAGGCAAAAGCGGCAGCGGTAAAACAACACTTATGAGAGCTATTTTAATGCTCGAAAAGTCAGAGGGCATTATTGATGTGATGGGTACTGATTTAAATAAAGCAAATGAAAATGAGAGAGAACTTATAAAGAAATCCTACGGTGTCATGTTTCAAGCAGCAAGTCTGTTTACTTCCTTGACTATTGGGGAAAACGTAGCAGTTCCTTTAAAAGAAAGCACAAACCTCGGCAATGATATTGTTTTTGACATAGTCAGGTTCAAACTATCCTTGGTTGGCTTAGATGATTATGTCTTTGACCTATACCCTTACGAACTTTCAGGGGGTATGAGAAAAAAAGCCGCTTTAGCAAGAGCTTTGGTTTTAGATCCAAAAATTATTTTCTTAGACGAACCAACAAGTGGCTTAGATCCTGTTAGCGCAGACGATTTTGATAAAACTATAGTTGAGTTAAACAAATTATTGGGTATCACGGTAGTTATGATAACACATGACTTGGATAGCTTTTTTGGAATATCAAATAAAGCTTGTGTAATAAGAGATAAAAAGGTTTTGGCTGAAGGCGCACCATATGATATTATGAATCAAGACGATAAATGGTTAAAAGAACTATTTTTTGGTAACCGAGGAAGGAAATTTATTCAGTGGAATCAAAAGTAAATTATGCAGTTGTAGGGCTGTTTGTTATATTGTTTGGAATGCTTGGCGCAGTAATAGTTGTGTGGCTTATAGGCTCTGGAAGCATGAGGTCTAATTACAAAAACTATATTGTTTATACTAGCGAAAACATATCAGGCCTACATACAGATTCTACGGTGAGATACAAGGGACTTGATATAGGTAAAGTTTCAAAAATAGTAATAGACAAAAAACACCCAAATTTCATAAAAATCTATATCGAAGTCAGTAAAAATATACCCATTAAGAAAAATACAATTGCCACAATTTCATCCAGTGGTCTAACAGGTATATCGTATATAAATTTATCTTATTCTAAGTATCCATACAAACCTCTTTTTAAAATAAAAGCTAAATATCCAGTTATTTACACCAAACCAAATCAGCTTGAAAAAGTTCTAAATAAACTACCCAAAATAATTAATTCCATCAATAATGCCTTTAATAAAATCAATGCCGCTTTCAACCAACACACCATAAATTCAATCCAAGAAACCACTTCAAATATAAATAAACTTACAAAAGAGTTGAGGAAAACAAATTTAAAAGCACAAAAACTACTAAAAGACAGTGACAAACTTATCTATTCTCTGCAAAAAGATTTAAACAATATAGACGCAGTAACAAATTTAGTTAAAAAAACCGTTATAGACATTGACAATCTAACGAAAAACTTAAACAGCACCACCTCTTACACTAAAGAAACGCTAATCAAAGAGGGAATTAGCACACTCAAGGAAACAAAAAGAACACTACTTGAGCTAAAGCAATTAATCATAGAAATTAGAAGAAACCCTTCTATAATTATTAAAGGTAAAAAAGAATTCAATCCAATTAAGGATGAAAAAAAATGAAAAAAAGTGCTTTGTCTTTGTCGGTTTTATTTTTTCTTGCATCATGCAGCCTTCATCCCTTACCTTATCAAAAGATAGCTTTTATAAACGAAAATACAAAAGTGTTAGGTAAACATAACAGCCATTGCAAAATAGACGTAGAATATTCAAACTGCAGTAATGCTTTTGATAGCTATACAGTTTATGTGCAAACTCAACAATACACACTTGAACCTTTAAGCAATTATGAATGGATAGACACACCCTGCAATATGGTCAGAAACTCAATAAAAAACGCTTTAGAGAACTACGGCTGCAATATAAGTTTACAAACAAAAAATACATTAACTTTTGATATAGAAAAATTTCAATTGATATTAATGGAAAAGAAACCTTACTGCGAAGTTGAAGTACATTTCAAATTAAGCATTAACGGCAGGCTATCAGACTTTAATTTTGACAAAAAAAGAAACATATCAAATATAAACTTATTTGCATCTTGCTTATCCGATTTAACTCAATCTATGAATAAAGAATTAATCAACTGGGTAAATAAAAAAATGGAGCCCACCAAGTAGGCAGGCTCATTCAGACTAAACTTTGAACCTTCCGACAATAGATGTTAGTCTATTAGAACTATTTTTAAGTTCTTCAGACAGTTTTGTTATTTCTGTTACTATCCTAGTGTTATCCCTCGCAGCTTCTCTAATCTCCGTAGCTTGAACGTTTATTTCAGCTACAGTCGATGATAACTCTTCTGTAGCTGCACTTGTTGCATTTATCTCTTCTACGGTCTTGCTAATCTGTTCAACCATAGCACTTATGTTATTCTCATCCTCTAAAGCCTTTTCTCTCTCTTTTAAAATGCCCTCCTCTGCTTTTTTTGTCATTTCAATGGATTTTTGGGCATCTTTTTGCATCTTAAGTATCATTTCTCTAATTTCTTCAGTCGCTTTCTGTGTTTTCTCTGCTAACTTTCTAACTTCGTCTGCAACAACGGCAAAGCCACGTCCTGCTTCTCCCGCCCTTGCTGCTTCAATTGCTGCGTTCAACGCAAGCAGGTTTGTCTGGTCTGCAATCTCATTTATAACATTAACAATCTGCCCAATTTGTTTCGAAGATTCTCCTACAGTATTGATTTGTTCCATAGCCTTTCTTGCAAGCTGGGCGTTTTCGTTCATCCTATTAACCCTGTCTTCAATATCCTTAAGCATCTGCTGATTTATCTCACTAACAGTTTCCGCCTGCATATTTATACCCTCTGTAGATTGAGCCACATTATGCACGGCTTCACTCATATCGTCAATTGCCTGAGTCATCTCTTCCAAGTTCCTCGTTGTTTCCTCCACTGTAGCTGCCATCTGAGTAGCAGAATTGGCCGTTGTATCAGACTTAGACATCACCTCATCGGCAGAATTTCTAATGTCTCTAACCATCTGTTGCAGTGTATCTAAGAAATTATTGAGCTTATTAGCCAAATTCTCAAATTCGTCATGAGTGTCAATCTGCACTCTCTTAGTCAAATCTCCCTCACCGGTTACCAAATCATCTAAGCCTTGAGCCATTAAGTTAATAGGTTTGATCAATCTATTTGACAATGCAAAACCTACTGCAACAACAATAACAAGAGCTATAATCACAACTACAATTGATACCTCAATAGATTTAATTATGTCTTTTTTAATCTTACTAGCATATGCTTGCGCCATATGTTTAACATCATCTAAATACACACCTGAGCCTATTATCCAATTCAATTTTGGTATTGTGTATACATAACTAACCTTAGGAGCCATACCACTTCCATTAGGCTTTACCCACCAATAATTCACAAAACCTGAACCTCGAGTCTTAGAAATCTCTATCATATCCCTAATAAGATAGTTGCCCTTTTTATCCCTCAAATTGTAAACATTTTTACCATCTAGTTTAGGCTCTGGGGGGTCTATTATTAGAACACCTTGTCTGTTAAGAGCAAAAATATAGTTACCGTTATCGTATCTAAATCTTTTCAAATCAGAAAGTATCTCTTTCTTAATTTCATCTACAGGAATTCCATCATTAGCCATGGCGCTATATTTACTTGCTGCAAGTTCTACAACCGTTTTAATCTTATTTTTTTGAGATTTTAGTAAAATAGAATAGATATCCTTAGACCTTGTTTTTATTTGGTTGGTATTCCACCAAATGGCATAAACACCAAAAATCAAAAGAAAGACAAAAACTGAACCAATTCCGTAAAATAGAATTTTGGATTTAAAAGACATAAAATACACCTCCCTTAACTTTTTCTTTCCAAAATATCAATTGTTTCCCTATCAAACAGTTTAAAATACGGATCATACTGCAAAAGATTGTAAATTGTTTCTTTGAAGTCCCTTCCTAAAAAACCGTCAGTGTTTGGCGCAGTTAAAGAGTTTTTTGCAAGGTCAATGGATTTTAACGCCATCTCTGATGCCGTATAACCCTTCATGGCACAACCCTTCTTTGCACCATCACAGAATACTCCACCCGTTCCTTCTATGTAATTTTTAAAAGCATCATAAAAGAGTTCAAGTTTATTTTCCAAGTAAAGCAGACCCGCCATAACACCCACGCCCGCTGCGTGAACTACACCACATTCTGATGACACAAACCCAAACTTTGATGTTATGAGCGATGTTATGAGGCATGACAGTATTACGGCTTTCTCTATTTTTTCGTCATTAAAACCATTCTCTTTTGCTATGTAAGACAAACTCCCAATAGCCACTATTCCTTTATTGCCACTACCTGCGCAACTTGCAATCTCTACACTATCACCGCCCATCCTTGCATATATTGCCCCATAGGCCGGGTTAATTTGAGGATCTAAGTACTTCTTTGAGTATTCAATTGCCTCAAGGTTTGTTTCAATAGCCTTTTTTACTTTATCCCTGACCTCTTCATCTTTAAACAACTCATCAACCGTTTTTTTCCATACCCTGAAGTCAAAATAATCATCCTCAAACTCAATCTCTTCCTCTGCCCTTTTAGCTTTTTTCTTGAAAATGTACTTTCCATTCTCTTTTATCTCAACAATGCCCGTATGGGTTTTTCTTGTTACTATCTCAACCTCATTACCCATTTCATCAAAAGCACGGGAGTGTATGTAGAGTTCTTTTCTCTCGGATAGACTCACTTCTACTTCGATTCTGCTCTCTGAAACCATTTTAAGTATGTTGTCATCAATCATTGTGAATATTTCCAAAGATCTGCTTGAATCACCTATGAAGTATCCCAATAGGGCTGCGTTTTCTGTTCCAGTTAGGCCATTTGAGTTTGGAATGCCAGCAGCAAAGGCGTTTTTAAAGGTCATTCTGTCTATTTCAAGTTGTATTTTCTTTACGTTCTTTAAGTACTTTTGGATATGGGCAGTGTTGTAGGCAATTGCGGCTGGTTCTGTGCAACCGAGAGAGAACTCTATCATTTTTGACAGTCTTTTGGATAGCTCTTCCATAACATCTCCTTAAATATTTACGTTTAGTAACTTTCTTGCCAAATATCCTATAACAAATGATATAATGCTCACAGAAAAGCTTATGGTGAACATCTCTATAAAGCTCTTTTTAAACGATGTTTCCTTAACCACAGAAACAAAGAAACTGAAGATGAGGATGACAACTGTTGCATCTAAGAACATCAAAGCTAATGAGTAATAAAAGTTTGCGAATAGGAAAAATGGTATCACTAAGGCTAAAACGGTGACGAAGTATGCAATAGTTGTATAAAAAGCCGCCTTTAGAGGATGATCACTCTTTTCCGCTTTTTGGGATAAATATTCACTTGATCCCATGCTTAAGGATGCAGATATTCCTGTTACGACACCCACTATGCCTATAAGCTTTGCATTTTGCAGTGCCAAAGACACACCGGCCAAAGCGCCTGTAAGCTCAACAATTGCATCGCTGATACCCAGAACCATTGAGCTGATGTATTCGATACGTTCCTCATGTAGCATATCAATTAGTAACTTTTCATGTCTTGTTTCATCCTCTAAGATCTTCTTTGCTTCTGGTATGACATTGGATATGGATTTGTAGCTTTCTTGTGCATCTGCTTCTGCTGCTTCCATTACCTTAACGCAGAATACAACACCGAATATCTTTGCAAGCACAACAAAGAATAGAACAACAAGTGGATTTGCGCTTACGTCAGTTTGGGTATATTTTTTTAGAATATTGTAGTGATTCAACTCATCCTCGGCAATCTTTTTTAGGATCTTGCTGTTCTTCTTACTGACAGACTTCAATGAGGAAAGCTTTGAATAAATTTTATAACCTACGATTTCGTCCTTTTGATATTTTATCAGATCATTCTTTAGCTTTTCTTCCATTTTCCTCGCCTTCTTAAAGTATAAAAGATGAACTACTTGATTGCAAGGTCAATCTCTTGTATAAATTCAAAAGTTAATCCTATTTTTAAGGGGGGAGTTTGGTATGGACAAGAAGCCTTTTGCCAATCCTGGTCCTGCAGGTTTAATGGTTTTAGCGTTTTATTTGGCTGCTTTATGGCCCGTAGCTACACACAGGGCACCCCATGAGATGATCAACGTGTTAATTGCTTTGGGGTTCGCCGGTGGTTTGGTTCAGTTTGCAGCGGGTATTATTGACTTAAGAAATGGAGAAATCATGACAGGAAACATAATGCTTGCTTTTAGTGCATTTATGTGGTTGGGTTTTTGGGAATTTTTAGGTAAGTCCTTTGGCTTTATACCAGAAAATACATCTGTCGTTGATGGTTATGTTTTTATCGTTATGGGTATTCTCATGGTTGGTTTCACATTCGGACACCTTAAAGCTCCAAAAATTACATTGTTATTTATGATTTTTACCGACATTTTCTTTTTAAGCGCCGGTTCTTTCTTTTTGACGCATAATATTGTACTTTGGAATATTGTGGGTATAATTTTACCACTTATAATTTTGAGTATTCTTTGGATCGTTTTTGGTATAGTTTTAAACGGCGTGTTTGGTAAGGAGATAGTTCCGATGGGGAAACCATTAATCAAAAATTAGAAAAGCTATTTTCCGCAAAGGGCGTTTATAATTTAATTATAAGTCTGGACAAAGATGTAAATATAAAGGTGGGCAGTTTGGATAATATTGAGTTCAAAAATGGTTATTATGCCTATGTGGGCTCTGCTTTGGGTGGTCTGAAACAAAGGCTAAAAAGACACCTTAAGAAAGATAAGAAGAAAAGGTGGCACATAGACTATCTTCTTGAACATGCGACAGTGGAGGGCGTGTTTGTCTGGCAATCGAAAAAGAGTATTGAAGACAAGATTGCGTGCAAGCTCAAGAAGAAATTCTACTACATAAACGGTTTTGGAAGCAGCGATTCACGCTGTGAGAGTCATTTGTTTTACTCAAAAGACAAGAACAAACTTTTATCGGCCTTGTTTAAGGTTCTACGCAGGCAAGCGGTCTTTGTTGAGTTTTAACACGGTCATGCTTTCTACGTGGTGTGTTTGTGGAAACATGTCGTAAAGCTTTACCTTTTCTATTATGTACTTATCCTTTACAATGTTCAAATCCCTCGATAATGTTGCCACATCGCAGGATATGTAGATAACGTGTTTTATATTCTTCTTCAAAAGCCACCAAGCTACCTCTTTTGCCCCGTCTCTTGGCGGATCCAAAATAGCAAGATCGAAGCCACCTTTAATCTTGAATGGTTCAAAAAGGTTTCTCCTTATTATACTCACATTTTTTAAGCTAAAGTTGTTGATGTTCCTTTTCAATGAAGAAATGGCTGGCAGGTCGAGTTCCACAGCATAGATTTTGTATCCTTTTTTAGCCAAAGGGATTGTGAAATTGCCAATGCCACAGAACAACTCCAAGATGTTTGACGGGTTTATTGTAGACACTTCATTTAAGAGGTCTTGTATGATTTTAAGGTTTATTTCTCTGTTTATTTGCGTGAATGCATCCTTTTTGTAAAATAGCGGTTGTTCCAAGCCCAAGTTTAGCATCATCTCGTCCGTATTTATATTGCCGTAATCGTCTATTTGTACACGTGTATCACCGAAACATCTGTTGCTTTTTATAAACTCGTTGATCCTTTCATCGGCTATTTTACATTCACTAATCGGTGTGAACTGGTTTGTGCTCCTCTTGTAAAAGCCCCACTTGCCGTTTCTGCATTTAAAATCCACTCTCCTTCTGTAATGCCACTGTTTTTCTGATGGCACAATCTCTGGTGTTTCACCAAGTTCTATTTTGCCAATCCTCTTTAGTGTTGATAGGAAAACCTATTGTTTTAGCTTTAGTTGATAGTCGTACTGTGCGTGTTGCAGATCACATCCGCCGCAGGTTAGATAATATGGGCATTCAGGCTTGACCCTGTACTCTGAAGGTTCCAAGATCTCCTTCGCAATGGCTTTGATAAAGCCCTTTTTCTCTTGAACTATCTCAATCTCTACAAGCTCATTTAGCAAAGCGTTTTCCACAAATACGATTTTATCATTGATCAAGCCTGTTCCGTATCCGCCGTTTGCAAAACCTGTAATCTTTAGTTTCATAGTACAAATTATTGCACGTTTTGTATGCAATTTGCAATACTAAAGCCATGAAAAGTGAGCTTTACGTCTACATGCACATTCCCTTTTGTTATAAAAAGTGCCCTTACTGTGCATTTGTGTCTTACGAAAGGCGCTTCGATCTGTTGGATGATTATGTTAAAGCTCTGCTGAAGCAGATAAATAGCTTTGATAGCAAAAACTACACGGTCAAGACGATCTACTTTGGCGGCGGCACGCCAACAGTTCTAAAGGTAAAACACATTGAAAAAATACTTAAAGCTTTAGAAGATACATTCGATTTGGCAATAGAGGAGATGACAATAGAGACGATACCTAACAACGTGAAATCTAACTATATAAAGGCACTTAAGTCTTTAGGTTTTAACAGATTGAGCATAGGTGTTCAATCCTTTCGTGATGAAAAGCTTAAAATTTTGGGCAGGATTCACAATTCAAAAGATTCAATTCAAGCTATTGAAACAGCATTTAAATGTGGTTTTAACAACATCAGCATTGACTTGATTTACGGTATCGGAGACAGTTTGAGCACTTTTGAAGGTGAATTGGATTTTGCTTTGGATTTACCCATAAAGCACATATCAACATACATGCTTACAATTGAAAAGGAGACGCCTTTTTACGAGTTGTTGCAAGGCGATAAATTGAATTTGCCCGATGACGAGCTTGTTTCTGATCTTTACTTGATGCTTTGTGAGAGGCTCAACAGAAGTGGTTTTGAGCAATACGAGATATCGAACTTTGCAAAAAGGGACTTTCATTCAAAGCACAACTTGGCTTATTGGACGTATAAAGAGTATGTGGGCTTTGGCGTGTCAGCGGCGTCCTTTATGGATAGAAAAAGGCTAAAGGTAACGGATAATCTACAGGAATACTTAAAAAATCCGACAGGTTCAAGCTTCGTTGAAGAGATCTTGGATAAAGACGACCTGATAAAGGAGATGTTCATCTTGGGTTTAAGACTCAAGGATGGTGTTGATTTGAAGGAGTTTAAGTATCTATTCGGCGTTGACATTTTGGATTACTACGGTGAAAAGATTAATAAATTTCTGGACTTGGGGTTTATAAAAAAGGAAAACAACAGGCTTGCCTTAAATGGCTGCAAAGCTTTTGTGGTTTCAAATGCCATATTTAGCGAGCTTATATAATTGACACCTAATGGATTTTGACTATAATCACTGTTTGAACGTGCCGAAGTGGCGGAATTGGCAGACGCGCTAGATTCAGGGTCTAGTGGGCTTTAAGCCCGTAGGGGTTCAACCCCCCTCTTCGGCACCAAACTTCATTTAGAAAGGAGCTTATCGTGAAAAGCGATGAAACTTTTCTTTTTACATCTGAATCTGTCACAGAAGGGCATCCGGACAAAGTTGCAGACCAAATTTCAGATGCTATTTTGGATGCAATTATAAAAAACGATAAAAATTGCCGAGTAGCTTGCGAAACACTTTTGACAACAGGTATAGTTTTCGTTTCGGGTGAAATCACAACCTCTACCTATGCCGAAATTCCAGAGATTGTAAGGCAAACTATTAAAGAAATTGGATATACTAACGCCGATTACGGACTCGATTATAAATCATGCGCCGTTGTTACATCGATAGACAAACAATCTCCAGATATAGCAATAGGAGTTAATAAAGGGGAATCTTTGGGTGCTGGTGACCAAGGAATGATGTTTGGTTACGCCACAGATGAAACAGAGGAGTACTTACCACTAACAATCGTCCTGGCGCATAAATTGGCAAAAAGGCTGGCTGATGTTAGAAAGCAAGGACTTTTACCCTACTTAAGACCTGACGGCAAGACACAGGTAACAATCAGATATAAGGGCTTTGATCCAGATAAAGTTACTGCCATAGTCGTTTCTGCTCAACACGATTCAAATATAGAGCTCGAGCAGCTAAGAAAAGACATAGTGCAGTATGTTATTAGATATGTAGTGCCCCAGGAACTCTGGGATCCAGACATAAAACTTTACATAAACCCAACAGGTAGGTTTGTTCTGGGTGGACCTCATGCCGATACGGGTTTGACAGGAAGAAAAATCATAGTCGACACATATGGTGGTGTCGCTGCACACGGCGGAGGTTCTTTCTCTGGGAAAGATCCAACAAAGGTCGATAGATCCGGTGCTTATATGGCAAGATACATTGCCAAAAACATAGTGGCGGCTGGCATTGCAAGGAGATGCGAGGTTCAGCTTGCATATGCTATTGGCGTCGAAGAGCCCGTAAGCATAATGCTCCACACCTATGGAACAGGAAAATTACCAAAAGATGAGATAAAGAAACTCATTCTCGATACATTTGACTTAACACCAAAAGGCATAATAGAATCGCTTGACCTTTTGAGACCAATCTACAGGAAAACCGCGGCATACGGTCATTTTGGAAGAAACGATAAGGACTTTACGTGGGAGAAAACAGATAAAGCAGAGGAATTGAGAAAAAAGGCGGGGTTATAAAATGGATTACGATATAAAAGACATAAATTTAGCAGATTCTGGATTGAACAGAATTGAGTGGGCTTTTCAGTCCATGGATGTTTTGAAAACTATACAAGACGAATTCGAGAAGGAGAAACCACTTGAAGGCAAAACGATAGGTGCATGCCTTCACGTTACAACAGAAACGGCAAACTTAATGGTTACACTAAAAAAAGGCGGCGCTGATGTATATCTTTGTGCATCAAATCCCCTATCAACACAAGACGATGTAGCAGCAGCTTTAGTTAAACATTATGGCATTCCTGTGTTCGCCATTAAAGGTGAAGACAGGGATACATATTACAAGCATCTAAATGCAGTTTTAGACAAAAAACCCAATATTACGATGGACGACGGCGCTGACCTTGTATCTCTTTTGCACTCTGAAAGAAAAGAACTTACAGAAAATATTATTGGCTCTACAGAAGAGACAACAACAGGCGTTATAAGACTAAAAAGCATGGAAAAAAACAACGTTTTGGCTTTTCCGGTTATAGCCGTTAACGATGCCTACACTAAACACATGTTTGACAATAGATACGGAACGGGTCAATCGACAATTGACGGAATAATCAGGGCAACGAACAGGCTTATTGCCGGCAGCGTTTTTGTTGTATGCGGCTATGGTTGGTGCGGTAAGGGGTTGGCATCGCGTGCTAAAGGAATGGGCGCAAACGTTGTTGTTACAGAGGTTGACCCACTAAAAGCGTTAGAAGCTGTGATGGACGGTTTTAGAGTCATGCCCATAGAAGAAGCAGCAAAAATTGGAGATTTCTTCTGCACAGTTACTGGAGATATGCATGTTATTAGAAAAGAACACTTTGAACTCATGAAAGATGGGGCAATTGTAGCAAATTCTGGTCATTTTGATATAGAGATAGATGTCAAAGGCTTGAAAGAAATAGCCATTTCAGAGCGCGATATTAGGCCGTTTGTCAGGGAATATAAGTTAAAAGGTGGCAATAGAGTGTATCTACTCGCTGAGGGCAGGCTTGTAAACTTATCTGCAGCGGAAGGCCATCCATCATCAGTTATGGATATGAGCTTTGCAAATCAAGCCTTAAGCGCCAAATACCTGATCGAAAATGATAAAAGTTTAAAGAAGAAGGTTTACAAGATTCCAGATGAAATCGACTATAAAATTGCAGCTCTAAAACTCAAAACGTTGGGCATTAAACACGACGAATTAACGGAAGAACAAAGGAAATATTTGGAAAGTTGGACTATCGGAACGTGAAAGGAGTTTGATGAAATGAAAGAAAGAGTTTTGGAAGAATTAAAAAAGGTTTTTTATCCGGGAAAAACGCACAGTATAGTACAGGAAGGAATAATTGATGACGTTGTAATAGAAAACAAAAAAGTAACTATTAAAATAAAAACAAAAGAGAAAAACCAAGCAGTTATTGACATGCTCAAAAGAAGCATACCTATGATTTTAAAAAAGTTAGACGGTGTAGAAGACGTTGAACTTCAGATTGAAAAGATTGCGGATGAGCAAGAGGAAAAGGTTTCAGATATAAAATATGTTATAGCTACTACATCTGGTAAAGGCGGCGTAGGTAAATCTACCGTTAGTGTTAACGTTGCACTTGCTTTAGCCAAATTCGGTTACAAGGTTGGATTATTGGATGCTGATATTTACGGTCCCAATATTCCGACAATGATGGGCATAGAAGGTGTTCCCGTTACGCTTGACCCTAACAACAAGGATAAAATTTTACCGATAGTTAAATACGGCATTAAGGTTTTATCCATAGGTAACTTGGTTCCTAAGGACGCAGCCATAATTTGGAGAGGACCTCTTGTATCCCAAGCAATCGACCAGTTTTTGAAAGACGTCAGTTGGGGACAACTGGACTTTTTAGTTGTAGATCTGCCGCCTGGAACGGGCGACGCCCAGCTTACACTGGCACAAAAAACAAAGGTAAGTGGCGGAATTATTGTTATTACACCTCAAAACGTTGCAATGAGTGACGCTATGAAAGCTAATGATTTCTTCAAAAGGCTCGACATACCTGTGCTTGGCGTTATAGAAAATATGAGTTACTTCTTGTGTCCAAATTGCGGGGCAAGGACAGACATATTTGACCACGGTGGAGCAAGAAGATTTGCAGATGAATATGGATTGAAGTTTTTAGGCGAAATTCCAATAGATGTCGAAGTAAGGGTCGGAGGAGATAGAGGTAAACCTATTGTTGTGGCTAATCCAACATCCCCTGTTTCTCAAGCTTTTGAGGATGTTGCGAGAAATATCATAGAAAAAATTAAAACCTCCAAGTGAAGGAGGATTTATGAGTATTTTCGATTTATTTAGAAAATCTCCTTTTATAGCTATTAATGAAATGATGAAAGAGGTTATAGAGTGTACAAACAGAATTCCAGAGCTTTACAATGCATTCATTGATGGAGATCAAGATGAAGTTGAAAGGATAGCCAAGGAAATATCTGATCATGAATACCAAACAGACAAAATAAAAGACGGCATAAGGCAAAGTTTACCACACAGTATATTCATGCCAGTGGCGCGAGGTGATATACTCCAAATCATTACTTCCATGGATGCAATTGCAGATAAATCCGAAGATGTCGGTGTGCTAATGACTTTTAAGAAAATCTATGTCCCCAAAGAGATTAAAAGCAAAATTAAAGAATTTACAGGCACCGTTGTGAATGTTGTTGAGCAATCAAAATTGGTGATAGAGGAACTTGAAGCATTACGAGAGGCAAGTTTTTCTGGACCAGAAGCCAAAGAGGTTGTATCTTTATTAAACAAGGTAAACGAAATGGAACACAAAACAGATATAATGCAGTATAACCTGACAAAGATAGTTATTGAAAACTCATCGGAAATGGACTGTGCTTCTTTAATTCTGTGGTTGAAAATTATAGAAGCCACAGGGGATATAGCCAACTCCGCAGAAAAAATGTGTAATAGAATTAGGTTGATAATATCACAATGAGCCCTTTAATAGTAATATTGCTGTCGGCGGCATTTGGCTTCTACATGGCATGGAATATAGGAGCTAACGATGTCGCCAACGCAATGGGAACAAGTGTTGGGGCTCGTAGCCTTTCTTTTCGTCAAGCAATCATAGTTGCCGCCATATTTGAGTTCTCTGGCGCAATGCTTGTAGGCAATCACGTCAGTTTAACGGTAGCAAAGGGCATTGTAAATCCATCAGCTTACTCTAGGCAGGCAATGGTATTCGCTTATGGAATGTTAGCAACACTACTCTCAGCGGCCCTATGGGTTAACATGGCAACAAAGTTGGGAATGCCGGTTTCTACAACACACTCTATAGTCGGTGGTGTTATCGGATTTGGTATTGCCACACACGGCTTGAGTTCTATTGAATGGGGAAAGGTTGTTACTATAGTTTTGAGCTGGATTGTATCACCCATTAGTGGAGGTATAATATCATTTGTTATTTTCATGTTTATCTCTAAAAAAATTCTAAGCTATGATAAACCTGTTGTGGCTGCAAAAAAATATGCACCTTTCTTGGCATTTTTGGTATCAATAATTTTAGTTTTTTCAATGCTATATAAAGGTCTGAAAAATTTACATCTAAACTTCAGCTTTTTCCATTCTTTGATTATAGCATTTATAATAAGCACAATTTTCTACTTTGTAATATATAGAATCGTTACGAACATACCTGTTGATTCTACTTTGCCTTATAAAAAAAGGTTTCCCCAGGTGGAAAGGGTCTTTGCAATACTGCAAGTTATTACAGCATCTTATATGGCTTTTTCGCATGGTGCTAACGATGTCGCAAATGCTGTTGGGCCTCTAATGGGTGCAGTTTATGCAGCAAAACTCACAGCTCACCAACATCTCGCAATGCCTATTTGGGTCTTGAGCGTTGGTGCTGTAGGCATCGTCACAGGATTATCCATGTATGGGTATAAGGTTATACTTGTTGTCGGCAGAAAAATAACCGATATGACACCTTCAAGGGGTTTTGCAGCCGAATTTGGCGCTGCAACGACGGTCTTGGTATGCTCAAAAATGGGACTTCCCATATCAACAACACATACTCTTGTTGGATCTGTTATAGGAGTTGGACTTGCGCGTGGAATAGATGCATTAAATCTAAAGGTTTTAAAAGATATTGTTATATCTTGGCTATTGACTTTGCCTATAGCAGCTGTGTTGTCGGCGGCAATTTTTTTTGCTTTAGAAGGGTTATTTCTAGGCTAAAATGATATTTTCTTCAATAGACATAGGAACAAATACCATAAGAATACAAATAGCAAAAAAGATTGGTAGTTGTGCGTTTGAGTTTCTTTACAAGGAAAGCAGAATAGCACGATTAGGCCAAGGTTTACTCAAAAATGGTTGTCTAAATAGGGAATCTATCAAAAGGGCAATAGATATACTAAAAAGTTATGCAGAACTATCAAAAAAATACAAAGCAGATAGAATCTTTGCCTGCGCAACAAGTGCTGTTAGAGAAGCAAAGAACAGCAATGAATTTTTAAAAGAGGCTAAAAAAATAGGGATAAATATCTCTGTTATAGACTCAGACAAAGAAGCATATCTTACACACAAGGGCATTATATATTTCTTAAAAGACACGCTAAAAAATTTAAACTGGACTGCTTTTGACTTAGGCGGTGGCAGTACGGAATTCATATTTTCAAAAGGCATAGAACTAACCAGGACATTTAGTATACCATTAGGGGTTGTTAAACTGCTTGAAAAATTCGTAAAACACAACCCGCCAAACAAAGAGGAGTTAGAGAACGCTGTCTCACTTTTCATAGATAGCCTAAACATTTACAAGCCGGAAAGGAATATTGATGTTTTGGTTGCAAATGCAGGCACAGTAACAAGTTTGGCGGCAATAGACTTAGGACTTGAAAACTATTCTTATTATAAAACCGAAGGTTATAGACTATCATTGCAAAGTGTCAATAAAATACTAGACAGAATGGCCAGGTTAAACTCAGAGCAAAGATTAAAAGAGTTCAGGATATTAGAAAAAGGAAGAGAAGATGTTATAGTCGTTGGCGCATACCTGGTTAAAGAATTAATGGTTTATTTTGGGAAAAGTTATATAATAACGACAAATGGCAGTTTAAGAGAAGGGATTTTGGTAGATGAGCTGTGCGGCAAAGAATACTGAAATAAACTCTATTTATAAAAGCTTATTAAAAAATGCAGATGAATTAAAAGAAATACTGACATTAGAAAAGATGAATTTAGCTGAAGTAGACAATCTATTTAGGGAAAGGAATAGTTTGTTCGAGCAACTCAAATACATCATTTCAGACAATGAAATAGAAAAGAATGAGCTTGATTTACTTAAAAATGTAATTGAAGACAACGACACCCTTTTAAAGCTTTTAGAAAATAAAAAAATAGACATGAAAACAAACTTTAGAAAAAAGGAAATGGAAGCAAAAAAAATAAGCTCCTACTTAAGAAAGGGTTAACTTTAAACAAGTAAATCAAATGAATTTTTTGTATGAAAAGTTCTTTAAAAATAAAACATCCATTTTCATATATTCTTTTATCCTTTTCTCTATAGGTGCTTTCTGTATTTCATTTTTTCCACCAGATGAACCGAAGTATGTGGACGCAGCCTTAAGGATGATAGAAAAGGGAAACTACGTTATTCCCTTTTTCAACTGCCATGTGAGATTCGATAAACCTATACTCTTCTATTGGGAGCTTGTTTTATTTTTTAAACTCTTTTCTGTATATCATCTTATCAAAATAGGCCACGACTATTTTGGTTTGATCGAGTATGCAGCAAGGCTCCCAGCAATAATCTCTGCTGCCTTATCCAGCGTTTACGTATATAAGTTATCCGATTTGCTTTTTGATGACAGTAATATTTCAAGGCTTTCCGTTTTGGGTTTTATATCAATTGGTTTCTTTGTGTATCTGGGACGCTCGGTATACCCCGACATGAGTTTAATTCTGTTTGAATTGATGGGTGTTTACTATTTTATCAAGGAACGGTATGTGCTTGGATGGATTTTTACGGCACTGGCTTTTTTGGTTAAAGGACCAATTGGTGTGGTAAGTGTGGGTTTTACCTATTTCATCTATCTCTGGGTGGTTGAAAGGAAAACTGGCTTGAAAGAATTCTTCTCGCTTAACAACGGTTTGGGTTTTTTGGCCTTTCTATTGGTCGGTTTACCGTGGTATATCGCCGTTTATCACTACTATGGAATGGAGTTTATAAATAAGTTCCTTATTTACCACAACATTGATAGATTTACCGGAGCTGCACACCAACATCCCCATTCGTTCTTTTATTTTTTTCCTATAGCCATTCTGGTTTTGTATATCTGGTGGCCGTATCTTTTGCAGCTTTTTAAGAGAATAGATTTAAAGGATAGAAAAAATCTATTTCTGATCCTTTGGTTTGCTTGGGTGTTCCTGTTTTTCTCGATTTCGAAGAACAAGCTTGCCCACTACATTGCCTTTGGTTTTATACCTATTGCTATTCTGTTTGGCAGGTATATTGAGGGTATAAAGGAATCAAAAAGGGTATCTATAGGATTTTTTGTGTTTGAGGTTGTTCTGGCTTTTGTGTTGTCCTTTGTTGCATATAAAAAGGGTCTTATACAGCTTGTTGCCTCTGTTTTTGCGGGCATTCTGATAGTTTCATTGACAAATCTGCTTAAAAAACCAACGAAGGTGATCTTTTACAAAACCATAGCGATGAGTGTTGTAGCCTTTGTTGTGCTTTTACAATTCGAGGGTTACAGGCCTGAGAAGCTTGTTTGGCATGAGGTTTTGAAGACAAGATTGGGGCTGTTGCAATATAAGAAACTCAACCAATCTCTTGTTGCTTACACGCGGATGTGCTTAAACGAGGTGAGGAATCCAGAAGCTATAGAGAAAAGAAAGGGCACATTTTTGGTATATACAAAACTCAGGCATTTAAAGGAGTTAAAGGTCAAATATAAGATATTGGGTAAATTCATTGATAAAGGCACAAAAACGGTGCTTATAGAAGTGGACAATGGATGAACAAGTCTTAAAACTCAAATCGTTTATGGAAAATGAATATAAAGGCGAAGATATACGCTTCTGTTCGGCTTATCTTTTTGGCGATTCCAAGTACATAGAGAAAAGAAAACAACTTG
>JALTCA010000074.1:0-1821 GCA_027008245.1 Desulfurellales bacterium
GCAATCACTACTACCATCCCAATATGAGATTTACGTTTGCATTTCCAAAGGGTTGGAATCTCATTGATATGCCGCATTATATAGGCATAGTTCCTAAAAAACAGAAAGGGGCTTACGTGAAAATATTTCTAAAGAGCGGGTCTATCTATGAATTAGCCCATAAATTTTCTTCTCATGGCTTTGTTTTAGAATCAAGAGAAATAAGAATTAACGGTTATCGTGCTTTTAAGGTTGTAAGAATGGTAAAAGTAGGCAATAAGGCTGTTAATCAATCCTCTTGCTTTATAGATTTTAACGGGAAAACGTTTGTGTTTTTTTCTCAATCCTCTTCCGTTGCTTGGCCATTGCTTAAAAGTAAACTTGAGGAGCCAGAAAGAACCTTTAGAAGGTTAACAAATCCTGCAAGACTCCATGTTAAAAATCTTTATATTAAAATAGTTAAGTTTCCAGACACCATGACTTTCTCAAACTTTCTTAGTAGGTTTAGATTATCAGATAAGTTGAAAAAGAAAATTTATATTATGAACAACATGTATCCTGATACGTTGCTTGCACAAGGTGATTTAGTGAAAATTCTGGTTAAAAAATGATATACGTTTGAATCTTATTTGTGTTACTAAAGTCACTTGTATTTTGAGGACAGGGAATAAACTTGACACCGTTTTTTATAAACCATAAAATTCTTTTATGATTGATTTGCACACGCATACATTTTTTAGTGATGGTGAGCTAATTCCTTCTGAACTTGCAAGAAGGGCAAAGGATATAGGATATAGGGCTATAGCGTTTACTGACCATGCAGATTTTTCAAATATGGAGTTCATAATTACAAATGCTAGGAAAGCTATTCAGGGGTTGGAACAATACTTTGGGCTGTATGTTTTTGCAGGTGTTGAGGTTACGCATGTGCCTCCACAGTTGATACCTGAATCCATTGCTTTAGCAAGGAGGTTAGGAGCGCAAATAGTTGTTGTTCATGGTGAGAGCCCAGTAGAGCCAGTAGCAAAAGGAACCAACAGGTCTGCGATTTTAGGTGGGTGCGACATTTTAGCGCATCCAGGTTTAATTAGTTTAGAGGATGCGGAGCTCGCAAGAAAGAACAATGTATTTTTGGAAATTAGTGCAAGGAGTGGCCATAGTTTTACGAATGGCCATGTGTTTAGAATGGCGAAACAGGTTGGCGCGAAGTATATGCTCGATACAGATACGCATTCGCCAAATAATCTTATTACCAAAAGTTTTGCTAAAACCGTGCTACTTGGTGCCGGGATGAGTGAAGAAGAAGCCGCTTTGGCATTTGAGAATGCCGAAGAGATGTTGGAAAGGTTGCTTAAAAGGAGATGCGATGAAAAAAATTGTTAGTGTTGTATTTTTAATTTTTGTTGCTTTCGTTGTATATTCTTGCTCTAGTTCAAAGGAGATTGTTTTGAAGGTTCAGGAGCACAAGAAGTTGACACAGCCATTATCTCCACCGCTCGATTATGAAAAAATCTGTAATGTAGATGATGTTGGCTATAAAATTAAACTTATAAGTGATGGCAGGTATCTTTACGTGGGTAATTTAGATGGTGAGATTTATAAAGTTGATCCAAAAAATGAGGAAAAACGTGAAATTACTGAAATTGATCAGCCTATAGAAGATGCACTTGCAGTTGATGGGGAATATATTTACATTGGAACAAATAGAGGCTACCTGTTTAAAATAGATAAAAGCACGGGTAAGGTGGTCAAAAAAAGAAAATTTCCTTTCCCTATACTTGGCCAGATTTATTTGAAGAATGACAACCTGTACTTTGTTGATGAAAATGATGTTGTGTATTG
>JALTCA010000075.1:0-1821 GCA_027008245.1 Desulfurellales bacterium
CTCTATATGATCATCATAGGTAATCTTAAATTTTGATACTTTCGCTTCTTCCAATCTTGTTACAAGATTCTGAGTTTCTTTTTTTACTGGATTTATCTTAACTACCGGTACCCCAAGAATGCTCTCTAAATTTTTTGAACTTATATAGATTCCTTTCTTTGCAGCATCTTCATGAAAGTTTAAGGCAATAATAAAAGGAACACCAAGCTCTGCGATCTCTAATGTAATTATAAGATTCCTTTCAAGAGACGTCGCATCAACAACTTGTATTATGAAATCATACTTTCCTTCTAAAATTATTCTCTCTGTTACTTTTTCTTCTTCGCTCGAAGGAGTTAGACTGTAGACTCCAGGCGTATCAACAAAGGTATAGAATTTATTATTAAATGTTGCTTCTTTCTGGGTAATATCTACGGTAGTCCCCGGATAATTAGAAATAATGACTTTTGCATCCGTTAATGCGTTGAGTAAACTGGACTTTCCTACATTAGGCTGCCCAACTAACAGAACTCTCATTTAGGCTTTCTCCCAATATCTTGTTTGCAAGACTTCTATCCAGAATAACTATCTGCTGGTCTATCGACAAAATTATCATATCTTCTCTAACCTTTATTGTCTTAAAAGTTTTTCCCGGAATAATTCCTACGCCCATTAACCGAGATAAAATTTTAGGATTTTCTATTTTTAATGTAATTACTTTTCCTTCTTCATTTTCTTCAAAATCTTCTAAAGCTTTTGTTTTGTTTCCTTCCTTTTCCAAGAGTTTAATCTCAGATTCTCCTAAATGTTCAAAACTATGTGCAACTGTATGACCAAAAAGATCTTCCACTATCTTGTGGTACTTATATATAGTTGAAGCAGCATCTTTTCCTTGCGAAGTAAGTATTATTTTGTTATTTTTGAAAACAACCAATTTATTTTCCTCAAGTGCCTTAATTGCTTCTAAAACATCTTCCCTTTGAACTTTGCAATCCCGCATCACCTCGAAAATAGTGGGAGACTTATTTTCTTCCTCAGCAAGACGGAGAATATCCTCCATTAATATTCTAAGCCATTCTTTATCCTTCATATCTAATATTTGTTTATCCATAATCTTTCTATTTAAAGATATCAATTCTGTATGATTTTGCAAGTGTATATAATACTTTATCCTATTTTGTTATAAACGTAGTAATCCATTAAAACTACGATAGAACTTGTAAGTACGCCTTGATATATCTAATAGATGCTATTTTAACTCTACATCCGATAGAGTACTTTATACATTGTCGACATTTGATTTAAATCATAATGGTTTGTTTATAAAAACAACCAAAACATTCCCCGGTGATGTACTTATCAAATTAAAAGAGGCTTATTTTTAGCATCCAGATTTATTATCAGATAAAAATCTATGCATTTCTACGTTTATGCAACAACTCTGCCAAAGGGATTTACAAAAACTTGAATAAGCATTATATTATATGGCTAAAATTTAGGAAAGGCGGTGAATAAAATTCTATAAATTAATTATATCTCTAATTTTGCTTTGCATTATTACCATTTCGTTAAACTACATCGGTAACTCGTTAAAATCTATTCAAAATTGCAAGACAGAGCTTAAAAATCTATTATATGCAGATTAGCAAATGTTACTAAATATTAGTAATAAACGCATTTATTTAATATACTCATAAACAGGGCTGGTTAGTAGGCTAACCAGCCCAAGTAGTATATCATCATTATAAGTTTTCAAAATACATATAACGGCTTTGATTTACGGCGCGTATGTAATTGTTATTGTTTTTGTGGAGGCATTCCAATCTACTTTACAGCCAAGGG
>JALTCA010000076.1:0-22149 GCA_027008245.1 Desulfurellales bacterium
ATGCGGGTTTTTCAATAATCAGCGGCTTGGCTCTGGGAATTGACGCAATGGCGCATGCCTGGACTTTGAATAAGAGTGGATACACTGTAGCCGTTTTGGGCTGTGGGATAGACGTCGTATATCCTCAAAAAAACAAGAGCCTCTTCAAAAGAATTGAGAAAGATGGCTGCATAATAAGCGAATTTCCTATTTCAACGCCGCCAAACAGATACAACTTCCCCGCACGAAACAGAATTATTGCAGGGTTATCAAAAGGCACAATTGTTGTGGAAGCGGACATAAAAAGCGGATCATTAATAACAGCAAGATTGACAGTTGAACAGGGAAAACCCGTATTTTCAGTGCCTGGCGAAATATTTTCTAAAAGAAGCAGAGGTACAAATAAACTCATCGGCGAAGGTGCCATACCCGTTTTGGATATAAATTCGGTTTTATCGTACTTCTATCTGGAGTTGAAGGCAGATTTAGACAGACTCAAGGAAGAAAACACTGAATTAACAGAAAAGGAAAAACTTGTTCTGAATTCGCTTAAGGGTGAGATGAACGAAGATGAGCTATCAAGTTCTACAGGGTTAAACATAGACGAATTGAGTGAAATACTATTTGACTTAGAACTCAAAGGCCTGATAAAGAGAACACCGATTGGTTATCAAAAAATCTAAAATCTCAAGGAGAAATAGATATGGACTTGGTTATTGTTGAATCACCAGCAAAAGCAAAAACGATAAGCAAATTTCTGGGCAAAAAATACAACGTTGTAGCATCGTATGGACATATAAGAGATTTACCAAAAAGTTCATTTGGTGTGGACATAGAAAAGGACTTCAAACCAAAGTATGTTATTCCAAAAGAGAAAAAACCTGTTGTCGACGGACTAAAAAAATTAGCAAGCAAATCCAAAACAGTTTATATAGCAACTGATGAGGATAGAGAGGGAGAAGCTATAGGATGGCACATAACGCAGGCAACTAAAGCAAACCAAGAAAAGATAAAGCGTATAGCCTTTCACGAGATAACAAAGAATGCGATTCTCGAATCCCTTAAGTCCCCAAGAGAGATAAATATGGATATGGTGAACTCCCAAGAAGCACGAAGGATACTTGATAGAATTGTAGGATATAAATTGTCACCTTTGCTTGCAAAGAAAATTCAAAGGGGGTTGTCCGCCGGAAGGGTTCAATCCGTCGCATTAAAACTCATAGTGGACAGAGAAGAAGAAATAAAGAACTTTAAACCCCAAGAATACTGGACAATACACCTGTTGTTCGAAGATAAGATTGAGGCAACACTGGAAAAGATAGATGGTAAACAGTTAGAAAAACTAGAGATAGATTCAAAAGATAAAGCAGACAAAATTATTGAAGAGATAAAGAAAGAGAAGTTCACAGTAACATCGATTAAAAAAACCAAAACAAAAAGAAAACCTGAACCGCCGTTTATAACAAGCACAATGCAGATGGCCGCCTCAAATCTACTTGGATTTTCTGCCCAAAAAACGATGCGCATAGCACAAACACTTTACGAAGGCGTTGACATAGGAAAAGATAGAGTCGGACTTATTACCTACATGAGGACAGATTCATTTAATATTGCAAAAGAGGCTATTCAAAAGGCAAGAAAAGCGTTAAAAGAGCTTTTAGGTAACGAGTATATACCAGAAAAACCGAATGTATACAAAACAAAATCAAAGTTAGCACAAGAAGCGCACGAAGCAATAAGGCCCACAGACCCATCCCTTTTGCCAGAAATGGTAAAACCTTACCTTAACGAAGATGAATTCAAGCTATACGACTTAATTTGGCGCAGGTTCATGGCCTCCCAGATGAAACCAGCAGAGTTTAAAAACACATCCGTAACCTTTGGATCAGAGAGATTTGAAGCTAAAGCCAATTTCAAAGAACTCGTGTTCGATGGTTTTTTGAGAATCTGGACATTCTCTAACACGCAAGAGAAAAAGGCACCGGATTTTAAGAAAAACCAAGCTGTAAAACTCACAGATGTCAAAGGCAAGCAGCACTTTACAGAACCGCCACCAAGATACACAGAGGCAAGCCTGATAAAAGAGCTGGAAAAACACGGTATTGGTAGACCGTCTACCTATGCCACAATAATAGATACATTGCTTAAGCGCGATTATGTTGTTCTAAAGGAAAAAAAGTTTTATCCGCAGGAAATAGGAATAGTAACAAGCAAAATGTTGAACAAGTTCTTTTCAGACATCATAAACGTCAAGTTTACGGCGCAAATGGAAGAGGGTTTGGATAGAGTCGCAAATAGAAAATTAGACAAAGTCGAACTTTTAAAAAGGTTTTACGATAAATTCAAAAAGCTTTTGGACAACGCTTATGAAAACATGGAAAGGATAAAGCCTGAGGATGAGCCGACGGATGAAAAGTGTCCTATGTGCGGCGCACAGCTTGTAATAAGGCATGGAAAATACGGAAAATTCCTGGCATGTTCTAATTATCCCAAGTGCAAATACACAAAGCCTTTGGAAGAAGAGATTACGGACATAAAATGCGATAAATGCGGTGCACTAATGGTCGTCAAGTACTCAAGAAAGGGAACGCGCTTTTTGGCTTGCTCCAACTATCCCAAGTGCAAAAATACAAAGCCATATCCAACGGGCTTAAAATGCCCACTATGCGGCGCTGAATTGGTGGAAAGAAACTCAAAAAGGGGTAAGTTCTATGGTTGCTCCAACTATCCCAACTGTAAATTTACAATAAAGGGGAAACTAAAGAATCAAACCTGCCCCGTTTGCGGTTATACACTGTTTATTAAAAAGAAAGATAAATGGTGTTGTGCAAATAGCAAGTGTAAGTACTGCGAAGAAAAAGAAGGGGCTTAAAAGCCCCCTTTTTGCTTTAGATGTGGAAAGGATTTGTGTAGAAAATAATCAAAACGATAACAAGCATGTAGATAACTAAAGACTCAATCATTGCAAGACCAATCATCATTGTTGTAAGGAATTTACCCGAAAGTGCTGGATTTCTAGCCGTACCCAAAATAGTACCATTAACTACGTGCCCTTGACCTATGCCACCGCCGCCGCACGCAAATCCAAATCCGATAGCACCACCCATAGCTACGAACATGTAGTACTTCTTTAACTCTAAGTGTGCAGCCTGAGATACAGCTGATGCAGTTGCAGCATCACCAGCAGCTAACGCAGGCAAAGCTACCACAAGTGCAAAAAGCGTTAACAATAAAATCCTACCTTTCATTACTCCACCTCCCAATAAAAAATCAAAATAAAATTACAGACTTTTTAAATCTCTGGTTCACTTAAAGCTTCAGCAATGTACATTGTGCTAAGCAAGAAAAATATAAACGCCTGCAGTGTAGCAGCAAAAAGAACTAATCCCATTATAGGCAAAGGCACAATCCATGGCACTAAAAAGAATATAACGGCTAAAAGCATATCATCACCAAATATATTACCAAACAACCTGACCGAAAGTGATACAATTCTTGCAAGGTGATCAATTAATTCAATAGGAATCATCAGAGGGGCAAGCCACCAAACAGGTCCCATAAAATGCTTAATATACTTAAATCCATGCTTTCTTATGCCTAAGTATTGGTAATATACAAAAACCAATATAGCCATTGACAGAGTCGTATTTAAGTTGCTTGTTGGTGGTGTAAAATACGGTATCAATTCAGTGATATTACAAAAAAATATGAATATAGCCAATGTTACAATTAAAGGAAAGTGCTTGGGTGTCTCTTCTTTGCCTAAAATGTCCTCTACAAACGTGTAAATACCATAAACTACAGATTCAGCGATATTTTGTATACCCTCAGGGACCAATTTAAGAGAAAACCTGACTATCAACGCCAAAGTAAGTATAACTAACATTACGAACCACGTAAAAACTAAATAACCTGGCAAACCTGTTGCTTTGATTATAAAATCAAGAAAGGTTGGGGCTTCCATATCTCCACCTCACAGTAATATTTTTCTTTTGGTAAAAACATTCATCGTTATAAGAATCATTAAGGAAATTGGTATTATTGATACACCAACAAAAATACCAAAAATGTTAGTCCCTATACTCAAAAGAGCATATACACTCACGCCCATGACAACCAACCTTATTACATAATCCGACACTGAATACTTGCCTGTTTTGAGCCATTTTCTTGACATAATTTTCAAAAGATACCAATCTCCTAAGGACACCGAAAAACCTAAAAAACTTCCAATAATGCAATTTGCACTTTTAAAAAGCAAAAAACACAGCAAAGCTGATAAAAAATATACTATTAGAAAGATAATTTCAACTCTTTTCGTCTTTATTGCTATTTCGCCTTTCCCTTTTGACTTCATAGAACATAGCTTTAAACGCCGCAATTATACCGAAAAATAGAAAAAGAAACAAAAGCCAGTGATAGGACGAATTAAATCTTTTATCCAACCACCAACCGATACCACCACCTATTAAAACAGAAAACACAACCCTTAATCCAATAGTCGATGCATCATAAAGCTCCATATAAAACCTGATTTTTTTTCTTCTCTTATCACGATTCATACATGAACTTGCCGCTTGCTATACCTTTAAACACATCCTCCACGGCTATAAGTGTATTCTCTATATCCTCAAGCGTGTGCTTAATCGTAATAAAACTTGACTCAAATTGGGATGGCGGTAGATAAATTCCTCTTTCAAGCATGCCTAGGAAATAGCTGTTAAACAGTTTTAAATTACATTCGTTGACTTCCATGTAGTTAGTTGGTTTTTCCTCTTTAAAAAATACAGAAAACATAGAACCTATAGCCTCTCCGCTCACCGGAATGCCGTATTGATTTGCTAAACCAACAATGCGTGAAATAATCTTTTGGGTATTTTTATCCAAGTCTTGATATGGGTTTTTCTTTTTTAATATATCAAGCGTGGCTATACCACATGCCATAGCTACTGGATTTCCACTTAAAGTGCCAGCCTGATAAACATCACCATCCGGCGACAGAAAAGACATTATTTCCTTCTTGGCACCAAAACATGCAACAGGAAATCCACCCCCCACAACCTTTCCCAAAATCGTTATATCAGGGTTAACTTTAAATATATGCTGAGCTCCGCCGTATGTTAGCCTAAAACCAGTCATGACCTCGTCAAATATCAATAGAGAACCGTATTTATCACAGACTTCTCTCAGACCCTGCAAAAATCCGTTCTTAGGCCTTATTACACCCATATTTCCAGCTACAGGCTCAACTATAATCGCAGCTATAGTTTCACCGTATTTATTAAAAACGTTTTCAACTTTCTCTAAATCGTTGTATTCAACCAAAATTGTGTGTTTTGCAAAATCCATTGGAACACCCTTGCTTGAAGGAACACCAAACGTGCTCAAACCAGAACCAGCCCCAACAAGAAGGCTATCAGAATGACCGTGATAACAGCCGATAAACTTCAAAATATTGTCCCTGCCAGTTACACCACGGGCGAGCCTTATAGCGCTCATCGCAGCCTCTGTACCAGAGCTCACAAATCTCACGATATCAATACTATCAAAAGCTTCTACTATACGCTTTGCGATTTCAGTTTCAAGAATTGTTGGCGCTCCAAAGCTAAAGCCATTCTCCAAAGTCTCTTTAACCTTATCAATTACAGCATCATCCGCATGACCAACAATTGTAGGCCCCCAGCTGTTCACATAATCAATAAGCCCATTACCATCTTCATCGTAAACCTTAGAACCTTTGGCTTTTTTTATAAACAAAGGGTGGGTTCCCACATTCTTAAATGCCCTAACGGGACTATTTACACCTCCTGCAATATACTTTTTTGCCTCTTCAAACAGCCGTTTGCTTACTTCAAACATTACTAATCCTTAAAAAAAATTCAAAAAAATCAACTCACCGTCTTTGCCTAAATCCCCAACAGACCTTTCTGGGTGAGGCATAAGGCCAAAAACATTCCCACCCTCGTTGCAGATACCAGCAATATTGTATAAAGAACCATTCGGATTGCATTTATCATCTACATTTCCTTCACTATCAGAATACTTCAGAACAATCATATCGTTATCCTGAAGGTGTTTTAAGTATTCATCATCACAGAAGTAATTGCCGTCTGCATGAGCTATTGGAAGTTTTAAAACCCTACCATCTAAATTTTTAGTAAACAAGCACTTGCTCTTTTCAATCTTTAAGTAAACCTCTTTATGAATAAACCTCAGATTCTTATTTTTAAGTAATGCCCCTTTTAAAAGCCCACTTTCAATTAATATCTGAAAACCATTGCAGATTCCTATAACTTTTCCACCTTTTTTAGCAAAATCCCTAACAGATTCCATGATCGGCGAGAATTTCGCCAATGCCCCCGCCCTCAAATAATCACCATATGAAAAACCTCCAGGTAAAATTATCACATCGAAGCTATCAATATCCCTTTTCTCATGCCACAAGAATTCGCTTTCTATACCTACAACATCACACGCGTATTTACAATCGTAATCACAGTTCGTACCTAAAAATTGGACTATGCCCACTCTCACCGCTTTAATACCTTAAAATCCTCAATGACGTCGTTGGATAACACGTTTCTTGCAAGTCTATCAATTAATTCATCACTTTCTTTATCTACTTCTACCTCAAAATATTTACCAACTCGAATGTTTTTTATTTCGTTTTGCAGATACCTCTCCGCTACCTTTTTTATGGCCTTTCCCTGCGGATCTAAAATGGTCTTTTTGGGTTTAACGATAATCACGTATTTCACGTTTAAATCCTCGATATCTTCATTAAAATTTTTTCATATCCTTCAATCAAATCACCTAAATCATGTCTGAACCTATCTTTATCCAGGACTTCCCCAGTTTCTTTATCCCACAACCTTGAGCCATCTGGTGTAAACTCATCACCCAAAACGAGATTGCCATCCTTATCAAAGCCAAATTCAAGTTTAAAATCAACAAGCAATATTCCAGCCTTGTCAAACTTCTCCTTCAAACACTCATTAACTTTCAGCGCCATTTCTTTTATCTTTCTTATTGTTTCTTTATCAGCCCATCCAAAAACCTCTACATGATCATCGTTAATCATAGGGTCATCTAACTCATCGCTTTTGTAAAAGAATTCAATAATCGGCCTAGGGAGTCTCTCACCTTTTTTTAAGGCTAGCCTTTTAGCCAAAGAACCGGCAATAACATTCCTAACAACAACTTCAACAGGTATCATCTTAAGCCTTTTGACAACTATTTCCCTACCAGAATTTTCCTCAACAAAGTGAGTTGGAACGCCACACTCCTCAAGCCATCTAAACACCTTAACCGTTATTGCTTTGTTCAAAGCTCCCTTTTCATCAATAACAGCATGCTTTTTGCCATTGAAGGCCGTTGCATCGTCTTTAAAATACTCTATTAACAAATCCGGGTTATCAGTATTGTACATCTTTTTCGCTTTGCCTTCATATAGCAATTCGGTTTCTTCGACCATCTAAAGCCTCCTATAAAATAAGAGGGCATCAACGCCCCCTTTGTTTAAAAGCTCGTTAAAACTATTAAGATAGCTATAATATTTATTATCTTTATCATTGGATTAATCGCAGGGCCAGCTGTATCTTTCAAAGGATCGCCAACTGTATCACCTGTAACGGCAGCCTTATGCGCTTCGGAACCTTTTCCTCCAAAGTTACCGTCCTCAATGTACTTTTTGGCGTTATCCCAAGCACCACCACCACTTGTCATTGCAACAGCCAAGAAAAACCCTGTAATGATTGAACCCATAGAGAGTGCACCTAAGGAAACTTTACCAAAAAGTATATAAACAATAATTGGACCTAATACAGGAATCAACCCTGGTGCAATCATTTTTTTCAGAGCCTCTTTCGTAACAATATCCACGCAAGCAGCATAATCTGGTTTTGCCTTACCTTCCAATATTCCTTTAATCGTCCTAAATTGCCTCCTAACCTCTTCAACCATCTGACCACCAGCGATACCCACAGCCTCCATACTCATAGCACCGAAATAAAATGGCAATAAACCACCCAATAACAGTCCAACTAATACTAACGGGCTGCTTAAGTCAAATGAAGTCAAACCGCCAATAGAACGTGTGTATTCGGCAAACAAAACCAATGCTGCAAGTGCTGCAGAACCTATAGCAAAGCCTTTAGTAACAGCCTTCGTTGTATTTCCAACAGCATCCAAAGGATCCGTAACAGCTCTAACTGTTTCGTCAAGTTCAGCCATCTCAGCAATACCACCAGCGTTATCGGTAATTGGACCATAAGAGTCAATGGATATAATCATGCCGGTCAATGAAAGCATAGCAGCCGCAGCTACAGCTATTCCATAAATACCTGCAAGCTTGTACGAGAAGAAAATACCTAAAGCTATAATTATTGCAGGCAATGCTGGAGCCTTAAGCATTATTGCCATACCCTGAATGATGTTCGTTGCATGACCTGTTGTTGAAGCCTTAGAAATGGATTTAACTGGTGAAAATTCGTAGGATGTATAGTATTCCGTAACAAACATAAGCAAACCGGTTATCGCCATACCTATAACAGAAGCCAAAAATACACTCATAGGTGTTACTGTGCCCCAAGAATACTTCAAACCATTACCAAACATATCCTCTGAAACAAAATAAATAATGATTAAGGCAATTACAGCAGTAACTATCATGCCTTTATAGAATGCTCCCATTATATTGTTAGATCTACCCAATTTAACAAAAAACGTTCCAATAATAGCAGAAACAGAAGCAATAGCACCAATTAGAAGTGGAAACATCGTTGCTATACCCACAGTGCCTGCTTTATCAAACAATGTATGACCCAAAACCATTGCAGCAACTGTAGTAACTGTGAAAGTTTCAAAAACGTCTGCTGCCATTCCAGCGCAGTCACCTACGTTATCACCTACATTGTCTGCAATAACTGCAGGGTTTCTTGGGTCATCCTCA
The DNA here is from genome assembly GCA_027008245.1 of Desulfurellales bacterium. Classification (GTDB taxonomy): domain Bacteria; phylum Campylobacterota_A; class Desulfurellia; order Desulfurellales; family Hippeaceae; genus Hippea. The sequence continues at coordinate 8,930 of JALTCA010000076.1, forward strand.
GGTATTCCAGCCTCTACTTTTCCAACAAGGTCAGCACCAACATCTGCGGCCTTTGTGTATATACCACCGCCTAAACGAGCAAAAACACTAATCAAGCTCGTACCAAAAGCCAAGCCAATTAGAGCTTTAATTGTGTGTTCTACAGGTTGTTTAAATACATAAACAGACACTGTGTAAAAACCTGCTATTGCCAGCAACCCAAACCCTGTAACTAAGAAACCGGTAACAGAACCACCTCTGAAGGCTAAGTTTAACGCTTTTGCCAAACCGTTTTTGGCCATCTGCGCTGTTTTAACGTTTGTTCTAACAGCAACAAACATGCCGATATACCCAGCAAGTCCAGAAAGTAAAGCTCCAGTTAAGTATCCCAAAGCTGTTAATAATCCGAAGTGTTCACTTTTTAGGCCCAATGCCCAAAGTATGGCAAAAATCACAATGGCAACAATGGCAATACTTTTGTATTCCCTGGTAAGGAAAGCCCCCGCCCCTTCTTGGATAGCCTTTGCGATTTCTTTCATTCTCTCGTTGCCATCATCTTTAGAGAGAACATAGTAAGCAGCAAACAAGGCATATCCAATCGAGAGAAATGAAGCAAGAAATGTAAGATACAACGCTGTAGTAGAATTAATCATCTCAACAACCTCCTTCTATCATAAATTTATAACACCTTTTAAACTCTCTGCAATTTCATTATAATCAAAATTCCAAATAGAGCATACCCATTCAAGCATCTCTTTATCTTTATCTGTAAAATTATCGCTTAGGAACTCTGTATTAATTATTATTCCACTCGCTAAAAGAAGGGCAGACATTCTGGATGGCTTAACATTATTTATTCTAAATTCATCAGTTACAATAGAAGACGTTGATCCCCAAGGTTCAATCCTAAATCTCGTAGGATATCCTGTCTGTATATCCCCAAGCCTATGATGATCAACTATTTCAAGTATATTACATTCGTAAATTCCATCAGGAGCATTCAAACTTGACGAATGATCTACAAGAATTACATTTCTCCTATTGTATTTAATAATATCTGTCCTAGTTATTATACCAACAACCTTATTATATGTATTAACCACCACAACGGCTCTATTGCTTGACCTATAAACCTTCTCCTTAATATCAACAATAAGGTCTGAAGGGTAAACAGAGGTCGTACTTTTCTCACATATAGTCTCAACGGGTATACTCCACTCGATCAAGCCAACTGTGGCAAAAGCATCGTATTCAGAACTAATAACGGTAATTTGATTTTTGCGTGCCAACTCCATCAAATCGTCGTCCATTTTATATCCATGAGATATAACAATACACCTTATACCCATATTAATTGCTGCTTTCTGCATCTCTCTTCTGTTACCAACAACCATAATGATATTTTCAGGCTCTATTCTCTCTATAACTTTCATCAAACCTTCTTCGTTCATCACACCCATAACAACAGTAGCAACAAACATCTCGTCTTCATCTCCAGAAGCAACAAGAAGCTCCCCATCAACAGCACTCTTTACTATTGATATACTGGTCTTTATTTTGCGAAATATATCAGGCATAACAGAAGATATACTTTTTTTTGCTATATCTGTCATGCCAAAATAACCAACAAACAAACCGTCTTCATCCACCACAGGAACTACCATTAAGTCATCTTTTAATAGCATTTTAAATATCTCTGTCACAGATTCGTCCTTTTTAACCGTAATAGTATTCTTTGTCATAACATCTTCTACTCTTAAACTAAGATCATCAATGTACTTCGGTATTGGTATGTTGTAATAACCAAATAGTTTCTGGGTGATCTTATCCGAACTACCGCACATCGTAGGCACATAGTTTGAACTTCTGTCTAAAATGTTTTTCAGCTCCGCGTACGCTATAGTTGAGGCAATGCTATCTAAATCAGGATTTTTTCTTCCTACCACGTAAATGTCTCTTATACCTCTCATCTTACCCTCCAAAAGTGAGCAACTTATACAACATTATGCAGAGTTTTTCAATATTCTTGCTAAACAGCAATCCGTAACTTAAATATCCACAAGAAGAATAATAATATCCAAAACAAACAAAAGCAAGATTTAATTCATAATTGATTTTTTAAACGATTGATGCTATATTTTTATCATCATGAAAAAACTCCCAATAGGCATTCAGACCTTTAGCAAGATCATAGAGGAAAATTGCTACTATGTGGATAAAACCCCCATAACACTAAAACTAATACAAGGTGGTGGTTATTACTTTTTATCCCGCCCCAGACGCTTCGGCAAATCGCTCTTCCTTGACACATTGGCAGAGATATTTTTAGGACACAAGGAGCTATTCAAAGGATTATACATATATGACAAGTATGACTTCAGACCCCATCCTGTCATAAGGATATCATTTGGCAGTGGGGATTACTCGTTGGATGAGAGCCAGACTGTTGATGAGATAAAAAGGATCTTAAAGAGAAATCAAAGAGAGCATAAGATAGAATGCGAAGATAAGGACAACTACAAATCCTGCTTTGAAGAACTGATAATCAAGCTATATGAGAAACACAAGACCAATGTCGTCATCCTCATAGACGAATACGACAAACCCATACTTGATAACATCACAAATCCAGAAAAAGCTAAAAGGGCAAGGGATATTCTAAAGAACTTCTACTCTGTAATAAAGGATAACGACAGATATATTAGGTTTGTCTTTATTACAGGTGTATCTAAGTTTTCCAAGCTAAATCTCTTTAGTGGCTTGAATAATTTAGAAGACATCACAATTGATAAGAACTATGCAGATATATGTGGCTATACACATGATGACCTGCTGACTGTATTCAAAGACAGAATAGAAGGCGCAGATTTGGAGTTGGTCAAGAGGTGGTACAATGGATACAACTACTTTGGCAAACCCCTGTATAACCCATTTGACATACTCTTGTTTCTCTCAAAAGACCATGAGTTTAGAAACTACTGGTGGCAGACAGGTAATCCATCGTTTCTGATAGAGAAGATAAAAGAGGAAAACTACTATATCCCTGAGCTTGAGAATGCCCTTATATCAGAAGAAACCTTGGAAGCCTTTGATGTGGACTATATTGACCTAAGGGCACTCCTTTGGCAGACGGGGTATTTGACGATAAGGGAGAAGATAACGGATGAGAGAGGAAGGCAGAAGTATAAGCTAAAGATACCAAACTTGGAGATCCAATACTCACTAAATGAGCTTTTCATCCTTTATCTCACAAACCAAAGACAGGAGATGTACAAGTATGAGGATAATCTCTATGAAGCTCTGAAGACCAACGACTTTCCCTCCTTCATCAACCACCTAAAGACCATCTTTGCAACCATCCCCTACCAGAACTACACAAACAACATCATATCCAAGTATGAGGGATACTATAGCAGTGTCATCTTTGTCTATATGATGGCTTTGGGCTATGATGTTATCCTTGAGGATATTGCAAACAAAGGGAGGATTGATTTAACTGTTAAGATAAAGGATAAGATCTTAATCTTAGAGTTCAAAGTTGACCAAGAGAAAGACAAACCTATAAAGCAAATAAAAGAGAGAAAATACTATGAGAAATACTTAAACGATAACAAAGAGATATACCTTATTGGGATGGTGTTTGATTCTAAGGAGAGGAATATTAGCCAGTGGGAAGTTGAGAAAGTGAATGGGTGAATGGGAAGATGGGTGGAGGGGATGTTAGATTTTGAATTGGAGATTTTAGATATTGTGGGTAGAAAGACAGCACAAATCAAAAATTGTGTAAAAACTAAAACAAGTTTGTAAGGACTGTAGGGCTACCTTCTACCTGCTTTGGCTTGCAAGCTCCATAAGCCATATCAGCAGAACAGCTAATTATCCATTTCGCTTTCCACTTGGAGTCAGTGGGGTTATTTTCGACTGACAGTGTATAACTCGTTGCTGTGCAATTATCCACCTTCAAGATAAATTTCCTCTTGCTATCAGCATCTTTATTGATAATAAATTTATTATCTCTAGTGCCATCATTAAATCCCGGCAAATCCTCAATCGTGCAAGCGTACTGGCCGTGATCAGCATAATAGGTTTCTTCAGCAGCTGCAGCAGCGTTAAGAGCGTTCAGAGGACTTGTCTGATATGCTGGCTTTAAAAATGTAGAATAAGTAAAGGCCGCAACTGCGGCCAAAATAGCTACTATAGCTATAGTAATTAGTAACTCTATTAGAGTAAAAGCTTCTTTCATATTTTTTTTATTTAAAATTTCAAATTAACCTGATTTTTCACAGGACCGACACACCTAAAACTTCCAGAATTAGTCGTAAATTGACATGCAGAGTAATAAGTGGTAGTGTTATCAACCTTCCCTTCAAACTGAATAGTACCACTTAATTGTTGGCACGTATAATTAGTTGTAAGGTTATCGCATTTAACATTTGTAAGATATCCAACAGTATCATTATCATTACCATGATAATTGCATGAATCAATATTTTGAGGTTGAATCTGAGTTCCATTATCTTTATCCATACAATAAGCAACAATATCTTGAGCACAATTGTGAGCTAAGCTTATAAGATCTTTTGCCTTAGCCCTTTGTCTATATTGATTATACTGCGGTATTGCTATAGCTGCTAATATTGCAATGATCGCAATAACGACCAAAAGCTCAATCAATGTAAAACCCGATTTGTCTTTAATCCCCTTCATACCTAAACCTCCTTCTTTTACTTTAAAATTAGACATCGAATATCTATTGACACTTTCATATCCCCCATCATTTCCTACTGTAACTTTATCACCCCCTTTCATAGTTTAATATTAAACCTTGATTTGCCGTTTTCAACCCTTTTTCAATATCACTAATATGATATTATCAAAGAGTGAAAAAAACATGAAATAAAGAATAACAAAAAATGGAGCGGATGACGGGAATCGAACCCGCGACATCAAGCTTGGGAAGCTTGCGCTCTACCAACTGAGCTACATCCGCTCTTTCACGCATAAATATACCCAAAACAAAAGAAAAGTAAAGCCCCTTCTTATGGGGCTTTAACCTTTAAAAATTCACCCTGCTATGCCGTGTGGATACTGGAATACACCAGCCCATGTAATTAAATACCTTAACAAGAAACCTCCGATTAAAACAAGGATGGATGCTACACCAGCCAAACTCTTAGCACTATGTTTAACAGAAGCAAACGCTTCAAGTATGAGTGGTGTAATAAGACCCAATACCAAAAATCCAACTGTAAACAGAGGATTATTCAAAAGCAGATGAGCACTCTTCATGACAGCTGCATTTCCAAGCCTTGCAAAGTCCAAATATGCAAAGATAATCAGTAATTCTAATGAAATCAGAAGGATATCAAAACCTTCAACAAAATGGAAATAATGCTCAGCTTCATGAGACTTCATAGCCGCAAGTATTAACATTACTAAAGCACAACCTGTGGACAATGCGCTAACCGTAAACAAAATTGGCAAAGCCGGAGTATGCCAGAAAGGAATGGCAACGTTAGCGTTAAGCAACAATCCTGTGTAAGTTGTTACGCCAAAGCCGCAAAACATCGCTATATAGCCCATCCATTTTTTAAACGTTGTACTTCCAAAAAAGGCTGCTATAGCATACAAAACACCGAATATATAAGAACCCATAATCACGACCATACCGCGGGCAATCCATGAATGACCTATCCCTGCAATCCAAAAAGAAAGTAGAAATCTCAAAGGATTAATTAAATCGATAACAAGCCAAATTAAGCCAAAGCTTAACAAAGCAAGACCTAAAAGTGAGACAAGTATTCCAAACCATTTATTAAGGTTAAATCTCAAGTCAGCAAGAATTCCCAAAGCTAATGTAGCGCCACCTAAACCACCAAAGAACAGGTATGTGGCTATATTCCAAACCCATAATTGCTGTTGTACTAAATCCATCTTTCCCTCCTTTTATTTAATGTAGTAAACCTTTGGTTTTGTGCCCATATAACTACCCAAAGGTTTAGCTTTTCCTGTATCAACAAGCTTTGCCACCTCAGAATTCGGATCATCTAAATCACCAAATATCCTTGCATGTCCTACGCATGTAGCCACGCAACTCGGCTCAAGCCCTTCTTCAAGTCTATCAATACAGAACGTGCATTTATCAATATGGGCTTGATGGTGTCTTGCATCCTCTCCGAAGTAAAATTCATCTTTCTTCAAGTCATCAAGCTCATATTCGTACCTTGCATCATATGGACATGCCTCAATACAATAGCCGCAGCCCAAGCACAAGTCGTAATTTATCAACACAATGCCATCTTTGTTGATATACGTTGCCTCAGTCGGACAAACCGAAGCGCATGGAGGATTTTCACAGTGCATGCAAATCGTTGGGAAGAAGTATCTTTTTACCTCTGGGAATTTTCCCTCCTCAATTTCTGTTACTCTTGTCCTCCACTTGCCTTTAAAATCTTCGGCCCAAAACGGTGTCTGATTCCACTGAGAGCAAGCTGCCATGCATGCCCTACATCCCAAGCATGCATGAACATTCATTACCATTCCATATCTCGCCATTGCCTATCCTCCAACTTATATTTTTCTAACCTTTACGGTAAACTGACAACCCAATGCGGCGCCAGTTACAGGACCCAATCTATAAGGTATAAGTTTTCCAATATCTACACCCTTTCCGCTACCGTATGCCAATTTTTTATTATCAAGTCCAAAATCGCTTATTACAAACACCGTATCTTCTCTCACCATCTCCGTAATGTGCACGAATGACTGAATCTTCTGCCTTGATACGGTATTCTCAAGCTCAATTTTATCCTTCTCTTTCAAGCCCAGCCTCTGGGCAGCCTTCGGATTTATCCATACACCGTAATTCTCTTCTGCATGTCTCTCAACAAGAGAATGCAATAGTGGGTTATCCGCTGTTGTCAGATAAGTCATTTCAGGTACTTTTCCGAATGCGAAGAAAAACTCATTTCCCGTCGGTTTGAAGTCCCTCTTTGCACCCTTTCTGTATTCAAAGTCGATGTATGTTAGGATTGGGTTCCAATGCGGATCTACACCGTATTTTGCATTAAAATGACCAAACAGTGTTGAATAAAGTTCAACCCTTCCTGAAAATGTCGGCACAGGGAGTTTATAAGGCATTCCAGACTCTTCCATTAGCTGCTCTTTTGTTTTTAGTGGCAAGACACCTTTTTCCTCCAATGTTTTTTCAAGTTGCTGAGGCTGCATACCCAACTTTTTACCCATAGAGTATAAGGATATATCCTTGAATGCCTTATAAAGCGGTTTTTTACCCTTCCAAGCAAGGGCAAGTTCCTTCATGGTTTTGCCCATATCCCAACCGGTGAATTGACTAACAATCATAGAAGCAGAGCCATAGTCACCTCTGCCGTGATTTAAGATATTAGACAACTCACAAAATACCTCATCGCCACCTTTTGTATCACCAATTTGGCTTACACTTGGGAATCTCATTCTCAAGCCAAGGTCTGAATTCGGTCCCTGAATCCAGATGCCGCTGTATTTCTCAAGGTAGGTCTTATCCGGCAGTATTACATCAGCAAACGCCGCCATGTCTGAAGGCAGAATTTCGTTTACAACCACAAGTTTCAAATTCGGGTTTTTAAATGCCTCTGCCCATTTCTGATACCCATAATAATCCTTCAATGGATTCGTTGAATAAACATATGCAAATTTGATTTGATAGGGTTTTCCATTCCATTTAAGCTTACCTTCTACTGCTTCTTGGAAACCAGCATTAATAAACAACGAGAAAGGTATAGCTTTTTCACCATATTTCTCTTTTTGATATTCGTAATACGCTCTGTTGAAGTGAGGGTAACCCCTAAACAATGGGAATTTTCCAGAAAGCATCATGCCTTCAAGCTTACCTATGAGACCGAGCAAGCCGGGTGCCATCGCTGTGGCCATCATCAATGACATCGGATTGTTCAACTTGCCGGACTTGTAGGCCTTATAAAATCTTTCCATGCCCTCTCTATCCTCAGGATTATAAATCCACCCACCTACACTATCCACTCCGCCAACTAAAACGTTTATTATCGCGGCAGCTTTCCTTGACTGAACAACATCCTCATACCTGCCGTCCAGCCATCCGGGATGAACTGTAGCAGGCCTAATCCTACCTATTAGCTCGGCAACTTCTTCTATACTTTCTTTTGGCACATCGCAAATCTTGGCAGCCCATTCTGGCGTTGCATCTTTAACCGTCTCCCACAGGTAGTCAAATGCTGTTTTCGCAGGCTTCCCTTGGAATGTTAAGCCTTTTGGAGCAAATAGAGCCGGCTTAATCTTCTTGTTTCCGATATTATCGTTTGTAAAGCCATCCACAGGAACTACTTCACCGGAGATCTCATCGTAAACATAATAATTTTTTGAAAATGGGAATTGCTCTGGATTTGTATTTTGACCAAATGCGAATGGTGCACCATTGTTATCGTAAATTAAGAATGGAGCTGTCGTATGTCTTCTTAAGAATTCATCCTCATACCAACCGTTCTTTATTAGAAGCCTGATAACGGCCATTAAGAACGCTGAGTCAGAACCAGGCTTAATTGGTATCCATTTATCTGCTTTTGCAGCTGTCTCGCTCAGCCTCGGATCAAGGGCAATAACTGTCATCTTGTTCTGTCTTCCTTTAGCAAACCTAACTGCCCTGGATACAGAAATTCCGGCAATTGCAGCATTACTTCCAACAGTTAAAAGAACCTTTGTATTATCCATATCAACAAGCAGCTCATCGTGGGTTATCATCGTACCCACGGTTACGTCAGCGCCTGCATGCTCTGCCATAACACACTGCTGCATTGGAGAGCCAACAATGTTCGGGCAACCCGTGGATGCCGAAAATGCAAATACGCCTAACTTTTCATAAGCACAAGCCCTTTGGCCTGCAAATATTGCAACCTCATGGGGCTGAATGTTGTTCTCTTCAACCTTTTTCTTGATGTAAGCCATAGCCTCTTCCCAAGTTGCCTTCCTGAACTTCCACTCACCCCTTTGAGAACCCTCTACCCTAATCAACGGGTATTTGAGTCTATCTGGGTTGTAAACAGTTTTTATACCAGACTGACCCCTCGCACAAATTCTTCCACGGTTGTACGTACTATTTCTGTTACCATCTATCTTCTGGGGTTTCATAAATTTACCGTTAACCCTTGTCCTAACGACAATATCGCATGCCGTTGAGCAATAACTACAGATATTTGGAAAGTATTTAATCTTCCCAGCAGGTTTTTTCCAATGAGGAGTATAAATACTCGCCTTCGCAGTGGGTCTGAAAAACATCAGACCACCAGTAACCAACGATGAAAGCTTCAAGAAGTTCCTTCTATTCAATGACACCATAGCCAACCTCCACCCTAAAAGCTTAAAGTTTCATATCAAAAAAACAAAATCCCTTAAAGCATATTTACTTACTGGCAAAGATTGTATAGTAACTTTACCGTAAGGTCAAGATTCGTGATTTAAGTCACACATCTTAAAAAGCGCCTTAAAAAGTTAATTTATTAAAGTTAAGCTGTTAATTTCAAACTTTAGGTAAATATTCTAAAGCTTCTCTAACTTTATCCTCTGGATACTCATAATCTTTCATATTTCCAGATAAAAATAAGTCATAAGATGCCATATCAAAATGACCATGACCTGAAAAGCAGAAAAGTATAGTTTTTTCCTTTCCTTCTTCCTTTGCTCTCAAAGCCTCATCAATAGCAGCTTTAACGGCATGACACGTTTCTGGTGCAGGAATAATGCCTTCTGTTTTTGCAAAAAGCATGCCTGCCTCAAATACCTCTGTTTGGTTGTACGCCACAGCATCCAATAAACCATCTTTTCTTAACTGGCTTAAAATGGGTGAATCACCGTGATATCTCAAACCACCGGCATGAATACTTGGCGGCATAAAATTGTGACCCAAAGTGTACATGAAAAGCAAAGGTGTCATCTTAGCCACATCTGCATAATCGTAAGCAAAAATACCTTTTGTAAAAGTTGGACAGCTTGCTGGCTCAACGGCCACAATTCTAACATCTTTACCATTGATCTTATCTCTAATAAACGGCAAAGAAATACCACCCAAATTGCTTCCGCCACCACATGGGGCAAATATAACATCAGGATAATCACCAATTATTTCAAACTGTTTCTTAGCCTCAAGTCCAATAACCGTTTGATGTAATAAAACATGATTTAAAACGCTTCCCAAAGCGTATTTTGTGTTTTCATGGGTTACAGCATCCTCAATTGCCTCACTAATGGCAAGACCTAAACTACCTGGGTTATTCGGGTCTTCCTTTAAAATTTTTCTTCCCGTCTCCGTTCTATCACTTGGAGAAGGATAGATTTCTGCACCCCAAAGGTGAATCATAGATTTTCTAAAAGGCTTTTGCTCATAGCTAACCTTAACCATATAAACCCTGACATCGATACCCAAAAGAGACCCTGCCAAAGCCAATGCAGAACCCCACTGACCAGCGCCAGTCTCCGTTGTTAGAGTTTTAACACCTTCCATTTTGTTGTAATAGGCCTGTGCAATAGCCGTATTTGGCTTATGTGATCCAGCAGGAGAAACAGATTCATTTTTGAAGTAAATCTTAGCTGGAGTACCAAGAGCCTTTTCAAGATTCAAAGCTCTGACAAGTGGAGTAGGTCTCCACAAAGAATAAATCTCCCTAACCTTCTCTGGTATGGGAATTTCCCTTTGATTGCTCATTTCTTGCTCGATTATGGCCTTTGGAAATATCTTTAAATCCTCAGCCGTCAGAGGCTTTTTGGTTTCAGGATTTAAAGGTGGACTCAACGGCGTAGGCAAATCCGGTAAAATATTATACCAAAATTTGGGCATATCCTCTTCTTTAAGGAATATCTTTTTCTCCATAAACATCACCTCCCCCTTCTTTCTCAAATACACTCAGATGATAATATCAAACTATGCAGTTTTTTAAAACATAAAACTTGACAGGCTAAATTTATTGAGTATAATTTTTATCAAATGAGAAAATTTTTCTGAAAGGGTTAAAAAATGGAAAATCTAGTTTTGAATACTTACTCCGCAATAAAAACGGAGATCGTAAAGAAGCTTTCAAACTTCAGACAAATATGGGTAAAAAAAGATGATTTAAATATTTACAAAGAGCTTTTATTTTGCCTTTTGACGCCGCAGTCTAAGGCAGAGAATGCTTGGGAAATCATAAAAAGCTTGGAGAGAAAAAATTTGCTATTCTACTCAAAAGAAAATATATTGATAGAAGAACTTAGGAAGGTTAGATTCAGAAATAACAAAACGAAATATGTTAGAAATGCACAGAAATTGTTTGTAAAAGATGGAAAACCAAAGATTGTAGATGTGTTGAGCGAATTTGAGAGCCCATTCGAAACAAGGGAATGGCTTGTTAAGAACGTAAAAGGCTTAGGTTACAAAGAAGCAAGCCATTTTTTGAGGAATATAGGTTTAGGTGAAGATTTGACTATACTCGATAGGCACATCTTAAAAGCGCTCTTGAAATTCGGGCTTATTGAAGAATTACCAAAAACCTTAACAAGAAAAAAGTACATTGAAATAGAGGAAAAAATGAGGAATTTTTCAAAAGGTTTGGGCATACCATTATCACACTTAGACTTTGTTTTTTGGCAAATACAAACAGAAAGAATTTTTAAGTAGGAGGAAAGAATGGATTCAAAGGCATTTTACAAACTCAGTTATGGACTTTACATCATAGCATCGGCTAAAGATGGCAAGTTTAACGGGCAGATAGCAAACACGGTATTTCAAATATCATCTCAACCCGCAACCATAGCCATCAGCATAAACAAACAGAACTTGACACACGAATTTATTGAAAGTTCAGGTGTATTTTCTACAACTGTCCTAAGAAAAGAGACACCCATGCAATTTATAGGCAAGTTTGGATTTAAAAGTGGCAGAGACACAAACAAATTTGAGGGTGTAGATTACAAAACGGTCGACGGGGTTCCTGTTGTTTTGGAAAACGGCGTTGCATATTTAGTTGCCAAAGTAGTGAATAAAGTCGATGTATCAACCCACACGGTATTTATCGGCGAGGTAACAGATGCCGGTATTTTAAGTAGTGCTGAACCAATGACATATGCCTATTATCATGAGGTCAAAAATGGAAAATCACCAAAAACTGCGCCAACATACATTGAAGAAGAGAAAAAAGAGAATAAAAATATTTCAGGAGGAAAAGAAATGAAAAAGTACAGATGTACAGTATGCGGTTACATTTACGATCCAGAAAAGGGCGATCCAGATAATGGAATAACTCCAGGAACATCGTTTGAGGAGTTGCCTGACGATTGGACATGCCCAGTATGTGGGGTTTCAAAAGAAGATTTTGAGGAGGTGACAGAGGATGATTAAAAAACTAACCGACGGCGTTTACAACGTCGGTGCAATAGATTGGGATAGAACGCTGTTTGACGAAATTGTACCAACACCACAAGGCACAAGCTACAACGCCTACATAGTTCAGGGCAAAGAAAAAACCGCTCTCATTGATACGGTAGAGCCATACAAGTTCGAAGAGCTCAAGAAAAACTTGGAAGATTTGGGTATTGAAAGGATAGATTACTTAATTTCTAACCATGCAGAACAGGATCACTCCGGAAGCATTCCTATAATTTTGGAGATGTATCCCGAGGCAAAGTTAATTACAAATGAGAAATGCAAGAACTTCGAAATGGATTTACTGCACATACCGGAGGAGAAATTCACTATAGTCGACGAAGGTGAGACAATAGATTTGGGCGGCAGAACACTTGAGTTTATTTTAACCCCTTGGGTGCATTGGCCAGAGACAATGAGCACATACTTAAGGGAAGACAAAATCCTGTTCAGCTGTGACTTTTTCGGTAGCCACGTTGCAACGTCTTACACGTTTGCCAAGTACCACGACAAGGTCTATCACGAAGCAAAGAGATACTATGCCGAAATCATGATGCCATTTAGAAACTTCATCGAGAAAAACATAAAAAAAATCAGACAAAAAGAAATCAAAATGATTGCACCAAGCCACGGGCCCGTGTTTGACGATCCAGAGTACATAATTAAGGCTTATGAAGAGTGGATCGATCCGAAGCCACAAAACATGGTCTTAATTGCCTTTGTATCCATGCATGAAAGCACAAGAAAAATGGTCGAGTACTTGGCTGACAAACTCGAATCAAAGGGTGTGGATGTTAAAATCAGAAACTTGATAACCTGT
>JALTCA010000077.1:0-22062 GCA_027008245.1 Desulfurellales bacterium
ACATCAAAGCTCTATCCCTTGCAGATTCAAGCGATTTCGGTATCGTAAGATTGGTTGTCAAAGGCGTGGATGACGCCATAAAAGTGCTCAAAGACAATGGATTTACCGTAAGCGAAACACCTATAATAGCCTGCATGATAGACGACAAACCTGGGTCTTTAGCAAAGATACTTAGGACACTCGCAGAAAATAAAGTAAACATTGAGTACATGTATGGATTTGCATCACCTGTCGAAAAAAAAGCCGTAATGGTGTTCAAATTTTCAGAAACAGAAAAGGCTCAAGAAATTTTAGATAAAAACAACATAAAAATGCTTACTCAGGAAGAGATTAGGGAAATTTAATTTTATAAGGGGGGAGTTATGAAAAAAGCGATTTTAGGGGCTATTCTCGGGCTGATTTTTCTATCAAGTAGTGCCTTTGCCGGCATAATAAAGATCGGCGCACTTGTATCAATCACAGGTCCAACCTCTTTTTTGGGTCAACCAGAGAAAAACACTCTGGAAATGTTAGTCAACCAAGTCAACAAAAACGGTGGTATAAATGGAAACGAAGTAAAACTTATAATCTACGATACAAAAGGACAACCTGGTACAACCGTCATACTCGCAAGAAAGCTTATATATTCAGATAGGGTTTTGGCTATCATTGGGCCAACACGAAGCGGCTCAACACTTGCAATCATACCTTTAATCCAGAGGGCTAGGGTTCCTTTAATATCGATGGCATCAAGTTATAAAATTACAACACCTGTTAAAAAATGGGTTTTTAAAACTGCTCCATCTGATGGTTTAGCCGTTGAAAGACTTTATGGCTATCTCAAAAAACACGGTATAAAAAAGATTGCCGTACTAACAGCAGAAACTGGCTTTGGCGAAAGTGGAAAAGAAGAACTTGAGAAACTTTCAAGTAAATATGATATAAAAATTTTAGATAGAGAAACATTTGGGGCGGCTGATACAAATATGACACCACAGCTAATTAAGATAAAAAACACCAAGGGCGTTCAAGCCATAGTTTGCTGGGGAACAAATCCCGGCCCTGCGTCCATTGCAAAAGAAGTTAAAGAGTTAGGCATAAAGATTCCACTCTTTATGAGTCATGGAGTAGCATCAAAGCGATTTATTCAACTTGCTGGCAAAGCTGCAAACGGCATAATACTTCCTGCAGGAAAGTTATTAATAGCCAACCAACTGCCAAAAACAGACCCACAAAAGCCCGTATTGCTCGCATACAAAAAAGAATACGAAAAAATATACGGCCCTGTGTCTACATTTGGAGGACACGCTTACGATGCCTTCACAATGCTAAAGCAAGTTTTAGAAAAAGGAGCTAAAACAAAGGTTCAGATAAGAGACGGCCTTGAGAAAATTAAAGGCTTCGTTGGAATCACAGGCATTTTTACCTACTTAAAAAATGACCATGCAGGACTCAATCCAAGTGACTTTTGTTTAGTAGAGATTAAAAATGGCAACTGGAAACTTATTGCTTATTAATCTTCATCTGACTTTTCTTTAAAAGGTACTTTTGGAATATCGACGCAGCCTTTTTAGGCTGCATTTTCGATATTATTGCACCAGCTTTCCTTGCTTGCATAAAAACCAATATCTGGGCTGCCACATCCTCATCCATCTGGCTCAAAGCATCTGCGGCGGCCTGCGCTTTTGCGGCTGCATATATTTTTGAGAGTTTTTGTATCTTAACCGATGTAATCTGTTTTTCCAAACTCTCAAGTTCCTTCTGTTTATCCAATACATATTGGTCTGCCTGTTTTTTTATGGAAGCATAGTAATCATCCGCTTCTTTTCTTTCTTTTTTCACATATTCATCAACCTGCTTTTTCTTCTGTTCAAGCTGCCTTTTTTCTTCCTCTATCTGTTTTTTTTCTTTATTTAACTGTTCTATCTTTTTACTCAATAAACTTTCCAAACTTCTAAGCTCATTTATCTTTTCAACAATGGTACTCAAATTTTGTTCGTTTGTCTGAGCAGGGAAAGCAGGTAATGCAAAGCTAACCGTTATTGACAATACGATTAGCAGCTTTAATGCTCGCAATATCATCCAAAAACCTCATTTCTGCACGTGATAAGTTAATTTTGTATTCTTCAAGTTGCTTTTCTTTCAATTTTTCAAGTTTCTTCTTTTCTTTTAACAACTCTTTAGCTTCATTTATGAGTTTATTTTTCTCTTCAGATAACATTAAAATTTTATTTTCAATAATGGATATTTCAACCTCGCATTTCTCAACTAACTCACCAAGAAAAATTATCAGATTCCTATCTGGCTCATCAGAATTTAAAAGTTTAAAAATCTTTGCCCTTCTTTTTCTATTCTCATTTTCAAGATTCAGTTTTTCCTGTTGTAAGCTCGATATCTCTTTCTCCAAGGCTGCTATTTTCATTCTCTTATCGTCTAACAACTTTGACTTTATATTTAACAATTTTTCAAACCTAAAAACAAACATCAGCTAAATATTGACTCCATAATTTTTATTGTATCATCAAAGCTAAAAGACTCCTCTACTCTTTGAGCCAAAAACTGCTCTACCTTATCAATATACTTTAAAGCTTCATCTATGTCTTTATTTGAACCCTTAACATAAGCACCAATATTTACCAAATCTTCAGCATCCGCATATACAGATAGGACTTTTCTCACCTTTAAAGCCAATTCTTTGTGTCTACCGTCTGCTATAGAGTTCATCAATCGCGATACGCTCTTTAAAACATCGATGGCAGGATACCTACCACGTTCAGCTATTTTTCTTGATAAAACAATATGACCATCCAATATTGACCTTGACGCATCAGCTATTGGTTCCATTAAATCATCTCCATCAACTAAAACCGTATATATAGCCGTTACTGAACCACTTTTAAAGTTACCTGCCCTTTCCATCAATCTAGGAAGAAGCGTGAAAACACTCGGAGTGTAACCCTTGCTTGTTGGAGGCTCACCAACAGCCAAGCCAATCTCCCTTTGAGCCATTGCAAAACGCGTAACAGAGTCCATCATAAACATAACGTCCATACCCTGATCTTTAAAGAAATCCGCAATGGAGGCAGCCACAAACGCACCCTCGCGTCTCAACAGAGGCGCCTCATCGCTCGTCGCCACAACAACAACACTTCTTTTTAAGCCCTCTTCTTTTAAATCATTTTCGATAAACTCACTAACCTCTCTCCCACGCTCACCAATTAAAGCAATAACGTTAACGTCAGCAGAGCTGTTTCTTGCTATCATACCCATCAAAGTACTTTTCCCTACTCCACTACCAGCAAAAATTCCAACTCTTTGGCCTTTGCCTAAAGTCAACAATCCATCTATTGCCTTTACACCAACAGACAGTTTCTCTTTTATGATTTCCCTCTCCAACGGAGAAACGGGTTTTGGATAGACAGGGTAAAAATCGTCTATCTGAACTGAACCTTTATTGTCAATCGGCTTGCCCAAGGCATTTATAACTCTTCCAAGTAATTTCTTACCAACAGGAACCTCTAAACCCCTACCTTCGGATTTAACCAAACTTTGCGATTTTACACCATCTAAAACGCCTAAAGGCATCAAAACAATTCCATCCTCATCAAACCCTACAACTTCAGAGTCCATCCACCCAAAATTAGTCTGAATCTTGCACACATCTCCTATTTTAACATTTTTAGGTCCTGTTGATTTTATAGTAATACCTGCTACTTTTTTTATTCTTCCGTAGGTAACAACAAGGTTTCTATTTAAAGCCTCTTTAAGCTTCAAAATCTTACTCATTAACGAGTGTACCTTTTATTTGCTCCAATTTTGTATCAACACTCGCATCTATAACGTTTCCATTTTCCTCTTCTATTATTATTGAACCTTCTTTAAGGCTTTCATCCTCAACAATTTCAACATCTTTGGAGTTAGAAACAAGTTCTTTGTCGAGTTTTGAAGCATCATCAGGATTAAGTTTTATTTTCACTTTATTCGATTCAGTTAAACCAATAGCGTCTTTGACCATACTATTTATAGCATCTTTGTTTACCTTGAGTTCATTAGCTATAATCTTCTTAGAAATGTCCAAAATCATATCTGTAGCAACATTTTCAAGCTCCTCATACTTCTTTGATATTTCCTTCGCCGTTAAAATAAGTTTCTCTATAGCCTGCTGCATTTTTTGAGTATACTCTTCTGTAATTTTATCAAAAATACCTTTGGCATCCTTTAGTCCCTTCTCATAACCTTCACGGTAGCCTAACTCAAATCCTTCTTTCTTTGCTTGTTCCTTAATTATACGGGATTCTTCTAATGCCTGTTGCTTGGTTGTTTCTATAATAGTTTTCAACTCTCTCTCTATAGCTTCTTTATCTATTATAGGAGAAGCAGATTGTTCTTCAGGCTTTTCGTTTTTATCTAAATCACCATCACTTACATTGAGGTTGCGCTCATTGTTACTTGATGCAGCAGTCCCAGCAATACTACTATTTATAGCGCTTTCTTCTTCTCTCAATTCCTTAAACACGTATTCTTCCACTTTAAACGGCATTACACGACAACCTCTTCACCGCCACCGCCAATTGATATGACACCTTCTTCATCAAGTTTTCTAACGATATCGACAATAACTTTTTGAGCCCTCTCAACATCCTTAACCTTAACAGCCCCCAAGAACTCGAGCTCTTCTTTAAGGGTCTCAGCTGCACGAGATGACATATTTTTAAAGAACTTATCCTTCAATTCGTCAGATGCACCCTTCAGTGCCATAATAAGATCTTTCTTGTCCACATGTTTAAGAAGTTCTTGTATATCCTGATCGCTGAGTTTCATAATATCTTCAAATACGAACATCATATCGCGTATTTGGCTCGCAAGGTCTGGATTATGTTCAGCTATAGCATCTATTAAAGCTTTGGATTCTACCCTTCCCATTCTGTTGACAATTTCTGAAACCTTCCTTACACCACCCAATTCGATATTGGTTCCACTGACACTTTCTAACTTAGATTCAAGTACTTCCGAAACATGTTTAATCACAGCAGGAGAAACATTTTCTAACGATGCCATCCTTAATGTCACATCAGCTTGCAACTCTTTTGGGAGCAAGCTCAACACTTCAGCAGCGGTTGATTGATCTAAATGAGCCAAAATTATCGCTATCGTTTGCGGATGCTCGCTTTGTATGAATTTGACAAGCTGTTTGGGGTCTATGTTTTCAAGGTAATCAAAACCGTAGCTCGATTCCATCATTTTAATCAACTTATCAATTATCCTTTGAGCCTCCTCTGGCCCCAACGTTTTAACTAGAATTTCTTTTGCATACTCAAGCCCACCAACACTCATAAACTCTTTAGCTTTGAGCATTTTGTAAAATTCATCTACAACATCCCTAATTATCTTAGGGTCAACAGTTTTCATAAATGCTATCTCTTTAGATATAGCCTCTATATCTTGTTTTGGCAAATACGAAAGTACTTTTGGCGATAAGTCATCTCCCAAAACAATTGTTAAGATTGCTGCTTTCTGGTGAGGAGTTAAATCCTCAGATGTTTTTATATCGGTAGGACTATTGGCTGCTGGCATATATCACCCCTTAGATTTAGATAACAAAATAGTTTTTATGAGATTTGCGATTTCCTCCGGATTACTTGATGCAGCTTCCCTGATTTTATCCTCCATCATAGAGCTTCTAATCTTTTCTTCATCAACAACCTCTTCTTCTTCAAGCTTAGATGCTATCTCCTCCTCTATTTCTTTAACAGTTTTTCCTTTGACAGCCTCTTCTTCTAATGCTTCGCCCTCACCTAAACCTTCTGCCTCAGCCTTAGATTTCTTCTCCTCGGCTTTACCAGTGGTTACGGTTATCACATTTTTAATAAACTTCCTTAAGAATAGGAAATAGAAAATTGCTAACAATAACGCAATCAAAGCGTATTTGTAATAGCTTGCAAAATTTATTACCATACTACCACCGTTCAGCATACTACCTCCACTGCCTTCATTCATACCCAACGATGCAAACCTCATACACGTAACTGTAACCTTATCACCCCTATCTTTTGAATACCCAACGGCACTCATAACGGCTTGTTGTATATCATTTAACGTAGCTTTATCTAAAGGTTCGAACTTATATCCTACAACTTTACCTTTCTTGTTCTTTGTAGGCTTATAAAGCCCATCCACAACAACAGCTACAGATACCTTCTTTATCTTTATAAGAGGTTCTTCTGTTACAGTTTCTGTACTACCAACATCATAATTTGTCACTGTTTTAGATTTAGAGGATTTAGATGCAGATGTGTTTTGCTGGCTATTATTTCCAACATTCGAAACAACCCCAGGAACACCCTGTGTGGTTGGCGTCGTAGAAGTAGATTCTTCATCTTCCTCACTAACAACAACACTATTTGGATCATAAGCAACAGATTTCTTTTTAACCTTGCTCAAATCAAGGCTCACATCTACGCTTACAACAAATTTATCCTTACCCAAAATAGGCAAAAGCATACTTTGAATTCTCTGTTTATATTGCTGCTCTATCAACTGTTTATACTTTATTTCATTGGCTGTAAGCAATTGTTCATCGGATTCATTAACCGATAATAGATTACCATCACTATCAACAATGGTCACATCTTTATAAGATAACCCTGGAACTGCTGCGGCTACAAGCTTTTGAATGGACAAAACTTGGCTTCGAGTTATAGGTCTATACAAATTCAGAACAATGCTCGCTGTTGAAGGTTGTTGTTGTTCGGTAAAGATAGTTGGTTTAGGTATTGCTATATTTATTTTAGCAGACTTAACCTCATTTATGTTTTCAATCGTTCTTGTCAGCTCCCCTTCTAAAGCCCTAATGTAATTTACATTCTCAACAAACGGTGTTGTACCGAAACTCTGCTTGTTAAAAATTTCAAAACCAACAACGCCGTGCTTTGGTAATCCAGACGCCACAAGGTCAAGCCTTAAGCTATAAACCTCATCTTTAGGAACCTCTATTACTGAGCCACCCTGTTCTAATTTGTACTTTATACCGTGTTGATTGAGGTATGTAACAATGTCAGATGCATCCTTTGCGTTCAAATTGGTAAAGAGTGGTGCATACGTGACCTTACTTGATTCAATTAATATAAACAACACACCAGCAAACAGCACACCTATTGAGCTAAATAGGATTATCTTTTGTTGCTTCGACAAATTAGTATAGAATTTCTTAATTTGCTCGACGAAAAGCTTAAAATCCATACACAAACAATATAATAAATTTGGTTAGTTTGGCAAGAGATATTTAATTATTACACTTGCATGCGCATTACTTCTTTGTAAGCATCGATAGCCTTGTTGCGAATCTCGGTAAGGAGCTTTAGCGATACGTCAGCTTTTTCTATTGCCATAACGGCATCTTGAATATTTTCCATTTTTCCAGAAGCAATAGCTTCAATAGATTCGTCAGCTTTATTTTGAAGCTTATTTACTTCATCCAATGATTTCTTAAGTATTTCGTCAAAAGAATCACCTTTAACTTTGTTTTGGCTGTTTTGGCTATCTATTTTATTATCTATGGGTTTCAATACTACATCTTTTATATCCATCTTGCAACCATGATAATCCAATTTTTTGTTTTTTTCAAGTCCTCAGCACACCCAAAGCTGCTTGGACAGTCTGTTTTGCTGAATCTATTACAGAAGCATTCGCCTGGTAAGTTCTCATAGCATCTATGAGATTAGTCATTTCAATAACTGGATTTATGTTAGGATAGGCAACATAGCCTTTTTTATTAGCCAAAGGATTGTTTGGGTCATAAACCAACTTAGGAGGAGTATCATCCCTTACAACATCAGCAACCTCAACTTCCTTTAGTACATCTGAAAATTTACCATAACTTTTGGCTTCAAATATAACATCCCTTCTTTTATAAGGACCGCCTTCTGGTGTTTTTACACTATCGGCATTTGCAATGTTTGACGATATGATATTCATTCTCAAACGCTGGGCACTCATGCCAGAGGCCGCGATATTCATACTATCAAAAATGCTCATTACTTACCCCCTCCTATGCATGTTATGTGTTCTTTGTCGAAGATATTATGTCGCTATATTGGTTAAACTTATACCTTTCAAATGCAGTCAAAGCGTTAATCAAAAGCGTATTCTTAGCCAATGTCGTCATTTCTTTATCTAACTTCACATTGTTCTTGTCGTTTTTTGTAAGATAATCTGTTTTGTCTTCTCTAACCAAATATTTTAAATCTTCACTCGGTTGGATATGTCGTTGATCTGTGGTTTTTAACTTTAAATCTTTATCGGCTAAATTTAAAACGTCTTCAAACGGTATATGTTTAGCTCTATAACCCGGGGTGTCGGCATTTGCTATATTACTTGCAACAACTTCTTGCCTCAAAACAGATATATCCAAAGATTTCTTAAGATAACCGAAAACAGGGTCATTTAAAAAAGCCATTTAAATCACCTCCAGAAAATGTTTAGCAAAAATAATTCCAATGTAACGATTGACTAATGGCTAACTCCTATGGTAAAAATTACTCGTCATGAAATCTTTAATGAAAACCCTAACCCTTGCAAGAAAAATTATAGACGGTGAATACAAAAAGGACAATTGGTGCTCTATTTTAGATTCTATAGCAGAAATATATAACGTTGACGGTTCATTTATTGGTTTTTGGGAAAAAGATGTAATAATCTTCAAACATTCGTCATATCTTTTAAGTGAAAAATTTCCAAAAAGTACATTCAAAGAACTCTATGAGGCTCCATTGAAAAGCAGGCATCAACTATACGGCAAATTATTAAAAAACGGACACATAGTAATAGAAAATTACCCAACATACAAAGAGGCTATAAAACCATGGTTAGAAATAGGTCTAAAATCACTTTTGGCTGTTGTAATAAAATCCCAAAGATGTACATACGGCTCACTACATTTAATAAGCTTAAACAAATACAGAGCCTTCACAGAAGATGAAATAGAATCCCTAAAAGTAATTGCAGACACCATAGGCAGTGAATTGGATAAAGAAGAATACATAAACAAAATTAATTTTGAAAGCGAGAAAAGCAAGAGACAGTTGGAACTTTTAAAAATTTTAGATAACAAGCTAAAACAATCAGTCTCACTAAACCTAATAATAGAATCTTTAAGAGAGATAAAAAATTTACTCAATTCTGATAAGCTCTACTTTCTTTTTCCTTCTGAAAACCTGTATTTTGAAATAAATAAAAGCTCAAAAGTTGGAGACATAAAAACAAGCAAAGCTCATCCTATATACAATTTTTGGAAAACAAATACTACTAATATCATACAAAAATCACAGACGGGAGAAAACTCGTCTTATACAATATTTATACCAATTACCTCACTCAACGAAACAGTGGCAGCTTTTTCCTTTGAATACAAAGAAAAGCCTTCTGAAAATTTTACGAACGAGCTCGACACTATAAGAATAGCTTTAACTCATTATGTTTCAATATTACATACCTATAAGAACGTAAACGCGGTGGCAAACAAACTTTCAGATATAGAAAAAGGATTAATTCAAGCTTTTATTTCTGTAACGGAAGCAAAGGATACATACACTCGTGGGCATTCAGAACATGTTGCCTTTTACTCAAAATTAATAGCACAAAAATTAGGTTTAGATAGAGAGCAACAGGAAATGATTTACAATGCTGGCCTTTTACACGATATAGGAAAAATAGGCATACCAGACATGATATTGCTAAAACCAGGAAAACTCACGCCGTTTGAATATGAAATTATGAAACATCATCCTTTAATTTCATACGAAATTGTAAAAAAGATACCAAAGTTCAAAGATATAGCCATGTGCATAAGACACCACCACGAAAAAACGGACGGAAGTGGTTATCCAGATGGACTAATGGGCGAAGAATTGGAATTAGGAGCAAGGATATTAGCCATTGCAGATATCTTTGATGCTTTAACCACTGATAGACCTTACAGAGGCGCGCTAAACCCAAGAAAAGCCATTGAAATTTTAGAAAACGACAAAGTCGACCAAAGTATATTGAACAAAGTTAAAGATGACCTAATCAAAAGCTACGTTAGGGATATACCCAAATCAACATTCATACCAAAGCAGATAGAACTATTAAGAAGGGAAATCTTAGATTTAGACTTTATGACAGGACTAAAGAGGAGAGAGTATTTGATTAGAACGATGGATGAATATATATCCTACAAAAAACCGTTTACACTTTTTTTAACAGACATAAAAAACACATCCTACATAAACTTTAAATATGGTAGAGAAATTGGGGATAGAGTTATACTATTTGTTGCAGAAAAACTCAAAAATGTTGTAAGAATGGATGCTTTGTCACGGGTCGGAGCAGATTCTTTTATGTTCCTATACCTTTCTGAAGACGCTGAAGCGTTTAAAAACACATTGCACATTAACTTAAAAAAGGGAATTTTAGAGAAAATAAATGACAAAAGCTGTGTAATAAATCCAGAAGAGGCTAAGAACATGATAGGCTGCTATATAACTTTTGCTCGATACCCGAAAGAGGGAAAAACGCCTGAGGAGCTCATTTATATCTGTTCTCAAAAGAAAAAAATAGAATCATTTAAATACCATGTTGGGATACCTTGTAAAGAAAACGCTTGAAATTATACCAACATTCATCGGCATAACATTTATAATTTTTGTCATTATACACTTAGCACCGGGCAATCCAGTAAATGCCACAGGTGGGTTTAACCCAAACGTATCCTACGAGTCCATTAAAAATATGGAAAAGATCTATCACCTAAACGAGCCACTCTACATTCAGTACGTTGATTGGCTAAAAAACTTATTCAAGCTGAACTTTGGATATAGCTTGGTTGACGGAACCAGCGTAATTAAGAAAATTGGTGAACGTTTACCAATAACACTTTTAATTAACGTAATCACCTTAATACTGTCCCTTTTGATATCCATACCCATAGGTGTCATTTCAGCCACAAAGAAAGATTCATTCATTGACAAATTCTTCACGTTCTTTGTTTTTAGTGGCTATGCCATGCCATCGTTCTGGCTTGCGCTTTTATTGATACTCTTCTTCAGCGTCAAATTACACATTTTGCCTATATCCGGTTTGCACTCATTTAATGTTAAACCAGGTACGTTTGCCTACTATTGGGATATGGCAAAGCACTTGTCTTTACCCATATTCATTGGTGTCTTTGGATCACTAGCAGGATTTGCACGGTACGTGAGAAGCGGCATGATGGACGTGTTGGATAAGGACTTCATAAAGCTCATGTTCTTGAGAAAGATTGACAAAAAAACAATTCTGTACAAACACGCTCTAAAAAATGCCCTACTGCCCCTTGTAACAATAATGGGTCTATCCATACCGTCACTTATTGGCGGCAGTGTGATCATAGAATCGATATTTGCAATACCGGGCATGGGTCAGTTGTTTTACTATTCTGCCATGGCACGGGATTATCCCACAGTAATGGGCATCTTGGCAATCAGCAGCCTGTTAACCTTAATCGGTAATTTAATTGCAGATATATCTTACGCCCTACTGGATCCGAGGATTAGGTACTAACAAACTCATGAATAGAGGTATATTATGACCGACAGTATCTTAAACATCGACGATATAGACTTTTCCATCTCTATAGATAGCTTAATCGAATCAAACGCCATACCGCCAAAATTCAAAAAGTGTACGTTTGACAACTACTACCCAGACAAAAACTATCCATCCCAAGAAGAGGTAAAGGAAAAACTCAAGGCATTTATAAAACAGATGGAGGATTTCAGAAAGGTCAGAGAAAGGCCAAAGTTTTTAAGGGCAATATCCAAAGTAAAAAAAACCAAAAATATCTATTTAGACGGAGTATACGGCGTTGGAAAGACACATCTCCTTGCCGCAATCGGAAACGAATACAGGTACAAATCGGCATTCTTGTCTTTTTCAGAGCTTGTCTATTTGATCGCTTTCTACAGGTTAAAAGACGTGGTAGTAGAACTCTCCAATAAATTTGACATTGTTCTAATCGACGAATTCGAGCTTGACGACCCAGGCGATGCCATGATGGGTATAAACTTTGTCAGGGAAATGAGCAATACGGACTGTGTCGTTGTCGCAACATCCAACACCCTGCCATCACAGCTTGGCAAAAGGAAATTAGACATATTGGTCTTCAAGGAGAGAATAGGAAAACTTATAAACACCTTTGACACAATAATCATCGATGGTAAGGATTATAGACTCAAACTAAAGAAGATCGAATTCAACGAAACAAGCAAGAGCATAGAGTCAATCTTTGAAACCTATAAAACGAAAAACAGAAAAAAGCTTATTGTCGACTTCGAAGAGCTAATTGAAAAATTGAGAGAGGTTCACCCTTTTAGGTACACACAACTTTCATACAACTTAGATGCTCTGTTTATAGAGAAATTGAGACCCTTCTCCTCTGAAGAACTTATGGATACATTGAGATTTACACACCTAATAGATACGCTCTACTACGGCGATGTAGAGATATTCGCAAGCGGAAGCTGTAGTATTTTTGATCTCTTCCATCCCGATCTTAAAGACGGCAAATTCAAAACAAAGATAGGAAGATGCTTGTCAAGACTATCAGAGAAATGCACACTCATAACACAAACTTGAGTATATCCTGAGGCTTTTCTGCAACGAAATCCACAGTGTATATGTCCAAAATTGACCGATCCCTGAAGCCGTAAGAGACCCAACATACAGTAACATTAGCGGCTTTTGCAGCCTCTATGTCGTTTTCCGAATCCCCTATAACGATAGATTCACTATTTTTTGCATCGTATTTTTTTAGAATTTCCAAAATCTGCTGCGGATGTGGCTTTTTGTTGGGAAATGTATCACCACCAACAATTTCATCAAAGTAATGCTCCACGTTCAAGCCTTTGAGTATCTTCCTTGAAAAAATCTCACTCTTGTTACTAACAACAAACAAGCGCTTACCCTTCCCTTTCAAAGCATCAAGTACGTCTTTTATACCGTCATAAAGTCTTGTGTTGTCCAAAAGATGGTCATAATAGTAATTTAAGAAAAAGTCAAACACGCTATCGAACAGTTTCAATTTATCTCTAAACTTTAGTGCATCCTCAATAAGCCTTCTAACACCACTACCAACAAGGCTATAAATCTTATTATGGGATAAAGGTTTTATATCAAAGTTCTGTAAAGTTTGATTCAACGCATTGGCCAAATCGAGCTTTGAGTCAATTAGAGTGCCATCTAAATCAAAAATTATGTTTTCCATAAAAAAAAGGGGCTTTAAGCCCCCTTAAACCTTCTTGAAAATCAAAACGGCATTTGTTCCGCCAAATCCAAAGGAGTTGGACATGACAACGTTTATCTCTTTCTTTATCGCCTCGTTAGGCGTATAGAACAGGTCACATTCTTCATCCGGATTATCAAGGTTCATCGTCGGCGGGACAATACTCTCTTTCAGAGCAAGAACACTAAATACAGCCTCAACGCCACCCGCAGCACCAAGCAAATGGCCTGTAACAGATTTAGTAGAACTTATAGTAAGTTTATAAGCATAATCTCCAAAAACCTTCTTTATGGCTTTAGTTTCAATAATGTCATTAAAGTACGTAGATGTACCGTGAGCATTTAGATAATCAATATTATCCGGATTGAGTTTGGCATCATTTAAAGCCATCTCCATAGCGTATGTTGCACCTTCGCCTTCTGGATCTGGCGCAGTGTAATGATAAGCATCATCACTCATACCAAACCCAGCAAACTCAGCTAAAATAGGCGCCCCCCTTTTCTTTGCATGCTCATATTCCTCTAAAACTAAAATACCGGATCCTTCGCCAACGATAAATCCATCCCTATCCTTATCAAACGGCCTCGAAGCCTTTTGGGGTTCATCGTTGCGAGTAGAAAGTGCCTTCATGTTAGCAAATCCGCTAATTGCAAGAGGCGTTATAGTAGATTCTGTACCACCACAAATCATAACATCTGCATCACCGTAGGCAATACAACGCGCAGCCAGACCTATAGAGTGAGTTCCTGTCGCACATGCAGTAACATCGCTAAAATTTGGTCCTTTTACACCAAATTTCATGGCAACATTACCAGCTGCCATGTTAATTACTGCCACAGGTATAAAAAACGGAGAAACACCCTTTTGACCCCTTTTTAGCATAGCCTCATTATACTTCTCAATCGTCGCTAATCCGCCTATACCGCTTCCTATACTTACCCCAACTCTAAAAGGGTTTTCTTTTTCTAATTCCAAACCAGAATTTTTTAAAGCCTCATCAGATGCTGCGATGGCATACAAAGAAAAAAGATCTATCTTTTTTAAATCCTTCTTATCAACGTACTTAGACGGATCAAAACCCTTGACCTCACCAGCAATTTGGACAGTAAAGTTAGATGGATCAAATCTCGTTATTCTATCAATACCACTTACACCCTTATATGCATTATCAAAGCTCTCTTTGGCTGTTAGACCAACAGGAGTAACTGCTCCGACGCCTGTAACTACTACTCTTCGCATAGTTCTCTCTTATTTATTTAAATGAGATTCAACATAATCGATTGCATCCTGCACCGTTATAATCTTCTGAGCATCTGAATCAGGTATGTCTATGCCAAATTTCTCTTCCATTGCCATAACAAGCTCAACTGTATCCAGAGAATCAGCACCCAAATCCTCAATAAATTTAGCCTCAGGTTTAACCTCTTCCTCATCAACACCTAACTGCTCTACAATGATTTTTTTTACCTCTTCAACTACATTCATCTTTCAAAACCCCCTTCTTTTATTTTATCAAATATACAAACCGCCACTAACATTAATGACTTCACCTGTAATGTAGGATGCCTCTTCACTCAACAAAAATTCCACAACATTCGCTACATCTTCTGGCTTACCAAGCCTCTTTATAACCAAATTGGACATTAAAGCCTTTTTTTGTAAAACATTCAATTTCTCAGTCATTTCGGTTTCAATATAGCCAGGTGCAACGGCATTAACTCTGATATTTCTCGAGCCCAATTCCCTTGCCAGAGACTTTGTCAATCCTATCAAACCAGATTTACTTGATGAATAGTTAGCCTGTCCTGCATTACCCATTAAACCTACAACGCTTGATATATTCACAACAACACCAAATTTATTCTTAACCATATATTTGCTTACATGCTTACAACAATTAATAGCTCCTTTTAGATTAACATTTAAAACAGAATCTATATCCTCCTTTGTCATCCTCAAAATCAGATTATCTTTAGCTATACCTGCATTGTTAATCAGATAATCTATCTTTTTATATTTATCTATAGTTTCTTTTATTGCAGCTTCTACCTCATCATAATTAGATACATCGAATCTCACAATATCACAGTTTCCACCTTCTCGCCTAATTTTTTGCGCAAGCTCAACAGCAGCCTCTTCACTTTTAGAGTAGTTAATTAAAACAGTTATACCTTTTAATGACAACCTATAGGCAATCTCAGCACCTATACCGCGACTTGCGCCAGTGATTAAAGCAACATTACCTTTAAATTTCATACCTTATCCTTATAACTATTGTACGTTTTTAAGTCAACTACATAATTGATATCTGCCTTTCTAAAATCCCTCTTAAGCATCGAAGCAAGCACATTCTTTGGGCCAAATTCAACAAAACTATCGCAACCAAGCTCTATCGCTTTATTTACATTATCAATCCATCGCACGGGATCGGTTATCTGGTCAATCAAATAGGCCTTTATTTTGCCTTTACTTTCCACAATATCAGAGTTAGTATTCTCAATCACTGGTTTACTCGGATCCTTAAAATCAATCTTTTCCAAAACCCTTTCCATTTGCTCCCTTACAGGTTCCATTAACGCACAATGGAAAGGAGCAGAAACGTTCAAAGGAATCACCTTACCTATCGATTTTTCTTTTACCCATTTAGATACTAAACCGACACCTTCTTTATATCCAGAGACAATTACTTGATTCTTGGCATTATAATTAGCTATCTGACAGTAGCCTTTGGGTTCTTGTGATGCCTTTTTGCATAACTCCTCAACCTCTTTATACTTATCAGTAATTATTGCAGCCATCGAACCAACGCCTTCAGGAACAGCCTCTTGCATAAACTTCCCTCTCATATGAACAGCATACACAGCATCCTCAAAATCCAAAGAACCCACAGCTACAAAGGACGAATACTCACCCAAAGAGTGGCCTGCTGTAACGTCAAAATCGAAATCTGTTTCTGATTTGATAAGGTTATATATGGCAATAGAAACAGTCAGTATCGCCGGCTGTGCATTTTCAGTCAAGGTCAGCTCATCTTGAGGTCCTTCAAACATTAACTGCGTCAGGTCATAGCCCAAAGCATTATTTGCTCTTTCAAATGTTTTTTTAACAATATCAAACGCATCATAAAGATCCTTACCCATTCCAACAAACTGCGATCCTTGGCCTGTAAACATCAAAAATCTCATCTTCAACCCTCAAACAAACCATTTACGTTCTTTAAAACTGTCTTAGCTTCCTTTACAATGTCTTCAATTATATCTTTAACAGGCTTTATATCCTTAATCAAGCCTGAAATTTGCCCTGCCATAACACTACCATTAACCACATCACCTTCACGTGCAGCACGTCTAAGTTTTCCCTCTCCAAACTTTTCAAGTTCCTCTATAGTAGCTCCACTATTTTCCAATTTTAAGAACTCTCTTGCCAATCTATTCTTTAAAATCCTAACTGGGTGTCCTGTGATCCTTCCTGTAACTATAGTATCTCTATCTTTAGCTTTTACTACAGCTTCCTTGTATAACTGAGATATAGTACATTCCTTGGATGTCACAAACCTTGTCCCCATCTGAACACCTTTAGCACCTAAAGCAAAGGCTGCTACCAATCCTCTTCCATCTGCTATACCACCTGCTGCTATCACTGGAATCCCAACTGCATCAGCAACCTGAGGCACTAAAGCCATAGTAGTCAACTCACCAATATGTCCGCCAGATTCCATACCCTCAGCAATAACGGCATCCACACCAGCGCTTTCCATTCTCTTTGCCAAAGCAACAGAAGCCACTACCGGAACAACCTTTGCATTAATACTCTTGAACTTATCCATATATTTTCCTGGACTTCCAGCACCCGTAGTTATCACCTTAACACCATGTTTAACAACAACATCGACAATATCGTCAACATATGGTGAAAGGAGCATTATGTTAACACCAAAAGGCCTATCCGTAAGCTTTTTTGCCTTCACAATTTCCTGTTCAACCCAATCAGCAGGTGCATTACCGGCAGCAATTATACCCAATCCACCAGCCTCTGAAACCGCTGCTGCGAGTTCTGCATCAGAGACCCAAGCCATACCACCTTGAATTATTGGGTACTTTATGCCCAACACATCACAGATTTCAGTCTTTAACATATCTTACCACCTCAAAACAGCAGCTGACCATGTCAAGCTGGCACCAAAACTATTTAAAAGCACAATATCACCTTCCTTTATTTTACCCATCTCAACAGCCCAATTCATTGCAAGCGGAATTGTAGCAGCAGCAGTATTTGCATGCTTATCAATCGTAATAATAGCCCTTTCTCCTTCCAAACCCACTCTTCTTGCCACACCATCTATTATTCTTTTATTGGCTTGATGGGAAATCATCCAATCCACATCGGAAAAATCCATACCTGCCAAATCCAAGGCTTCTTTACTAACAGACGCTATGCTCCTTATTGCCATTTTAAATGTTTCATTGCCCTTCATCTTTATGTAAATATCGCCGTTCTCTATAGCCTCTTTCGAGCACGGTATTCTACTTCCAGGGGCAGGAACTCTCATTAAATCTGTGTATCTACCATCGGCATGCAACACTACACTAAATATCCCCCTATTTTCATCTGTTCTCTCAAGCAAAACCGCTCCCGCTCCATCTCCAAAGATAACACATGTAGACCTATCTGTCCAATCTGTAATCTTGCTAAGTGTCTCAACTCCAATAACAATAGCATTTTTAACCATGCCGGAAACTATATAGGCATTTGCAATAGAAAGAGCATAGATAAACCCACTACATGCAGCATTTATATCAAAAGCAAAAGCATTGTAAGCCCCTATTTTATCCTGGACAAACAAAGCGGTAGCCGGTAAAGGTTGATCTGGAGTAACCGTTGCTACGATTATAAGTTCAATATCCAATGGATTTAAAACACTCTTTTTCAAAACATCTTCAGCTGCTTTAGCGGCAAGATCAGATGTAGATTCATCTTCTGCAATATGCCTCATTTCAATACCTGTTCTTTGCTTAATCCATTCATCACTTGTATCCACGAACTTTTCTAAATCAAAATTGGTCAGTACCTTATTAGGTAAATATGACCCAGTAGCCGTTATCTTTGCCCTCATGACCTCACTGCCCCCTTTAGATGATTTAATACTACGCAATTCCCAATTGTCTTTTCAATCTTATCATTAACTTTCTCTTTAGAAAATTTTAAAGCTTTAAGTATTGCATTCTTTATCGCATTAGCATTACTTCTTCCGTGGCTTATAATACACGCTCCCCTAACGCCAAGTAAAGGAGCTCCTCCAAACTCAGAGTAATCTGTTTTGGTTTTTAAAACCCCAAAAGCGGGTTTAGCTAAAAGAAAGCCAATTTTATACCAAAAACTTTTTTTGATTTCTTCCCTTAAAAATTCAGCAATAACATCTGGTATTGATTCGCTAACTTTCAAAACAACGTTACCAACAAAACCATCACACACTACAACATCCGCCTTGCCCCTGTAAATCTCATCACCTTCTATATTGCCAATGAAATTCAACTTACTTTTATAAAGTAAGTCGTAACTTGCAATTGCCAATTGATTGCCTTTTCCTGGTTCAGAACCATTATTCAAAATTGCTACCTTTGGATTTTTTATACCAACAACATACTTTACATAAACCGCACCCATAATGGAAAACTCAAGCATATGTTGGGGTTTGCAGTCAACGTTGGCACCTACATCAAGCATTAGCATCTGCCCATCTAAAGTAGGCAAAAGCGTAGCAATGGCAGGACGTGAAACACCTTTAATCCTGCCCAATGTAAACATAGCCAGAGCCATCGCTGCCCCAGAATTTCCAGCGGTTACAAAAGCATCTGCCTTTCCATCTTTTACAAGACCCACTCCCAAAGCCATAGATGAGCTTTTAAGCCTTAAGGCTTGAGACGGCTTTTCGGACATACGTATAACTTCTTTCGCATTTACTATCTCAAGCCTATCTGAAAGACCTTTAGGAAAATCCTTAATCAGCTTTTTTAATTCATCTTTATAACCTGTCAAATAAACAAAAAGGTCTTTAACGTTTTCTAAAGCTTGCCCTACGCCCTTGACAATCTCATAAGGAGCCTTATCGCCACCATATCCATCAACAGCTACGTATTGCATCTATTCCTCAGGTGATATAACCTCTCTATCACCGTAATATCCACATGACGGGCAAACCCTATGAGGAAGCTTGTACTCTCCGCAATTCGGACACTTTGTTAAAGGAACATTTTTTAATTTTTTATGGGTAGATCTCTTTGCTGCCCTTGAATGGCAAGATTTTCTTTTTGGCTGCGCCATTTTTATTTCTCCTTTCTTACACCAATTCTAATTCATTAAAGAAAAACGGTATCTCAAAACTTGCTGATTCCTTCGAATCCGAACCGTGAACTGCATTTCTCTCAATATTGGTTCCAAAAAGCTTTCTTATTGTACCCTCTTCCGCTTCTTCAGGGTTTGTTGCACCCATAATCTTTCTGTAATCCTCTATTGCATTCTCCTTTTCCAAAACCATTACAACAATAGGTCCTTCAGACATAAAAGTTGTTAGAGAATCATAAAAAGGTCTCTCTTTGTGAACAATGTAAAACTTCTTTGCCTGTTCCTTTGTCAAATGAATCTTTTTCATTCCGATAATTGAGAAACCGTTTGTCTCAAGCATATCAATAATTTTGCCTGCGTTTTTAAAAGCTACAGCATCAGGTTTTATTATACCCAACGTTCTCTCAAGCACTTTTCTCCTCCTTGGTTTGTGATTTTTCAGGACTTTTATTTACAGAAGTACTCTTAGACTCTATTTCTTTGGAGCTTGTATTTTTGTAATCGGTAGCATACCATCCGCTACCCTTGAGCTCAAACATTGTTTGAGAAATAAGTTTTTTTATCCCACCCTCTCTACCACAATTAGGACATTTATTTGGTGGCTTCTCATCAACCTTTTGTAACAGTTGAAATTTATGATTGCAAAATTCGCATTTATACTCATATATCGGCATCTTCATACCTCCTCAAGTAACTCATAAATCTTTTCTTCATCGTCAACACAATCAATCGAAACTCGTTTATTCTTAGACTTTTCACCGCCAACAATCTGTATACAACTTTTTGCCACACCTAAAGCTTTAGCAAGTTTTTCTATTAAAGCCTTGTTAGCTTTGCCCTCAATAGGCTTTTCCCTTATTTTCACAACAATCATGCCATTTTCAAAACCTATTGATTCTCTTTTAGAGTTAGGCTTAACTTTAACATCAAAAATCACCGCACTCTCTCCTTAAAAGCCTACAAAACTTAGCATAACTGCAATTCAAAAGTCAATACCAAAGGTATAATATAACAGCAACACATATAAAGTTATCATTGCATCAACAAGTATATCTCATATTTAACTACTATACTACTCTAAAAAGCCAAACACATTAATTTTGTCATTTTAAATCCAAAGCAGCATTAACCGTTGCATTTATCACAGGATAAGCTATAGGTGAAGCTGTGAGAAGCGGGTGTGTTCCAATCTGTAACGTGTCAATTTCCATATTGGTCATTCTATTTTGTATAATTACAGAATACATATTTATAAGTTCTCCTACAGAATCTCCACCCATAAGCTGCGCACCTAGAAGAATATGTGAACACCTGGAAAATATTAACTTTGTATAGAGTTTAGATGCCCTAGGTAATTTGGCTGGATGTCTATCAACAGTTTCATGAGTCCCAACGACGTAATCAATACCAGCTTTTCTTGCTTGTTCCTCTGTAAATCCTGTTGTAGCAAAAGCCGTGTTTCCTATTTTTGTGGAAAACGTACCTAAAACACCAGGAAATACCTTTACCACCTTAATCTCAAACAAATTAGCACCTGCGAGTCTGCCTTGAGCCATTGCCGTTGAGGCAAGCATTAAGTTGGTGAAATTTCCTGTGAAAAATGTTCTTTTTGCAACACAGTCACCAACAGCAAAAATGTCGTCTCTACTCGTTTTTAGATACTCATCTGCTATAATTCCATAATTATCATCTACAGCCAATTCCAACTTTTTTGCAAGCTCAAGATTTGATCTATATCCAACCGCAATAATTACTGCATCAGCTAAAATCTTTTTTCCATTGTAAAGCAGTACTCCGTTTACATTTTTATCACCTGAGATTTCTTTAACAGACGTACCTGTAAGAACTTCGGCTCCTAAAGATACCAAAACCTCCTTAGCTTTGTCGCCAAATTCCTTATCCATAGATAAAGGCAAAAGAGAAGGAAGTCTCTCAATTAGGCAAACCTTTTTTCCTGCCTTCAGCAGTTCATCAGTAACTTCTACACCAATGAAACCACCACCTATTACAACAACCGTTGCGGCTTTTTTCAGCTCATCCTTCATCCTTTCAAGGTATTCCTTTTGCTTTCTTACAAACCAAACACCTCTCTTATCGACACCCTTTATAGGCAAAGCAAAAGGAGTGGAGCCTGTTGCCAATACAAGTTTTTTGAAATATACGGTCTCACCAGAGGCAAGTTCTAACCTGTGGTCATTTACATCAACAACCTCATCAACTATCAAATCTACATTATTCTTATGCAAAGGAGCATCGGGCAATATGTTATCATCTACCTTTTCAAGGGTATTTATGGTGTAAGGAATTCCGCATGGAATCATCACTATTTCTTCTTTCCTAATCACAGCTATTTTTTTATCAGGATAACTATTTCTTGCAGAAATAGCAGCAGTAACACCTCCAGGTCCTCCCCCGATTATAACAACATCAAACTCCTTCATGGC
>JALTCA010000078.1:0-6025 GCA_027008245.1 Desulfurellales bacterium
GGAATTGTACTCAAAGTTGTAGGTGGAAATATACTGTTGTCGAGCATAAAAGGCCAGATATGCCCATGGATGTCGAGGAACATCCGGAAGGCACTTTTATATTTAACTCATACGACATGTGCACTTTACCTATATTGTCACAATTGATAAGAAGCGGTGTTAGCTCGCTAAAAATAGAAGGTAGAATGAAGAGCGTGTATTACGTTTCTGTTGTGACGTCTGTGTATCGTGATGCTTTGGATACACTAATGAGAGGTGGGGATTTTAAATCTAAAATCCCATACTACATGAAGGAATTAAACAGAGTTAGTCACAGACCTTATTCTTTTGGGTTTTACCTTGGGCAACCCAAGCAACATATAGAATCATCAGGATATATTAAAAATTGTGATTTTTGTGGTGTTGTTGTGGACTATTCTGAGGGTTATGCAAAAGTTCAAGTAAGGGGAAAAATTGAGTATGGTGAATATGAGATTGTGTCTTTGACCTTGAATATAGAAAGAGTTTACATAAATGCGCTTTTCGATGAAAAGGGGAATATAAAAAAATATGGAAATCCTAATGAATTTGTGTATATTAGGGTACCAAGAGAAATTAAGAAACTATCATTGTTAAGGAAGTGCAGTGAGAGTAATAGCAGGGAGTTTGAAGTACAAAAGGCTGTATTATAAAAAGAGCAACAATTTGAGACCCACAAGAAGTATTGTGAGAAAATCTTTCTTTGATACTATAAGAGATTTAATTGAAGGTAGTGTATTTTTAGACCTTTTTGCTGGTAGCGGCTCTATTGGTATGGAAGCCATATCCCGTGGAGCAGAAAAGGTTATATTTGTTGATAGTTCGAGTGAAAGTATATCTCTAATAGCACGTAATACAAGAAATATGGAAAATGTAGAGATTATTAAATCTGATGCTGAACGGTTTTTGGATAGTAGCGTTTTAGAAACTGTAGATATTGTGTATATAGATCCGCCATACAAGTTTAATTTGGATAGTTTTTTAGACAGATTTTTTTCTAAAGTTAATAAAAATGCGATTGTTTGCGTTGAGCATGAGAAAGGAACTAAACTTAGGGATAAATTTGGAGATTTCTCAAGATTAAAAAATAGAGTTTTTGGAAAAAATACATTGGATTATTACGGAGCGGAAAAATGAGTGAAGTTGTTGCTATTGTTCCTGGGACGTTCGACCCAATAACAAATGGGCATTTGGATATTATTAAACGTGCAAAAAGAATATTTAATCGTATAATTGTTGCTGTAGCAGTGAATGCTGGCAAAACCCCTCTTTTTTCATTTGATGAGAGGGTTGAATTGACAAAAGGTGTGGTAGAAGCTGATGCAGAGTTAAAGGGTGTTACTGTTGAGGGTGTTAAAGGGTTACTTATAGATTTTGCTAAGAAAAAGAAAGCAAAAGTCATAGTAAGAGGCTTGAGAGCTGTTAGTGATTTTGAGTATGAATTACAAATGGCTTTTATGAACAGAAGATTGAATGAAGAAATAGAGATGATATATCTGATGCCGTATATTAAATATTCGTTTCTGAGTTCTTCTATAATTAAAGATGTTTATTTGAATGGAGGTAATATCTCTAATTTTGTTCCTAAGTTGGTAATAGAAGCAATGAATAAAAAAATTGGGAGGGGAAATGTACAATGAGTAAACAGAAACTCAGCAAAAGGATTGGTGTAATCCAGCCATCTTTGACGATTGGTATTAGTGCTAAGGCAAAGGAATTGAGGAGTCAGGGAGTTAGTGTTACCAATTTTGCTGCAGGTGAACCTGATTTTGATACGCCAGATAATGTAAAATATGCTGCCATTAAATCTATCATTAATGGAAACACAAAATACACACCAGCAGGCGGCATGAACGAGCTTAAGGATGCGGTGGTAAAAAAAGAAAAGAGAAGGAATGGCTTAGAGTACAAAAGGGAGAATGTGTGCATCTCTGTTGGAGCAAAACATGCGTTGTTTAACATAGCTTCTGTTATGCTGGATGAAGGAGATGAAATTATTATACCTTCCCCGTATTGGGTTACGTATGAAGCAATTGCCATGTATGTTGGAGCTAAACCGATAATTATAGAAACAAAAGAAGAAAATGGTTTTGTTCCTACAATAGATGATTTAGAAAGGGTAATCACTGATAGAACTAAAATGATTCTTATAAACAATCCATCAAATCCAACGGGCGCAACATATACAAAAGAGCAACTTATGGATATAGCCAAGCTTGCTGAAAAGCACGATATGTGGATAATTTCTGATGAAATCTACGAGGATATAGTTTTTGATGGATATGAACCGATTAGCATTGCCTTATTATCGGATTATGCTAAAGAAAGAACATTAGTTGTGAATGGTGTGAGCAAGACGTATTCAATGACTGGATGGAGAATTGGTTATACATGCGGAGACAAAGATGTTATAGCAGCAATGATAAAATTGCAGTCGCAGAGCACAACAAACCCCACCTCTATCGCCCAGGATGCAGCTATTGAGGCTTTACTTGGTCCGCAAGATAGCGTAGAAAAAATGAGGAAAGCTTTTGAAGAAAGACGCGACTACATTGTTGCAGAGCTTAATAAAATAGATGGAATTACATGCCATAATCCAAAAGGTGCGTTTTATGTGTTTCCAAATGTTTCATCTTTTTATGGTGAAAAGATTAACGGTAAGGAGATAAAGGACTCTATGGATTTTGCAACATTGTTGCTTGAAACAGAGCATGTTGCTTTAGTGCCTGGTGTAGCTTTTGGGGCAGATGAATTTGTTAGAATCTCTTTTGCTACTGGTTTAGAAGAGATAAAGGAAGGTGTTAGGAGAATTAAGAATTTTGTATCTAAAATTAGCTGAAAAAGATATCTATGCCAGAAGAAAATAAAATAGACGATCAGCAAGAGCCAAAAGAAGATGAAGAAGTTATAGTTATAGAAGAAGAAGAGGAACCAGACTCATCTGAGCCGACTGAAGAGGTCATAAGCGAAACACATGGAGAAGGATTAGGGTCAGAGAAGGTATTAGAAGAAGAACTTGAGGAAGTAAAGAAAAGGCCAAAGTGGATTGTTTATGCTGTTATTGTGGCAGCTGTGTTAGTTGTAGCGGCTGCCGCTTTTTTATTACTGCAAAAAAAGTCACCTCCTAAAAAACCTGTTAAGCATGTTGTACATAAAAAAGTGATAAAACCTAAACCTAAAGAGAAAAAAAAGTTGCCAGAAGCTTATAATCCTATCGTAGATGTCCATTTTATAAATGCCGTTCGTTTGCAGGAGAAGGGTGAATATAAAAAGGCATTAGAACAGCTAAAAAAGGCTACTTTTGATTTATATGTTTCATACTATGGCATTGGGTATATCTACCTGAAAATGGGGAATATTAAAAAAGCTAAAAAGTATTTGTTTGATAAAACAAAACGTTACTTATTGCTTGCTATCCATAACAACCCAAATTATATAAATGGATATGTAAACCTTTTTAGAATTTATATGGCACAAAAGAAATATAGAGAAGCAAAACATATGATAGAGATTTTGAAAGAAAAAGGTTTAGATGATAAAGATGTGCAACTTATGAGTGTTTATTATGATTATGTTGTTGATAATGAAACCGATAATATGTTTGAGATGATATCAAAATATCCTTATTCACCGCTTCTATTGAGTCTTGCTGGGGATTATTACTTAAAACAGGGAAATATAAAAACCGCCACAAGCTATATGGAAAAAGCTTTGAAATACTATCCTATGGGTAGTGTGTTTTATAACTTATCTTTGATTGAGACACAAAATGGTCACTACAAACAGGCATTGAGTAGTGTACCTAAGATGTATTATATGGATATGAGTAGAATTCCATGTAAAAACTATTTAGCTTTTTTCTTGCTTTTTAGAGCCAATAAGTTTAAAGCAGCAAATGATTTTCTATTTTTAAACAAAGATAATAATACTGCTTGTTTTAAGCATTTTAAGATAATACCTGAAGTTTATTCTCAATTGACCCTAACAAACTATTCTTTAAGGATGAATTTTAACTATATTTTGGCTTTTGAAATATTGAATATGTATTTGAAACCTATAAATTTACTACCTACCGCGGCTGCTCCGCAAATTAAATTAGGGTTCTTATATCAGCAATTAGGATTGCCAGAAAAAGCTGCAAGTGAATTTGAGCAAGCAGCACATTTTTCAGAAGCTGTTTTGTTAAGCGAATATGCAAATAAATTCTATATACAAGGTGATTATAAAACAGCCTTTATGTATTATAAGTCTGCACTCTCTAAGGCGCCTACAAATCCGCTTTTAACGTATAATGTTGCTATATTAAGTCTTAAAAACCATAATGTTGATACAGCCAATTCGCTTCTTAACCGTTTAATAAGCACGTATCCACAGTTTCCTTTACCTTACTTAGCTATGTCCATTGTTAAAGAAATTGGTGGCAAGCATATGGATGCCATGAATTACTTGAATACTTTTTCTCAAAGGGCTAAGTCTTTGGATGAAGATGGGCAGAAAAAGTTACAGTACCTGACGATTTTTTCTGATTACATTATAGATAGAGAGAATTTTAATAGGGGCAAAATTAAGAAATTGGGAGAGTATGAGAGAAAGGTTTTTCTATTATTTGAGTCAGCACTAAATCAAGATGTTAACTATCTTTTTATCCAGAAAGATTTTGAGAGAGCCATGCATTTGTATTGGAATCCCAAAAACTTACTCACTCTGTGCAACTATTTTTATGAAAACTATCAAAATGATTTCCTTAAAAGGTTGATGGCTACCATGTATTTGATAAGTGACAAACCACAAAAAGCCTATGAAGCCATGTATGATATAGAAGTATATTCTGCTGAGGACTACTATAAACTCGGTATTGCCTATCTTTTGGATGGTTATCCAGATGTTGCTGATAATTTTTTCACAAAGTCTATTATGAAAGGTGTAAATTTTTATAATTCATATATAGCTAAAGCTATAATACAAGCGGAAAAGGGTAGTTTGACGGGTATAGAGTACTATTTAAAGATAATATTGAAGAAGCATCAAAAACTTGCTTGGCTTAATACAAATGTCTATCTGACTTATAAAATTAAACTAAAATGAAAAAGATTTTTAGAGCGGTCTTTAAATTTTTTATATATTTGTTTTCTACAGTGGTTGTTCTTGGGATTATAGCAGGAACTGTATATATTGGTTCTATATATATAAGTATAAGGGGTGATTTTAGTAAAATTGTAAATGTAAAGATGCTGCCACTGCCAACTAAAGTCTATTCGGCGGATGGTAAGCTCATCGCTAAATTTGGTTTGCAAAATAGAATTCCCGTTAAGCTCTCTCAGGTTTCTCCGTGGATGAGGTACGCCATTTTGGCGGCTGAAGACGCCCGTTTCTATGAGCATGGGGCAATAGATATTGTAGGAATAATGAGAGCTTTGGTGGTTGACGTTTTGAAAGGTAAAATTGTACAGGGGGGAAGCACTATAACACAACAATTAGTTAAAAATGTATATCTGACACCTTCTAGAACGATTAAGAGAAAATTAAAAGAGGTAATTTTGGCTTACAGACTAGAAAAGGAGCTTTCAAAGAACAAAATTTTGGGACTTTATTTAAATACGGTATATTTTGGTGAAGGTGCGTGGGGCATTGAAGCGGCTGCTAGAACGTACTTTGATACACATGCAAATAATTTGACTATTACTCAAAGTGCCTTACTTGCTGGTCTTGTAGCTGCTCCAAGTTACTATAATCCTTATAAACATCCAAAAAGGGCTCGTCAGAGGACGATTTATGTGCTTAAAAGGATGTATGAGAATCATTTTATTACTTTAGAACAATACCAGCAGGCTATGAATGCCAATATCTACCTAAAGAGGCCATCGCAGAACCTGTTTGGTTTGATTATAGCGCCGTATTTTACGGATTATGTGAGAACGTGGCTCATTGATCATTTTGGTGAAGAGGTTGTGTATAAGAGTGGATTAAAGGTTTACACGACACTCGATACGCGTCTGCAAAGATACGC
>JALTCA010000079.1:0-21954 GCA_027008245.1 Desulfurellales bacterium
GGCCATTTGATTACGATCCAGGAAAGGGTGACTCTTGCTTTAATTTGGCATTCTGCGAGAAGTGCGGCGATGCAGTAGCTGAAAATTATTTGAGGATTGAGGACGGTAAAAAGGTATGCTTAGATTGCTTTAAATACACGAATCTGATAGAGAGGTAGAAAATGACACCCTCTATTTCAATCTTGGGGTTGACATTCGTAATTATATGGGCAGCATCGTTCTTATTTGCAATGTTGGGTCTGGGTGGCGGTATGGTGTATGTCCCTGTGATGAAGTGGCTGGGTTTTGATCTAAAAAGCGTTGCCATACCGCTTGGCCTTTTGCTCAACGGTTTAAACACAGGCCTTGCAATGATTCCGTACCACAAAGCAAAACTCATAGATTACAGAGGTGCCCTACCCTTTGCCCTATCTGCTATAATAGGAGCACCAATTGGAGCCTATGTAGTTCAATATTTACCAACACGAATCATTTTAATACTGTTCATCATAGCTGTTTTAGCAGCTGCAACAAAGGTATTTATATCAACAAAGGCACCAGATCAAGACAACTTGATAGAGTTTAAAAAAAGGTTAATTTACGGTGGTTTCAGCGGTCTACTCATAGGTTTCATAGGCGGAATGTTGGGCATAGGCGGTGGATTTTTGGCAGCACCTATTTTAATGAGCATGGGTTATGGCGCAAAAAGGGCAGCAGCTACAACAGCCTACGTTGTTACATTCTCATCTGCAAGTGGATTTTTAGGACATGTTGCTGAAGGTCATTTTGACCTAACCACAACAGCTGTATTGGTAGTTGCCGTCTTGTTAGGTTCCCAATTAGGAGCAAGATTTACAGTCAAAAAAGCAAAACCCAAGACAATTAAAACAATATATGCTATAATTCTTTTTTTGATAGCTATTAAATTGACGTTGGGGTTATTTGGAATAAGATTCAAATGAGAATGGATACGTTTGAAGCTAAAACGCAGGTGGCAAAGGCACTGGCCCACCCCTTGCGCCTTGCCATCTGCGAATATCTATTGAACATAAAAGAACCAAAATGTGTGAATCATCTTGCTAATCATTTTAAAAAAAATCAATCCATTATTTCAAAGCACTTAAGCATTCTTCAACAAGTTAACATAGTAACACTAAAAAAAGAAGGCATATACAATCGCTACACACTGTCAAATCCAGAACAAATTAGCTGCATCATTGATGCTATAAACTCAATAGTAAAAGAAAATGCCCTGCGGAACTCTAAAATTGTAGAGATGATAGATTAAATTCGCTCTCTTAAAATAGCCTTGGCCAACTTCAAAGCCTCTTTATGTGCCCTTACATCATGAACCCTAAAGATATGAGCACCCTTTGCAAAAGCAAGTACATTTGACGCAACCGTTCCAAATAGCCTATCCTTTGGGTTTTCTATATCTAATACGCCGCCGATAAAACTCTTTCTTGATGTTCCTACAAGAATAGGCCTGCCCCAAACTTTAAAAGCTTCTATGTTATTCAAAATCTCTAGGTTGTGTTCAAATCTCTTTCCAAAGCCAATGCCCGGATCAAGTATTACTCTATTTTCACCGATACCAGCATTCCTAAGTTTACTTAAAACTTCGCCAAACTTTCCATTTATTTCTGATATCACATCATCATAGTATGGGTCTTTCTGCATATTCTTCGGCACCCCTTTTATGTGCATCTCAACGATACCGCAGTCGCCACTTGCCAAAACTTCTATTAGCTTCTTGTCGAAGCCAAGTCCACTTATATCATTTACAATCTCCACACCCCTGTCCAAAGCCTCTTGTGCAACTTTTGACTTGTAAGTGTCAATGGATAAAACCACGCTGGGAAACTCTCTTTTTACAGCCTCTATGATAGGCATAACTCTATTTAACTCTTCTTCTAAGCTCACAGG
The DNA here is from genome assembly GCA_027008245.1 of Desulfurellales bacterium. Taxonomy (GTDB): domain Bacteria; phylum Campylobacterota_A; class Desulfurellia; order Desulfurellales; family Hippeaceae; genus Hippea. The sequence goes on from JALTCA010000079.1 coordinate 1,906, forward strand.
TTCAGAAAACGGTCTTGTGGATTCTCCCCCTATATCAACGATATCAGCCCCTTCTTCTATCATCTCTTCAACACGTTTTAGAGCTTTATCCACATCAAAGTAATCACCACCGTCAGAAAAAGAATCCGGCGTTACATTGAGAATACCCATGATCATAAATCTATCTTTTAAAAGTATTTCTTTACCAGCAAACTCAAAAACAAACTCGCTTTTTGTAATACTGTTTATGCTCTTCTCTATTTCTACCCCTATATCCATCAAAAACTTAAAATTTTGATTTTTCAATTTCTCCGAAAGCTTAAGCAGTCTTTTCACATCGCCCAAAATCAAGCAATCTGACACTTCAACCTTCGCCGTAACAACGTCCTTTTGAACAGCACAATCTATACCCAAAGACAAGGCTTCCTGCTTCAGGACATTCGCATGGTAAAATTTACAATTCTTTATCAAAACACCGTAGCATACGCCTTTGCCTTCCATCAATTCAAAAGCAGCTTTATCAACACCTATAGTCTCGAGCTTTTCCCTTACCTTATCTAAAGAATCAAACTTAAGCAGCTTTATCATCATCCAACCCCAAAATTTCATCGATTTCTTTGGCTTCAATAACCTCTTTCTCAAGCAACCTCTGAGCCATCTTCTCGACTTTATCCCTATTCTCTTCAATTATTTTCACAGCCACAGCATATGCATCTTCAACAATCTTTCTAACCTCAAGATCTACAAGCTTGGCTGTTTCCTCAGATAATGTCTTTTTAACAGCTATATCCCTACCCAAAAACACCTCTTTACCTTCATCTGTAAAATGCACAGGGCCTAAGGAACTCATGCCCCATTCACACACCATTCTTCTTGCAATATCGGTAGCCCGTTCAATATCGTTACCAGCTCCTGTGGTTATATTGTTAAGCATAACTTCTTCTGCGGCCCTTCCACCCATCAATACCGCTATTCTATTGAGTAGATAATCCTTATCGTACGTATATTTATCATCCTCAGGCAACTGCTGAGTAACACCTAAAGCCATACCACGAGGAATGATGCTGACCTTGTGAACGGGGTCTGTATTAGGTAACATTTTAGCAACAATCGCATGGCCTGATTCATGATAAGCTGTAATTCTTTTTTCCCTCTCACTAATCAAAACATTCTTTCTTTCTGGCCCCATTAAAACTTTGTCTTTTGCTATCTCAAAATCCTCCATCTCAACCTTGTTTTTATTATTCCTTGCTGCAATCAGGGCAGCCTCATTGACAAGATTAGCCAAATCTGCGCCAACAAAACCCGATGTGGTTTTAGCAATAACTTCCAAATCAACACTTTCATCTACAGGTATTTTTCTTGTATGAACCTTTAAAATCTCAAGTCTACCTTTAACATCTGGCTTAGGAACAACTATCCTCCTATCAAACCTTCCTGGCCTCAGAAGCGCGGGATCTAAAACATCCGGTCTATTGGTAGCAGCCATAATAATAATGTTAGTATCTGTTTGAAAACCATCCATCTCAACAAGCAACTGATTTAAAGTCTGCTCCCTTTCATCATTGCCTCCACCTACGCCAGCACCTCTTTGCCTTCCAACGGCGTCTATTTCATCTATAAAGACTATGCATGGGGCGTTTCTTTTGGCTTGATTAAAAAGGTCTCTAACCCTGCTTGCTCCAACACCTACAAACATCTCAACGAAATCCGAACCACTTATAGTTAAAAATGGCACACCGGCTTCTCCAGCCACTGCTTTTGCAACAAGCGTCTTGCCAGTTCCTGGAGAACCAACAAGTAATACCCCTTTTGGAATTTTAGCTCCCAATTTTGTAAACTTTTTTGGATTCTTCAAAAATTCTATAATTTCTATCAATTCATCCTTCACTTCATCAATTCCCGCAACATCTTTAAACGTTACACGATTTTTCGGATCGCTAACAAACATGCGAGCATTGCTCTTGCCAAAAGACAGCGCTTTACCACCTCTGTTCATCTGATTCATGAAATAGAACCAAAGGAAAATAAAAACTACCATTGGCGCCCAGTATATAAGTATGTTTGTCAACAAAGAGTTATTTTGCTCGGGTTTTACTTGCACAGGTATGTTTTCTTTAGCAAGTTTATTGGCAATATTTTTAACATCAGGAGTATAAACCCTAAATCTTTTTCCACTATTAGTTACTAAATAAACGTCATGACCATCGAACTTTACAGACTTAACATCTTTATTATCAACAAGTTGCACAAACTTTGTGTAGTTAATCTGCTTATAAGAGTACTGACTCGTGTTAAACATATTAAAAAGCAAAATCATTACAACAGCTATAATCATCCACAACAAAGCATTCCTGTAAACAGGGGACATCTTTACCTCCTAAATATAGTCAACAGAACTATAACAAAACTTTAAAATAAAATCTATATCTCTTGCACAAAACCATCTAAGTTAAGCTTGTTAATCAGTTCTAAAACAGCAAAATATTCCTCGGAATTAATCTTCCTATTAATCCTTGAATGGCTCAAGGCTTTGTAGGCAGGAAAGTACTGAAACATAACAGATACAGTAACATCAGGAATATTATCCTTTAACCAATATAATACCCTTTCTGTATTCTTCAAAAAACCCGGCAAAACCAGGTGTCTAACAATTAAACCCTTTTTTGCCAACCCATTCTCTAAAACTAATTTACCTTTTGTTTTATGCATAGCCAAAATTGCCCTTATTGCAATATCAAAATAGTCAGAAACTCCTGAAAGTTCTTTAGAAACTTTATTATCTGCGTATTTTAAATCTGCCAAATAAACATCAACAAAATCATTTAAAGCGTAAACTACTTCTTCCTTATCGTACGATGAAGTGTTATATACAATGGGTATTTTTAGCCCCCTATTTCTTGCTATTTCAATTGCTTCCGTTATGAGATGAACAAAGTGAGATGGCGTTACAAGGTTTATGTTGTGCGCCTTTCTTTTCTGGAGCTTTAACATTATATCTGCGAGCTCCTCAACTGTTACCGATCTCTTTGCTTTAACGAGTTGGCTAATGGGATAGTTTTGACAATAGATACAGCTCAAATTGCAACCGGCAAAAAATATAGTCCCACTACCATTTTCACCACTTATTGGCGGTTCTTCGCCACAGTGTATATTATAACTTGCTATTTCAAGTCTATTTGAGGTTTTACATAGCCCTTTAAATCTGTTTCTATTTACACCGCATTCGCGAGGACAAAGTCTACAGCTATTACCAACTAAATCTTTTAATTTTACCATAAATAAAAAAAGGGAGGGTCGTTAAGAGCCCTCCCTGATCGATTTTTAATAAATTTATGCTTACTTCTTGACGCCAGCAAGCTCCTCGAGCATGTCTGTTGTAATGGATTTTGGTCTTTCGATTTGATACCCAAGACCCCTGTCCCAAATAATGTTCGCTGTAACACCTAAAGCCCTTCCGATACCGAAAAGCACTGTATAGAAATCGTACTCCCTTACGCCATAATGCCACTGGATACAGCCTGAGTGCGCATCTACGTTTGGCCATGGGTTCTTTACCTTGCCAAGTTGCTGCAAAATTGGTGGAACTACCTGATATAACAAGTCAACATACTTAAATATTGGGTCATCTGGTAAGTGTTTCAAAGCAAATTCTCTTTGAGCCATATATCTTGGGTCTGTCTTTCTCAAAACTGCATGGCCAAATCCTGGTATTACCTGACCGCCATTCAATGTATCCCAAACAAATTTCTCCATCTCTTCTTTGGTAGGAATCTTGCCGCCCATTTTTTCCATTACACCCTGAATCCATTTCAGAACCTCTTGGTTTGCAAGACCATGTAATGGACCAGCAAGACCGCACATGCCAGCTGCATAGGAGTAGTAGATATCTGACAATGCACTTGCAACAAGGTGAGTTGTATGTGCAGATACATTTCCGGACTCATGGTCAGAGTGCAAGATGAAGTACATTCTTGCAACTTCGTCATATGGCTCAGGAATACCCATCATGTAAGCAAAGTTGCCGCCAAAATCCAACTTAGGATCGCTTGGAATATGTGTATCACCTTTATATTTCATTCTATAGATGTATGCTCCCAAGAGTGGCAATTTAGGCAACAAGTCCATAACGTCTTCATACATATATTCCCAAGCGTCGTTCTTATTAAACTTACCAGATGCATACCACTCAGCAAATTTGGAATCCCTTTGCATTGCAAGTATTCCGGCTGTAAACATGGTCATTGGATGTGTATCCCTTGGCATAGCTCTTAAAGTATCTATTACGTACTGAGGCAAAGTCTCTCTTTTTTTCCATTCTTTGTATACTTCCTCAACATCCTCTTCCGTAGGTAAATCACCCGTCAGCAGCAGATAGAAATGACCTTCAACATAAGGCATTTCTTTTCCTTCTGGCTTTGGCAGCTTTTCCAATACTTCGGGAATTGTGTAGCCTCTAAATCTAATACCCTCATAAGGGTCAAGATAGGAGATGTCGGTAATAAGGGCTTTTATACCCTTCATACCTGCAATAACCTTGTAAACAGTAACATCGTCGATGACCTTGTCTGCATACTCTTTGTAAAGCCTCGTAATCCTCGGCCTATGGGCCTGGATTTTCTCATACAGCTTCTCCTTAATTCCCATCGTAAACCTCCTAAAAAATAATTTTTTTAGTCCTTAACGAACAATTCAGTTTCTTTTAAACACCTCTAAGATATCTATAACACCTAAGTTATCTTTTGTCAACACTTTAAAAAGCTTACTGCTAATATTTCATATTTTTAATGTTATCTAGTCCAAAACAATTTTACTTGTTATTTATACAATGTATCAGTCATTTTATTACGAAAATTATTTTAAAAAATTCAAAAAAAGGTTAAAATATTTAAAAAGGTTGGAGGGAAAAAATGAATGTAAATTTTAAAAATATTCACCTAAATTTAAAATATCTGCTATTAGACTACACAGGAACATTGTCAGAACATGGAAAATTGATAGACTGCGTAAAGGAAAAACTGTTGATTTTATCAAGTAACTTAGAGAAGATTGTTGTTCTTACTGCAGACACGTTTGGTACAGCCCACAACGAATTAAAAAACTTGCCTGTTGAAGTGAAAATTTTAGAACATCCAACATCTAAAGGCAAACTCGAAGTTGTAGACAAACTCGGGCCTGAATATTGTGCATCTATAGGAAACGGAAACAACGATATTGATATGCTCAAAATAACCAAACTTTCTATTGCCGTAATAAACAAAGATGGATGCAACGCCAAATTGATAAAATATGCAGATTTGATTTTTAAATCCATTTGCGATGCATTAGATTCATTAATTGACACAAGAATTATTATTTCTCTATTGAGAGAATAGTATTTGTTTAACATTTAAAGAACAAAAAAGGAGGAAGAAAAATGGATGTAAGGGTTACTGTTCTTGCAGAAAACAGTGTTGTTGTGCCTTTTAATGTAATTGGTGAGCATGGATTCTCGGCTTTTGTTGAAACACCGGATTTTAACTTTCTCTTTGATACAGGACAAGGGAAAGCTCTTGTTAACAATGCATTAGCTTTAAAAAAGGATCTGTCGTCAATCAAATTTCTCTATCTCTCACACGGGCACTACGACCATACAGGAGGAATGGAAAACTTACTGAAAATAAAATCACCTTTGACTGTATACACGCACAAAGATGCATTTTTAAAGAGGTACTGGTCTAAAAACAACGTCAAAATATATGTAGGCATACCGTTTAGTAAAGCGTATCTTGAAAGCTTGGGTGCGAATTTTGTGTACGAGAAAGAGTTTAGAGAAATTGAGAAAGGCATATATTCGAGTGGCGAGGTTGAAAGAAAAACGAGATTTGAAAAGATAGATGAGGAAATGAAAGTGGAAAACGAAAACGGTGAACTTGTGCAAGACCAAATATGGGACGACTTTTCCTTGGCGATAGACACATCGAAGGGGTTGGTTGTTATTCTGGGATGCGCTCACTCAGGCATTGTCAATATCCTTAATCACTTTATCAACAAAACAGGCAAAAAAGAGATCTACGCGGTCATAGGAGGAACACACTTGGGCTTTGCAACGGACGAACAAATCAATGCTACGCTTGAGGTTATTGACAAATACAACATCCAAAAATTGGGCGCTTCACACTGCACGGGATTGGAGGTTGGAGCGAAATTGTACAACAAGCTAAAGGATAGGTTCTTCTTTGCTGGCGTTGGTAGTGTGTTAGAGGTGTAAAATGGATCTTCAAATCAAAAACGCGTTTGTTGTTGACTTCGATAGTCTCACATTCAAAAAACTAAACGTGGGCATAAAAGACGGTGTTATCGTAAGTTTAAGTCAAAACAAAATACAGGCAAAGGAAAACTTAGATGGCGAAGGATTGTACCTTTCACCGGGGCTTATTGATTGCCACTGTCACATAGAAAGCACGCATCTCACACCAAACGGCTTTGCCAATACTGTTTCACGTTTTGGAACTCTATATGCCGTTGCGGATTGCCACGAGATTGCAAATGTGGCAGGTATCGACGGCTTAAACTATTTCATGGACGAAGCAAAAAACAGTCCGATAAACATTTTCTTCGCAATACCCTCATGCGTACCGGCAACACCATTTGCCACAAGTGGTGGAAAGATAGACGTTGACGATGTGAAAAAACTGATAAAAAGCGAGCTGGTTCTATCTTTAGGGGAATTGATGAACGTGATGGGTGTTGTGAACGGGGAGCAAAGGTTTTTGGAGATGATTAAGATTACAAGAGAGGCAGGCAAAAGGGTCAACGGGCATGCTCCCCATCTTGATCTTGAGGTGTTGAGAAAATACAAAGAAAAGGGCGTTGAAGACGACCACGAAAGTTACGGTTACGATGAAATAAAACAGAAATTGGAATTGGGCTTCTTTGTTTTCTTAAGGGAAGGCAGCACAGAAATCACAGACGATCAGGCTTACAAAATCATAAAAGAATACCCAAACAGGGTGGCATTCTGCACGGATGACAAAACGGTTGGCGATATATTGAGAACAGGCCATATAAATTACAATATCAAAAAGGCCATTAAAAACGGCGTAGACCCTGCTTTGGCCTTGAAAGTTGCATCGTTCAATGGGCTAAAGTACTATGGTCTTGACAAATACAGTGAAATCAAGGTGGGCAACGTTGCAAATCTGGTACTATTCGATAAGGAGTTCAACGCAAAAACTGTGATTGTTAACGGAAAACCTTTAAGAGAACGAAAGGTTATAAGAGTAAAAACGCCCGATTTCTTGAAAAATTCAATACACGTCAAAACACCATTTTCTATACCAAAGGTAAAAAACAAAAATATTGCAATAAAGGTCAATGACGGATCTCTGATTACAGACAAACTCACAGTAGAGCCATTTGAAGGCGAATACGACACAGAAAGGGACTTATTGAAATTAGTTGTAATCGAGCGATACGGTCATGGATTTAGCTCAGTATGCTTAATAAACGGTTTCGGTTTAAAAAAAGGCGCGTTAGCATCGTCTTTGGCACACGACTGTCACAACATCGTTGCCGTAGGAACAAGTGATAAATACTTAACTAAATCCATTGAGAAAATTATAGAAATGCAAGGTGGTCAAGTGGCATACGATGGCAAAAACTTCACCGTTTTGCCTTTGGAAATTGGCGGTATAGTAACAAGAGAGGAGCCGCAAAAGGTGGCAAAAATGGTAGAAAATTTAAAACTCGCAGCGCACAAATTGGGTTGCCCTCTCAAAAGTCCGTTCGATATGCTCTCATTCATGGCGCTTGAGGTTATACCACACCTAAAATTAACGGACAGGGGCCTATTTGACGTTGACAAATTCGCATACGTAGGTGATGAAAATGAACTACCCAAGGGAAGATAGTATAATTCTTTTGTACGATAAAGAAAAGGGTAAAAAACACATAATCAACCTAAAAGACATTCAGGATTCCTACTCCACGTCCAACGGCATGATAAAGAAAGAGGCCATAATGCAAACCGAGTTTGGAAAAACGATTAAAACCCATCTGGATTACGAGTACGTACTATTTCCCGCGACTCTAAACGACTTCATAATGAAGAAACTGACAAGACTTACGCAAATTGTTTATCCAAAGGATGCGGCTTACATTGCGTTCAGACTCGATATAAAGCCAGGAGATACGGTTTTAGAAAGCGGCATAGGCAGTGGGGCAATGAGTGCCGTTTTTGCTCAAATTTTAGGAGAAAACGGAAGGCTTATAAGTTATGAAAGAAGAGAAGAATTTGTAAAAAATGCGTTGAAGAACCTGAGGCGTTTTAATTTGGACAGGGTTGTTGAGGTTAAACACAAAGACATAGAAGACGGATTTGATGAAAAGGATGTTGATGCTGTGTTCATAGACGTTAAAGAGCCGTGGCTTTACTTGGATAAAGCAATCGAGCCGTTAAAATGTGGGAAAATGATTGGTGTGCTTGTTCCTACGGTTAATCAGGTATCACTTGTACTTAAAACATTTGAAAATCTGCCCGTTTTGGATATTGATGTAAGTGAGATATTGCACCGATTCTGGAAAACGAACCCTGAAAGACTGAGACCACTCGACGTTATGTCTGCCCACACGGCTTTTTTAATATTCGCACGGAGGGTTTGTCTGTAATGATCCAATATGTTATCATGGGTGTTTGGAAATAAAAAAATGAAGAAACTCAACCTATCGGCTTTGGCAATAATTTTTATATTTGTAAGCTCAATAGTACTAACGCTAATCATATGTTCCGTTTGGGGCATATTCTTGAACAATTTGTCAAATGACATGCCGCAATTTTTCAACAAGGAAATACACATAAAAAGAGAAATGAGAATGGAAAAAGAACAGGTACAAGACGCCATAAGCCTAATAAATTCAATAAAAGAGAATTCATACAAAGAGTTAAAAAACACATTAAAAGATAGAGACATTGTGGCTTGGAAGCTCGCTTATTCCATATACAAAAAATACAAAGGCAAACTTACAAACCAAGAAATAAAACAGAGAATTTTGGATGCACTCAGCTATCAAGTTCTTGATAAAGGCAAAGGATATTATTTCATTGTCACATTAAACGGCTTTGAAATTTTAGGGCCCCAGAAAAATCTTATTGGCAAAAACCTTCTAAAAAGTAACAAATTTTCAAAATCCATAAAACAAGAAATTGATGTTGTAAAAAAATATGGCGAAGGTTTCGTTTACGGGGAAGTTTTGCACAAAGGAAAACACGAAAAACGAATGGCTTACGTTAAACTATTCAAACCGTTCAACTGGTACATAGGCTCAGGAAAACTCATCACCATGTCCAAAGAAGAAACAAAATTAAAAGCATTGGATAGTCTATCTTCAAGCTTTACGCACTTTAAAAATCCAAATCTTTTTATCATACAGATAAATCCTTTAAACAAAGCGTGTTTAGGGAAAGTAATTTTTTATACAGATCTAGCTTTCAACGGCCATTCATGTATAGGGCTCAACTCTAAATTTATCACTGATATGAATGGCAAACCGTGCGCAAAGAAATGTTTTTATAAATTAAAGAAGAACGGGGAGCTACTTACTCCTTTAATTTGGGTAGCAAGAAAAAAAGGAACAAGAAAAAGAATTGTATATTTAAAGCTTTATAAGCCTTACAACTGGGTAGTAGGCTCTGGGGCTCCTCAAAATTTTGAAAGCATCTTCCCCAATTTCGGCAATTACTTAAAGGAAAGATTTTTAAGATATGCAACCACTATATCATTAATATCTCTCATAGCGTCCATAACTATCGGATTATTGTTGTGGTTTCTATTCTTCACCAAACTTCTATACAAACCTCTCGAGAAGGATATCCATATCATAAAAGACTTTTTTTTCAAGCTACCCAAAAGCAAAAAGGATAGATGTAGAGAACATAAAGATTTTAGAAATACACGACATATCAGTTTCAATAAACGAACTTTTAGAATCCATAGAAGACAAAAATTCAGAAATAAAGGCACTGTTGGATAAATACTCATCCCTCGCAAAAAATATACCAGATACACTTATAATTTTCTCAGAAGAAAATGGTAAATTCATTCTTGAAGATACGAATAAAAAATACACAGACATGCTGCCTACTCTAAAAATTGGAAGCGAAGCCGAACAGATTTTTGCAAACTCATCCGATATCATAAAAACAATGAAAATGGTTTATGAAAAATCTGTACCAACCCAATTTTACGCCATAATTGAACAAGAACAAAGGCTTTATGTATTAACAAAAATATACAAAGTAGAAGAAAAGTATGTGGTATGCTTAATGAGAGATGTAACAGAAAATGTTATAGCTTTCAAATCTTTAAAGAAAAACAGAGACTTTATGGAAAACGTGCTCAATAAAATTAAAACAGGTATAGTAATAATAAATAACAAAGGAATACCAATATTCGTTAACAGTTTTGCCAAAGCAATGTTAGATGTTAAAAACGAAGAAGATATGTTGAAAAAGATAAAATTACCCCACAACATAAAATATAAATTTCTAAAGGTTTTGCACGGAAAAGAAGTATGTGAAGGATGTGAGGTCAAGATAACAACAGCTACAGGTTCAAATAAGTGGTTTAGTATTTACGCAACAGGAATAGATGGCGAAGATGGTAAAATAATTATAGTTTCATTTAATAACATTACGCAAAAATATTTAGAAAACAAACAATTAGAGTATCTAAGCTTTCATGATAGCTTAACAGGCCTTTACAATAGACGATATTTTGAAGAGGAGTTTCACAGAATGTTTAACAAAAGAAGTATGCCATTGGGATTGATTATAATTGATATTAATGGCTTGAAAATAGTCAACGATATACTCGGGCACAAGATAGGGGATGCTTTGATAATGAAAACTGCAGAAATTTTATCTATTTCAACAAGAGTATCCGATATAGTGGCAAGAATTGGCGGAGATGAATTTGCCATAGTGCTGCCTAATACATCTTTAGAAGGAACAAAGAAATTAATATCAAGAATAAAAGCAAAATTAGAGGAATACAATCTACGCAATGAGCTATTTATAAGCATATCTTGGGGTTATGTAATTCACGAAGGGCAATTTGATAGTACAGAAGAGCTATTCAAAGCCGCAGATAACGAACTTTACAAAAATAAATATTCAGAATCCAGACGCACAATACTCTTACGCATCGCTAAATGGGCATCAGCGTATATGCCAACAACGAGAAAAATAGATGAAAAGTACATAATGGAAAGGGAGGAGATTACCCCCCCCCCCACGATTAAAATAAATTAACTACATATTTCTTCTGTATTTACCACCGACTTTGAAGAGAGTGTGGGTTATTTGCCCTAAGCTGCAATACTTAACAGTTTCCATCAACTCCTCAAATATATTTCCACCCTCCATAGAAACCTTCTCTAATCTGCTCAAATATTCTCTTGCTTTATCCCTATTTCTATAATGGAACGCCTTCAAAGTCTCTATTTGCTGCTTCTTTTCCTCTTCAGTCGAACGACTTAATTCAGTTGCGCTCGTTTCAGGGTTATCAGAAATAAAGGTATTAACACCTATTATAGGCAATTCACCAGTGTTCTTCAGTTTTTCATAGTATAAAGACTCTTCTTGAATTTTATTCCTTTGATATCTAGACTCCATAGCTCCTAACACGCCCCCCCTCTTAGACAATCTGTCAAACTCCTCTAACACTTCAGCCTCGACGAGATCTGTTAACATCTCAATTATATAGCATCCTTGGAGCGGATTCTCATTCTTGGTCATACCAAACTCACTGTTAATTATCATCTGGATAGCCAAAGCTCTACGTACAGATTCTTCTGTTGGTGTTGTTATAGCCTCATCGTAGGCATTTGTATGCAAGGAATTGCAGTTATCGTATATAGCCATCAGACCTTGCAGGGTTGTTCTAATGTCATTAAACGAAATTTCCATGGCATGTAACGATCTACCCGACGTTTGAATATGATATTTTAGTTTCTGGCTTCTTGTCGAGGCTCCGTATTTATTTTTCATGGCAATAGCCCAAATACGCCTTGCCACACGCCCTATAACAGCATACTCAATATCCATACCGTTTGAGAAGAAAAATGACAGGTTTTTGGCAAAGTCATCTATATTCATACCACGTGCTAAGTAATATTCAACATACGTAAAACCATTTGCAAGCGTAAACGCAAGCTGGGTTACTGGGTTAGCTCCTGCCTCTGCTATATGATAACCAGATATGGAGACAGAATAGTAATTTCTCACATCGTTTTTTATAAAGTATTCTTGAACATCTCCCATAAGTTTCAACGAGAAATCGGTTGAGAAAAGACACGTATTTTGTGCTTGATCTTCCTTCAAAATATCGGCCTGTACAGTTCCCCTAACAACGTTCAGGGTGTGTTTCTTAATTTCATCATATATATCCTTGTCCACAACAAAATCACCAGGAACGCCCAAAAGTCCTAATCCCAAATGATTCTCTACATTTGCATCTTTTACGCCGAAATTGGTGTTATAAACAGGCCTGAGGACACCTATCTCTTTGTAATATTTATCTATCTTATCCATGGCCTTACCAAACAGGCCACTCTCTCTCAAATATTTTTCAACTTGCTGGTCAATAGCCGCATTCAAAAACATAGCTAACATCATCGGAGCTGGGCCGTTTATTGTCATAGAAACAGATGTGTTTTTGTCGCATAAGTCAAACCCGCTGTACAGTTTTTTTGCGTCATCCACTGTAGGAACAGAAACCCCTGAATTACCAATTTTACCATAAATATCTGGCCTTTCGTCTGGGTCCTCACCATACAACGTTATGGAATCAAAAGCCGTGGATAACCTGCTAAATGGCTGCCCCTTGGACAGATAATGAAATCTCTTATTGGTTCTCTCAGGTGTACCTTCGCCGGCAAACATTCTTGTAGGTCTTTCGTCTTGCCTCTTAAGTGGGAAAACTCCTGCCGTATAAGGAAACTCACCTGGTACATTTTCCTTCAATCTATATTTCAATATTTCTCCGTAATCTTCGCTTTCCGGAAGCTTAACTTTAGGTATATAATTACCCGATAACGTCTTTGTTTTGAGATCATATACAACGTCTTGGTTTCTAATTTTGGCTATAAATTTATCTTTGCTGTATTTTTCCTTAATTTCAGGCCATTCTTTTAATAACTTGTAAGCCCTCTCATCTAACTGTTCCTCTAATTTTTCTATTTGCTCATTTATAACTCTTTCAACCCTAGCTATATCTTCCTCATTGTTGTTTTGTATCTCTTTAATATGCTTTTTGGCCTTCTCTAAACCGTATAGATTAGATGCTATTTTAACCTGGCTATCTACATATCTATGATAATCTCTAACCGTGTCAGCAATCTCGCTTAAGTACCTTGTTCTCGTTGCCGGTATCAAGGAAACATTTTCTGTTTTTCTCATAACCTGGACATCGCTTGGAATATCATCAACAAACCCAACCCTTTGCATCAATTTAAAGAAAAAGTACGTTGTGGCATTATCGTTAAAACGAGAAGCCATAGTACCGTAAACTGGCAAATCTTCCAAATCTTTATCAAATAGCTTAAAGTTCCTGGCATATTGCTTCCTTATCTCAAACAGTGCGTCTTCTGCATTTTCCTTGTCGAACTTATTAAGTACAACCATATCGGCATATTCAAGCATTCCTATTTTCTCAAGCTGCAAGGCTGAACCATATTCTGGGGTTGTGACATATACATTAACATCAGCCAAATGAACAATTTCAACGTCGCTTTGACCCGAACCAGCAGTTTCAAGTATGACAGCATCAAATCCTGCTATTTTAAACAATTTAATAATGTTCTCAGTAGAATGGGATACAGACGTATTGGCCTCTTTTGTTGTAATTGAACGCATATAAGCATTCTTATGAGGCAGAGTATTCATTCTGATTCTGTCTGCAAGAAGGGCACCGCCGCTCTTTCTCGTTGGGTCTATACCGATAACACCTATTCTTTTGTTTTCGAATGTATTGGTAAACCTCCTTAGCATCTCATCAACCAATGTAGATTTTCCTGCACCTCCAGGACCTGTAAAACCTATTACTTTGGTGCGACTTTCTGCTTTCTCAAAATAGTTATCAAGGATTTTCTGATGTTCACCTGTCCATTTACCATGCGTCATCAAATCTTCTATCAAACTTATGGCCTTTGGCAGATAGGTGTTAATATCGCTCAAATATAGCTCCAAATCCTTCTCGTTATACCTTGGGAAATCGCTCAACTTGATAAGGTACTCTACCATACCCTCAAGCCCCATTTCTACACCATCTTGGGGAGAGAAAATCTTAGCTATACCGTAATCTTCTAATTCTTTTATCTCCTCAGGAACAATAACTCCGCCGCCGCCGCCAAAAATCCTCACCTCTTCCGCCCCATATTCCTTTAAAAGGTCGTACATATACTTAAAAAACTCTATATGACCACCCTGATAAGACGTGACAGCTATAGCTTGAGCATTTTCTTCAATTGCAGCATTTACAATTTCATACGCACTTCTGTTGTGCCCAAGGTGTATTACTTCAGCACCTTTATCCTGCATAATTCTCCTAAAAATATTTATTGAAGCATCGTGGCCGTCGAATAAACTTGTAGCTGTTACTATTCTCACAACATTTTCTGGAACATAAGCCATGTCACCCTCCATAACATCAACATTTTTTAATCAATTAATTCAAATTTCCAAGCACAGTAATAATCTGGATGTTTTGGGTCAGGTGGAGCTGCTATTGGCGTAGTTTTTATCCTTTTATCTATAGTAGAAGCAAAATAGCCATACTCCACAATCCCCACAGGTTTGCAAGGGAAAAACTCCATTTTCTTTCTTTCCCTTGCAACTTGAACCCTACATGTCACCATTTTTAAAATAAGAGTCTTATCATCAGGTCTTTCTATAACTTGATTGTTTACTCTCCTATACATCCTAAAATTTAACGCCTTCTCCAAAGCATCCAAGCCACCACCTTCAGGCAGGTTTAACCTTTTCATTATCCTCTTTGCTTCTACAACCGTAAAATCTTTCCATGCCTCTATGTCCAATTCTATGGCCTTGTCAATACCAAAATGTCTTTCAACAGCTTGAAACCACAATCCATCATGGGCAAGCCAATTCTTAGCTTCATCTTCGATAACCTCAATCAGCTCCTCTTTTGAGAGCTCCTCTAACTCAGGGTATTTAGCCATCTTTCCACCCTCCTTATTTCAAAAGATTCTTAGCTATAACTATTCTTTGAACCTCATTTGTTCCTTCATAGATTTCGGTGATTTTAGCGTCTCTATAATATCTTTCAATCTCATACTCTGTAATATAACCATAACCGCCGAATATTTGCAACGCTTCTTTGGCAACATAATTTGCCGTTTCAGATGCAACTGTTTTAGCCATAGCCGATTCTATTAGGTAATTTTTATGCTCGTTTTTTAGCCACGCAGCTTCATATGTTAAAAGTTTAGCAGATTCTATTCTCATCGCCATATCAGCAAGTTTAAACTGAATAGCCTGAAATGCACTAATAGGCTTTCCGAACTGTTTTCTCTCTTTTGAATACTCTAATGCCAACTCAAATGCACCTTCTGCTATACCCAGCGCCTGAGCTGCAATGCTTATCCTGCCACTATCCAATAAATCCATTGCAATCTTAAAGCCCTTTCCTTGTTCCAACAACAAATTTTCTTTTGGTATCTTAACATCATTCAAAGCAAAAGCGGATGTATAGCTACCCCTTACACCCATTTTCTCTTCATTTCTTAAAAGTTCAACTCCTTCTGAGCTTAAGTCTAATATGCACGCATTAATACCTCTATGTCTCAAAGACTTATCGTGTGTGGCAAAAAGCAAACCTATGCCTTTAAATGCACCGTTGGTCGCAAAAATTTTATTACCATTAACTAAAAAATAATCTCCTTTATCCTCACATGTTGTAGAAATGGAAGCAGCATCACTTCCGGCTTCAGGTTCCGTTAAAACAAAGCTTCCTATCCTTTTTCCGCTTGTAAGTTCAGGTAAGAACTTCTTTTTTTGCTCATCAGTCCCAAACATATGAATTCCGCCGCAAACCAAAGAATTATGCACGGAAAGTAAAACCCCTGTAGAAGCGCAAACCTTCGAAATTTCTTCAACAACTATAATATAAGACACATAATCAAGACCTGCACCTCCATATTCTTGAGGCATATAAACGCCAAAAAACCCCAAATTACTCAGTTTTTCAAGTATCTCATCAGGTATCTTGTGCTCCTTGTCTATCTTGGATGCAATAGGTTTTAATTCTTTTTGAGCAAAATCTCTCGCCATTTCCCTTACCAACTTTTGTTCATCAGTAAACTCAAAATTCATCTTTTACCTCCATCCATATCTTAATTTAAATTTACACACATGGTTAACTATCCATTTCTAATTTTTTTCTTCTTAAATTCTTGTTAAGATATTATACCATTTATTCTTAAATTTCAACAAAAAGATTTATTTTCCTAAATTCGTTTTTAGTAGTATTAAATAAATCAATACACAAAGCCAAAAAGCAGAGGTCAAAACTTAAATAGCTTAATTAAATTAATTAAGTAGACATAACTACTCAATATATTTAGACCATTCTTGATTTAAAAAATTTTATATAGTATAAGGATGGAAGGCTATGAGGTTAGCCTTAAACGCCCCACCAAAAGGGGATGATAACCTCTACCCAACAAAAACAAAGGTGGAGGTGATTTTTTATGGAGATCAAATCCATATTAAAAGAAAAAATCAAGGACATAAGCAAAATCACACCTGAAAGCTCTGCTTTAAAAAAAGTAGAGCAAAAGTTAGATGAAGAGCAGTTTAATTTAGTGATAGTTGGGCAGTTTAAAAGGGGAAAATCTACCTTCATAAATGCTCTTTTATCTGACAATATAGTTCCGTCATCCATTTTACCCCTAACATCCATTGTTACCATAATTCAGTACTCAGATACAAAAAAGGCTATTGTAAAATTCTTAGACAACCATGATGAAACCGTAGAAATCTCCGAGATAGAAAAATATGTTACTGAGAAGCATAATCCAGAAAATAAACTACAAGTGAAAGAGGTTTACGTTTACCACCCTTCTGAGTACCTAAAGAAGGGCGTAAGAATTATCGATACACCAGGAATAGGCAGCGTTTTCAAACACAACACAGATGTAGCCTATAGTTTCTTGCCCTACTGCGATGCCGCTGTTTTCCTAATGAGCCCAGACCCGCCTTTAGGGGAATCTGAGATTGAGTTTTTAAAAAACGTGAAGGTTTACACAGAAAAATTCTTTTTTGTCTTGAATAAAATAGATATTGTGTCTGATGATGAATTAGACGAAGTTGTTGAATTTAATAAAAACTTATTAAAAGAATACACAGAATCAGAAGATATTAAAATATATCCTATTTCTGCAAGAAACGCCCTTAAAGCAAAATTGAGCAAAGACAAAGACTTATTGGAACACTCCAAAATATCTAAAATCGAGCAGGCGTTGAATGATTTCATAGCAAAAGAAAGAATGAACATAATAGCAACAAGTGTCATAAACGCGCTTTTAAGACATATAAACAACGAATTAACCTCATACAAACTTCAGCAAGAAACGCAAAAACTATCCGTTGAAAGCCTAAAAGAAAAGGTAGATAAGTTTTCAAAATTCATCGAAGGTGTGAAAGAAGAGGCTGAAGAGTATGAGTACATCTTAGATAAACGTATAGATAAAATTTATAAAGAACTAGACGACGAAATTGAGATTTTAAAAGAAAAAGAATTACCCAGTCTCATAGAAAAGATGCAGGAACATTTCAAGGAAAAATCAAAGGAAAAAATATCAACAGAGGAATTTGAAAACTATATGACACAGAAAATGAACGAATACATACTTCAGATTTTTACAAGCTGGAGAAAAGAGCAATCTGATATAATTTCTGAAAAGGTAGAGGCAGTCTACGATGACCTTGCAAAAAAGATAAATCAGAAAATAGAAGACATCATAAACACCGCATCTTCGCTATTTGATGTCAAATTGAACGCTTATATAGATAGCGAAAAACTGGTTCAAAAAAGTGATTTTTATTTTTTATTAGAAGAACAGATGGGGATTTTAAACATTTTTGCAACAACATTCAGAGCCAAGCTACCATTCTTCATCGGAAAAAGGATAGCACAAAAGCATATAAAAAACACCATAGTTGAACTGTTTGATAGGCATTGTGGTCGCGTAAGATACGATTTAACAAAAAGAGTCAGGGAGACAACATTCAAATTTAAAGACCAACTTAGGGACAAATTGGACTTGACAATAGAGGCTATTCAACATGCGCTTGATAAAGCCCTCAAGCTCAAAACAGAAAACGAGAAAAAATCAGAAGAAATCCTCAAAGAGATAGAACAAAATACACGCTTGTTCCTGCAGCACAAAGAAGAGTTAGAAAAGCTCAAAGAGAAACTGTCTACTTGAGATAATAAACAACATTAACTACAACCCTAACACGTTTTATATAAGGCGTGTTAGGGTCTCTGTTTGTAATAGAGAAATAACCCTGCCTTGCAGATTTTATTTTCCCTAAGATAGAATGCGATTCTTGGGCAAATTTCTCGGCTGCTTTTTTTGCATTTTGAATGGCCTCATCAACCATAACAGGTTTTATTTCGTTCAACTTTGTATAAAGATAAGTAGTATCAAACTTTACATTGGTAGCCATAACGCCCTTTTTATTGAGCTTAAACAGCTCCTTCCCTAAATTCACAACCTTGTCTATTTTATGAGTGTAGAGCGTTATAACAACTTTACCTGTATACCTGAATCGAGCATTTGAGTTGTAGTTGTTAGCATAGTTATCCGTTATATTAGGCGGAGATATTGAAATTTCACTATCATCAAATCCCTCGTTGTTTAAAAATTTTAAAACAGCATCTTTGTCAAAGGAAATCTTTTTATAAAGATTAAAAGGATTATTGTCAGCCACCGTAAACTCAATAGGATAAATGGCGACATCAGCCTTAACAAGCCTTTCAGATAGTCCTTTAACACTAACAGTTCTCTCAAGAGCCTTAATTTTCAATGCCGTTTGAGAAACCAAATAAGCTAGCGCCACCAAACCAATAGCTATAAACAAACCACAAAAAACACTCCCTAAATTAGACTCCCTTCTATACATATCCTCACCTCCTACTCAATTCCACACCCTCCCAAAGAAGAATCCTCTTTTTTAAATCTACCCCTTTAGAATAGCCACCAATACCATTTTTTGCCAAAACTCTATGACATGGCACAAAAAATGCAAAACGATTAATGGATAAAAGCCTTGCCGTCGCCCTTGCAAAGCGCTTGTCACCAAACAAAGATAGTGCAACCTCTGAATAGCAAAAAACCTCTCCAACTTTTGTAGAAACTAAAAAATTATGCAATTTTAATTGTTTTTCGTTTAAATCAGATATATCAAGTAAATCGTAGTCAAAATAGGAAAAATTCTTGCTTTCAAACACATTGTATACAGAGAGTTTTAAATTTCCTGAAAGCGGATGACCCCGTTGTATGCTTTCAAACGAAATAGCTTTTATCCCTTTTACATTTGTATCGAAAACTAACCATCTATCAAACGGCGTGTCAATGTAATAACTACTCAACAACTATCCTTATGTGATATATTGAAGCAACTGTATCTTCCTGAATCCTGCGCACCATATCCTCAAATTCATCGAAAGACACTTTTTTATATTCAACAAGAGGGTCTCTTTGGCCATAACCCCTTAATCCCACAGCATCTCTTAGATAATCCATATTTTTAAGATGTTCTCTCCAGTGCATATCTACTATCTGAAGGAGAATTTGTCTTTCTAAATTCCTCATCTCCTCTGAACTTATTAATTCCTCTTTATCGTTATACTCTTTAATCAATTCCTCTTTCATGTTTTGCATAAGCCTATCTCTCTGCTTTGTCTTTGAAAGTTCCTGCGTATCAATTTTAAACGTTCTATCAAAAATTCTTTTCATTTCCTTGTTGAAACCATTTGTATCCCAGTTGACTGGATCGATATT
>JALTCA010000080.1:0-5964 GCA_027008245.1 Desulfurellales bacterium
TAACAGCCGAGGAAAGCTCAACGTACACGGACTTTGCCCAAATAAACATCGGCGGCATAAAAGAAGACGGAACGGACAACGTCAATGAGTTGAGCTATCTGTTATTAGACGTGATCGAAGAGATGAGGCTTGTTCAACCAAACGCATCCATACATGTCAGCAAAAAGAACCCGGACAAGTTCATTAAAAGGGCGATGGAAATTATAAAAACAGGCTTCGGCCAACCATCGATATTTAATTCCGATGCCGTTGTCATGGAGCTTTTGAGAGAAGGCAAATCCATAGAGGACGCCCGCTGTGGAGGAACAAGTGGATGTGTGGAAAGTGGAGCGTTTGGCAAGGAAAACTACACACTAACGGGATACTTCAACAGTCCAAAGATATTGGAGATAACGCTGCACAACGGTGTCGATCCACTAACGGGTAAACAAATAGGCTTAAAGACAGGCAACTTTGAGGATTTCGAGACATTTGAAGACTTTATGGAAGCATTTAAAAAGCAATTAAGATACTTTATCGACATAAAAATTGAGGGTAACCTGATCATTGAGCGGATCTATACAAAACACATCGCCGCACCATTTTTGTCTATACTCATCGATGACTGTATAAAGAAGGGCAAAGACTATTACAACGGCGGTGCACGCTATAACTCCTGCTACATACAGGGCGTTGGCACAGGAACAATAACGGATTCTCTCGCCGCTATGAAACAGAGCGTATTTGAAGAAAAGCGCTTTGGAAAGAAAGAATTCATACGGATGTTAGACAAAAATTTCGAGGACTACGAACTTGAGAGGCAGTATTTGCTCAACAAAACCCACAAATACGGCAACGATGATGACTATGCGGATGATCTAATGAAAGAGATATTTGAGGAATTCTTCAAAAACATAGACGGCAGACCGACGTACAAAGGCGGACAGTTCAGGATAAACATGCTGCCAACAACGGTTCATGTGTACTTTGGATCAAAAATCGGTGCAACGCCAGATGGTAGAAAAGCCTTTGAGCCCATATCCGAGGGTATTTCACCCGTTCAAGGAATGGACAAAAATGGACCTACAGCTGTTTTAAAATCCGCAGCGAAAATGGATCACATAAAGACAGGCGGAACATTGTTAAACCTAAAGTTTACACCTGATCTACTCAAAGATGAAAAAGGTATAGACGCCGTTGTGAAGCTCGTAAGAACGTACTTCAAGATGGACGGCCACCATGTACAGTTCAACGTCGTAAGCGCTGAAACATTAAGGGACGCAAAAAAACATCCTGAAAAGTACGGCGATTTAATTGTGAGGGTCGCAGGATACAGCGATTACTTCTGTCACCTAAACGAAAAATTGCAGGATGAAATTATAAGGAGAACGGAGCACGAAACTGCTTAATAAATAAATAGAACTTAGAAAATAATAAAATTTGACATAATAATAAATCCATTATATTTTTATGTAAAAAGTGTAAGGAGGTTTATATGGACAAGGAAACAATAAGGGCCAAAACTAAGCAATATATAGAAGAATCAGGTTTTGTTTTACCAAAAGATGTTTTTAGGGATTTTTTTTCAAACTTAATTAAACTTGCTGGATTTGGGCTTGGTGGAATGTTCATATTGCCAGGAAAAAAGGCAGGCAAAAAAGCGGCTGAGAACTTCAAACAAATATTGGGAGAAAACCTTGATTTAAATTTAATAAAAGAGTGCATAATGGCTTATTTTGAAGAATCAAGACAGTGTAAGTTTGAGGAATTTGAGTTAACTGAAGACAGAGCTTTTATTAGAGTTAGTCATTCTGTGTTTGCAGAAGGGCTAAAAAGCAGGAAACCCACATGCTTGCCTTTGGGAGGAACAATAGCAGGTATGTTAGAGGAGTTTATAGGATCAAGTTGGCAACCCAAAGAAAAGGAATGTATAGCCCAAGGCAAAGATTTTTGCGTATTTGAGATTAAAAAAGGGAAATAAAGTTTTTGATATCACTTAATTTTCCTTGATATCAAACTGCGTTTAAACTATATTATAATTGATGTATGTTTAGGAATGAAAGGGAATCTATCAGTGAAACTGTGATAAAAAGAAAGAAAGGAGAACAAAGCTATGGAAACGCTAACTATTTGTGTACCTTTTTTTGCTCTACCTGGAATGTCAGAAAAGTGTAATTCAATTGTAGGAAATCAAAATCTCATAGTCAGAGATGTTTTAGGTCTAAATCCACTTAAAAAGGGAGAATATGAAAATGGACCTTATCTTGAAGGTTTTAATGCCGACAATAAACTTGATTATGTGTTTTACTTCGAAGAAGTAGAAAAAATCTTGGAAAAAAAGTTCTTCGATGAGATATACATTTTATTTAGAGCTATCTATAAACCATACAAAAAAGATACGCAACATTTAATAGTGGGTTATTACAAAGTAGATAACACTCAAGGCATGGAAATAACACCTGGAGTCTATGCAATAACAGGCACAGAAGGTTATTTTGTTGAGTATAAAGACACTTTAGACATAACAGATATAATAGTTGGATATAACCTCCAAGATTCAATAATGAAAAGCAATAGCCAGAACCACCCAGAGTACAAAGACTGGGTAAATTCCTGGCTTAAACATATAAAATCAAAAGAGAATAAAATTGATGCATACATAGAGAGGAGCAAACTCTTAAGACAACTTAAAACTGAAGGAAATTACAAAGAAAAAATCAAAGATTGCTTATAAATGGGAGGTAGAGTTTAATGGCAGATACTACTAAAAAGAGGGTTGTTGCTATATGCGGTTCTGGTGGTTCAGGAAAAACCACGTTATGCGAAGATGTCCTATTCCAAACAAAGAAAATCTCAAGAAAAGGGTCTACAGATAAGGGTAACACAACAATGGACTTTGATTCTGAAGAAGTTGAAAGAAAAATTTCAATGCAACTCGCTGTTGGCTACACAGAATGGAAAAAACATACAATTTTTTTTATAGACACACCTGGATATCATAACTTTATAGCCGACGCTTTATGCGGAATAAAAGCAGCGGACAGCGCCATACTGTTGATAGACGCAAAGGACGGTACAGATGCTCAATCTGAAAGATTAATGGATGAAATATCCAAAGAAAAGAAACCTGCTATATTCTTTTTGAACGCAATAGACAAAGAGGATGTTCATTTAGATAAAACGCTTAATGATGTAAAAAGCAACCTTACCCAAAAGGCATACCTTTTGCAACTACCCATAATAAAAGATGGTAACGCTATAGGATATATAAGCATATTAGAAAAAAAAGCCTACTCCTTTGACGGTAAAGAAATAAATATGCCAAGTGATTCGGAAGAAGAGGTAGAAGAAAAATACATGGAATTAGTAGAAGAAATTTCAACGTACGATGATGAATTAATGGAAAAATACTTAGAGGGAGAAGAATTAAACAGGGAAACAATAGTTAAAACCCTAAAGACAGCTGTAAAAAGCGGGGGTTTTTACCCAATACTGTTAGGCAGCGCATTGAATGGCTATGGAACAAAAGAACTGTTAGACAATGTGGTTGATTTACTTCCATCACCGGAAAATATGTTTGATGAACCTGCTGCATTAGTATTTAAAACATACAACGACCCTCAAATGGGAAAAATCAGTTTATTAAGGGTTTGTTCAGGCACATTTACAGCCGACACAAATTATTACAACGTAACAAAAGATACAGAAGAAAGGCTTGGAACTATAAACTTTATGATGGGTAAAAATTTCAACAAAACAGAAGAGGTCTCAACAGGTGACCTTTTTGCAGTAGCAAAGCTGAAAGCAACTCAAACTGGAGATACAATAGCAAATAAAGGCTCAAACGTTAAGTGTGACTTCGTAGAAATGCCGCTACCATACATATCTGCTGCTATCTACGGATCAAGCAAAGGTGACGAGGAAAAAATCGGGGCAGCAATCAGTAAAATCATTGAGTCAGATCCATCATTATCGTTTACAAGGAACAACGAAACAGGTGAGTTTATACTTACAGGAATGGGTAAATTGCACTTAGAAACGGTGATTTCAAGATTGAAGAAAAAATACGGAGTTGGAGCAGAGCTAAAAACACCTAAGGTAGCCTATAAAGAGACAATTAAAGCAAAAACTACATCACATGGCAGATACAAAAAACAGACGGGCGGCCACGGGCAATTTGGTGACTGCACAATAGAAATTGAACCCCTGCCAAGAGGAAAAGGATTTGAATTTGAGGATCTAATCGTTGGTGGCGCAATACCAAAGCAATTCATACCTTCTGTTGAAAAGGGCATAAAAGGGGCTATGGAACAGGGATACTTGGCAGGATATCCAATGATAGACATAAAAATTAAGTTAATCGACGGTAAATATCACCCTGTCGATTCAAGTGATTTGGCATTCCAAATGGCTGGTTCTATAGCGTTTAAAGAAGGTGTAAGCAAATGCAAACCGACTTTACTTGAACCTATTGTAGAGATTGAAGTCTATGTACCAGATGAAACAATGGGTGACGTTATAGGTGACCTAAACTCAAGAAGAGGAAGGGTCTTGGGCATGGAACCTTATGAAGGTAAAAAAGGCTATCAAAGAATAAAGGCTTTAGTGCCGGAAGCAGAAATTCTAGAATATGCACCTACCCTCAGGTCTATAACAGCTGGTAGAGGATTCTTTAAATACGAATTCTCAACATATGAAGAGGTACCTCCACAAATAGCGGAAAAGATCATAGAAGAGTCAAAAAAAGAAGAATAAAGGGAGCCTTAAGCTCCCTTATTTTAATCCAGGCATTTTAATTTCTAAAACAGGTATGGTGCACATTCTCATCACTTTTTCTGTCGTACTTCCAAATGTAAAACGCTCAAATCCACTTTTACCATGAGCACCTATTACTATTAAGTCTATTTTATTTTTCTCAGCAAAATCGACAATATTTTTGGCAGGGTTTCCTTTCTCAACTACAATCTCTACATTTTTTAAGGAGTAACGGTTAACTATATGTTCCATTCCTTTAATCGCATCCTCTCTCAAATTCTTCAGCACCTCATCGGCTGGAAATGAAGGAACATAACCCGCATATGCACTTATGTCTGTAATACAATGATATAAGTAAAGTTTCGCATCAAACTTCTCAGCCATCGTCTTAGCATATCCCAACGCATAAATAGAAGCATCTGAAAAATCCAAAGGGGCAAGTATCTTTTTAATCACAACACCATTCATGACTTCTCCTTACAGATATTCTTTTATAAGTATTTCTGCAATTTGAACTGCATTTAGAGCAGCCCCTTTCCTCAAGTTATCAGAAACTACCCACAGATTTAAGCCATTTTCTACCGATTCATCCCTTCTGATTCTACCTACAAAAGTCTCATCCTTGCCAGATGCCTCAATAGGAGTTGGATAACCCAGATTTTTCGGATCATCTACAACCTTGCAGCCTGGTGCTTCATCGATAATCCTTCTTACTTCATCCAAATCAAACGGTTTTTCAGTTTCAACGTTAACAGATTCAGAATGTCCCCTAAACACAGGAACCCTTACACAAGTAGCAGTAACTGGCAATTCGGGTTTATGGTAAATCTTTCTCGTTTCATTTATCATTTTCACTTCTTCTTTTGTGTATCCATCATCAAAGAATACATCAATGTGTGGAACACAGTTAAACGCTATGACCTTAGGAATCTTAACAGGCTTACATTCATCAAATTTAAACTCAAACCAAGCCTTTGTCTGTTCAACAAGTTCCTCCATAGCCCTCCTACCAGCACCAGATGTTGCTTGATATGTGGACACAACAATTCTCTTTATGCCGTAATTATCCAAAATAGGCTTCAGGGCAACAACCATTTGAATTGTTGAACAGTTAGGATTTGCGATTATACCCCTGTTTTTATACATAGCTATATCATCTGGGTTAACCTCAGGAACAACAAGTGGCACATCTTTATCCATTCTAAAATAGCTCGTGTTATCAACTACAAT
>JALTCA010000081.1:0-20777 GCA_027008245.1 Desulfurellales bacterium
TGAAGAAGTACGTGGATGAGGTTGAGTTTACGGATGAGGCGGCGTTGTGGGAGAAGTTCTACGGAAAAGTTAAATTGGTTGAGGGGTCAAAGAGGAATATAAAGATCACTACAAAGGAGGATCTGGAAATAGTAAAATGTCTTTTAGAATAGGTTTCGGCTACGATGTTCATAGATTTGGTAAGAACAGAAAGCTGATTTTGGGTGGTGTAAGCATAAATTATGAATATGGCTTATTGGGGCATTCGGATGCTGATTGCTTAACACATGCCATTTGTGATGCGTTAATTGGTGCATTAGGATATGGAGACATTGGAGAACTCTTTCCGGATACAGACCCCAAATACAAAGATATAAAGAGTCTGTTTTTTCTAAGTAGGATAAAAGAATTAATAAATGAAGCGGGTTTTGAGGTCATAAATATAGATGCCACTGTGGTAATGCAGGAACCAAAAATAGCACCTTATAAAAAAGCTATGGAAAAAAATATAGCAAACGCTTTAAAGATAAATCCAGAAAAGATAAACATTAAGGCAAGTACAACAGAATTTCTGGGATTTGAAGGAAGAAAAGAGGGTGTAAGCGCCTACGCCGTAGCAATGCTTGAGGAGGCAAATTATGGGAGAATTTGGTAAAATTTTAGTACTTTTGGGTGCTGTTTTGATATTTATAGGATTGTTTTTTATATACATGCCAAATTTAACAAAAATACCATTCGGCAAGCTACCTGGGGATATTGTAATAAAAAAAGAAAACTTTACATTCTACTTTCCCCTTGCAAGCAGTATTATTTTAAGTATAATTTTAACCGCTATTTTTTATTTTTTGGGAAGAAAGTAAGGAGGTTACTTTATGTTTTCACTGATTCCAACAGCTTATGCGGCAGGAAAGGCAGCTGGACAACCGGGCATGCTTGAACAGCTCTTACCATTAATTTTAATTATCGTTGTTTTCTATGTATTCTTGATTTTACCGCAACAAAAACAAAAAAAGAAACACAAAGAATTCATAGAATCATTAAAAAGAGGTGATAAAATCATAACATCAAGCGGAATATACGGTACAATAGTTAAAGTTGGCGAAAGGGATTTGACAATAGAAGTGTCAGATGGGGTTAACTTAAAAATCACGAAAAGTAGTGTAGCCGCAAGGCAATAAGCTTTAAGGAAAGGTTAGTCAGATGAAAACATCCACTTGGATTAAGTTAATAATTGTTCTTTTAGTTGTTGCTATATTTGGAGCTTATACCTTGCCAACCGTTATTGGGAAGAAAAACACCAAATATATATCTGAGCTTGTTGGAGATGTTTTACCAACAGATACAATAAATTTGGGTCTGGACTTAAAAGGTGGAATGCACCTTGTTTTGGGTGTAGAAACAGATAAAGCGCTGTTTACTGTTCTATCAAGAGCTGCGAGTAATCTACAACAGCAACTATTGAATGCAAAGATTGCGGCGGATAGTGTAATACCTTCGGGCAAAGATGCAACAATCAAAATAACCCTTGTTGATCCAAAGGATGCGGATAAAGCGGTAAATATAATAATGAACAACTTTCCCAACTACAAGGTTGTCTCTGAAGGCCAGCCGATAGTAATAAAACTCAAAGAACAGATAGTTGAAAAGATAAAAAAACAGGCCGTTGAGCAGGCTATAAACGTAATAAGAAACAGGGTTAACCAGTTTGGTGTAACAGAGCCCACAGTTGTTAGGGCAGGTGAGGATCACATAGTTGTAGATCTGCCGGGCATAAAGGATGCAAACAGAGCTGTCAAATTGCTTGGCGAAACGGCAAGACTTGAATTACACCTTGTGGATGATTCTGTTAGTGTTGCAGACGCACTAAACGGAAACCTGCCACCCGACGATGAAATTCTTTATGAAATCAAAAGAGATCCAACAACTGGAGAAATTACAAAAGTTCCATTTGTTGTTAAAAGAGAACCTATTATAACGGGAGATATGATAACAAACGCACATGTAATGTTCGGTGGAACCTTGAACCAACCTTATGTCGCTTTTGAGCTAAATTCTGAAGGTGCAAAGATTTTTGCAGATTTCACGGCCACACACATAGGAAAACGGCTTGCTATAGTTCTAGATAATGCAATTTATTCTGCGCCTGTAATTCAAAGCAGAATAGGTGGCGGTAGGGGTGAAATCACAGGTAATTTCACACTTGAAGAAGCACATGACCTTGCGCTTGTTTTACGCAGCGGTTCATTGCCTGCACCTGTCAAGATCTTGCAAAAGGTAACGATCGGCCCTTCTTTGGGTAAGATCTCTATAGAGAAGGGTAAGAAGGCTATGATCTTCGGTGCTTTGGCTGTAATTCTCTTTATGATCTTCTACTATCGATTGTCGGGTCTCCTTGCAGACCTAGCAATGGCTTTGAACATAATCATCATATTCGGGACAATGGTAATGCTTCATGCTACATTGACGTTGCCTGGCCTCGCCGGCATTGCCTTAACAGTCGGTATGGCTGTGGATGCAAATGTCTTGATCTATGAGCGCATAAGGGAAGAGCTTCTCATTGGTAGGAGCGTCCATGATGCTGTAAATACGGGCTATGCAAGGGCGTTTATAACAATTCTCGATGCCAATATAACAACTTTGATTGTAGCGTTGATTCTGTATCAGTTCGGTAGCGGCCCTGTTAAGGGTTTTGGAATAACAATGGCAATAGGACTTTTGGCCAACATCTTTACAGCTGTAACATTCACAAAGACCGTATTCGACATTGTGCTTGAGAAATTCAGACCCCAAAGGTTGAGTATTTAGAGGAGCGTGAAATGGTTCAAATAATTAAGCCTGGCATTTTGATAGATTTTGTGTCCAAATTTAAATTGGCTGTGTCTATTTCGATTATTTTAATCATAGTCGGCATTGGTCATCTGATCATAAAAGGGCCCAAACTAGGTATAGAATTCAAAGGTGGGACTTCTATTCAGCTTGAGTTTGACAAACCGATAAAGGTTACTCAACTTAGAGATGCTATTAAGGATTCAAAGATCTTCAGCGATTCGAGGATACAGAACATAGGTAGCTCAAACAAAAGATTCATTGTATACACGAAGGTTTCCACCTCTTCAACGACAAAAAGCATTGAGGACACGTTGAAACCGCTGCTTAAAAGCAAATTCGGCGACACATTCAAGATTTTAGAAGTGGACATGGTAGGTCCGAAGATCGGTAAAGAGTTTAGGGATAAGGGCATAATTGCTATTGTACTGTCACTGATTGCAATTCTGATATACATAAGCCTAAGATTTCAATACAGGTTTGCCTTCGGTGCAATACTTGCTTTAATTCACGATGTTCTAATTACCGTGGGCTTCTTGAGTTTGTTTGGTTATGAGTTTACACTCGATGTTGTTGCGGCCATTCTGACGATAGTGGGTTATTCGGTCAACGACACGATTGTTATATTCGACAGGATCAGAGAAAAGGTTAAGTCTAACAGAAAGTTATCGAACGTTGAGGCTATAAATCAGGGCGTCAGTGAAACGCTCTCAAGGACCGTTTTAACGGCAGGCACAACTCTGTTTGTCGTTTTAGCCCTGTTTTTGTTCGGTGGACATGCATTAAAAGGTATGTCATTCGCTTTGCTTGTGGGTATAATCTCCGGTACATATTCTTCAATCTTCATAGCTTCGCCAACACTATTGTTGTTCAAGGGTCAACTTATACCTGAAAAGAAAGAGGTAGAATCAACGGACAGGTTTAAGCAACAGATCGAGTTTGACATTAAGCAAAGGGGTGGTTAAAGGTTCAGCTTGAAACCTTACTGTCCCTTTTCAGGGATAAGAAGAAAGCCTACCGTATTATCCTTCATATAACCTCTGAACATCGTTTATACATAGAGTTTAAGGGCAGCTTGCAGAGGCTTTACGAGCATCTAAAGAACGCACAAGACTCAGACAGGTCTCTTTTGTACTTTCACGACTTTATTGTGAATTCGACAGCAAAATCCACAATATTCGAGCTTCTGATTTCGTTCAAGGTTGTTGGAGAGATCCTGTTTGGCATATTCTCTCAATCAGAAACGCTGTCCGTTTTTCTCATAAATAACCCAGAGTATTTGTTCTGGCTCATTGAAAACGAGACGCTTGCAAACAAAAGGGGTAAAAGGGATTACTATACAGAGGCAGAAAAGCTCATAAATTCAACGTCAAATATAGCAAAGAAAGAGTATCTGCTCAAGCATTTTAGAAAAAGGGAGTACTTGCGCATTGCAACGAGGGAAATCATAGATGCGTGTCCATTTGAAGAGGTTTTGGAAGAATTGTCCAACCTTGCGGATGCCCTGATTGAGATAGCCATTGAAATAGCTTACCTAAAACTAAAGACAGAGCCGCAAAAAGAGGGTCTTTGTGTAATTGGTCTTGGAAAGTTGGGTAACAGGGAGTTGAACTTCTCAAGCGATATTGACCTGATCTTTGTCCATAGGGATGAAAGCAAAGGAGAATTTTACAATAGATTGGCTTCACAGGTTGTTTCAATTCTCTCTGAAAACAAGGAGGGTGGTTTTGTATACCGTGTTGATACGCGTTTGAGGCCCGGCGGTTTTTCTCATCCGCTGTCGATGTCTTTGGATGAGTATGAGAATTACTACTACACGTTCGGCCAGCCGTGGGAGAGGATTTCGCTTGTCAAGGCAAGACCCGTTGCCGGTGATATGAAATTAGGAGAAGCTTTTATCAAATTGGTTGAACCGTTTGTTTTTCCCAAATCGCTGGATATTGAATACATCAAAGAGATCAGGGGTTTGATGTTTAAGATACACAAGAACTTCGAAAAGAAAAACTGTTTTTTGCCTGAAGAGATCCAGGATGTAAAAAAGGGTGTTGGCGGAATAAGGGAGATAGAGTTCATAGTCAACTATTTTCAGCTGATTTTGGGTGGAAAAAATGAGGCCTTGAGGCATGTTTCCACATGCAAGGGCCTAGAGATTCTATATCGTTTGGGTCTGCTCAATGAGGCTTTGAGGCTTAGATCCATTTACATGTTCTTTAGGAGGATCGAACATAAACTTCAGCTCAAACAGGAAAAACAGACACAGAGATTGCCGTGCGAAAAAGAGGATCTTGAATTTTTGTCAAAGACACTGGATATGGGTTTTGATGATTTCGTAGAAAGGTACGTTCAGGATACGAGATTTGTTCACACCGTTTTTAGAAGGATCTTCATGGAAAATTCTGGTCTTCCTATATTCAGCTCTGTGGATGATATCGAGGGTTGCTTGACGGAGTTAGGTTTTGAAGATAGCGTGAAGATTTCGAAATTGATCGTGGATGCGGTGAAAAAGTACACTGCAAACGGCATCAATAAGGAGAGGATTCAAAGCATATTTGATCATGCCTTTGATATGGTTAAGGGTTTTGGCTTTTTTGACCGAGTTATCGTTGGTTTAAACAAGATCAATCCATCGTACGTGGATACGATTTTTGATTCAAAGGAATTGTTTAAGCTTTTTGTCAAGGTCTTGGCGTTGGGTTATGGTGAGAAACTTGCGAAAAACCCTCAACTGTTGGACACGATACTTACCCCATCGAAGCTTAAGTTCGATAGCCTTACCAAAGATGAAAAGGAAAGGATAGAGTTTGAAATTACATTGAAGCTGCTTTCGGGCAATTATGACCACAGAGACTTGACGTTCACGACGAATTTTGCTTTGGAGTTTATCAAAAATACCTGCGTAAGGATGGACGAGGATAAGAAAATAGCCGTTGTCGGGTATGGAAAGCTTACCACAGGTGAACTTTTTGTTGGTAGCGATCTTGATATTGTTTTTGTATGTGAGGATGAGCCCTATAATTACGAAAACTTGGTCGTTAAGATTACACGGGAGTTGAAAAGGCTGTACGATGTGGACTTGAGGTTGAGACCTTATGGTGATAAGGGATCTTTAGTTGTGGATGTTGACTATTTAGAGAAATACTTTAAAAACGACGCATCGTCATGGGAAAAACAGGCGGCACAGAAGTCAAAGATTGTTTACTGCGGTTTTGGTAAGGAAAGATTGAAAAGTGTCTATAGGGACTTTGTCCTGAACAATCCGCCGAGTAAAGATGAGATTTGGTCCATGTTCAAAAAGATTGAGGAAAACAAGGGTAAGGGGTTGGATATAAAAAGCTCAAGGGGCTGCTTGACAAACATAGAGTTTTTGGTCCAGTCCGTTTGCTTTGAGCATGGGTGCATTGAATATTCGAAAAACACGTTGGATCTTATCGAAAGGATTGGCAAGTTGAATTTAGTACCCGTCTCTGAGACAAAGGAAGCGTATCTATACTTTTTTAAAGTTTTGAATACCTTAAGGATTGCCAACAGGACATCTAAGATAGATGAAGAGGCATTGAAGGTTTTAGAGTTCCTTTTGGATGAAGATGGAATTTTGGAGAGGATAGAGCACTTCAGGTTTGTTGTTGATAACTTGAATAAAGAGGTGTTCGGATGATTATTCTTGCCACGCAGTCTGAGGCGCGCAGAAAACTGTTTAAAAAATGCAAGAGGAATGCAATCTTTAAGAAAGCCAACATAGACGAGAAAAGATTGGATGGTGAGGGCGTCGAAGATTACCTTTTAAGGGTGAGTTTTTTGAAGGCATCTGTGTTTTACAAGAACGGCATTACGGTTATTGGCGCTGATACGGTTATAGAGTTCGACGGCAAAATCATAGGAAAGCCAAAGGACGATGAAGAGACCTTTGCTATACTTAAGATGCTATCGGGTAAATACCACAGGTGTCTAACGGGTGTAACGGTGCTGAAGGACAACAGGTGCATAAGCTTTGTCGATGAGTCAATAGTTTATATGGATCGCTTGAGCAATGACGAAATTTGGGAATATGTAAAAAGTGGTGAGTATAAGGGGAAAGCAGCGGGGTATGCAATACAGAAAAGGGCGACCCGTTTCATGAGGGTGGTTAGGGGCGATCTAACGACGGTTGTTGGCCTGCCCATGAAGAGGCTGTGCAGTATTATTTGAATATAGATGGTTTTGGTTATATAATTCGCGTTAGTTTTTTAAAGAAACGGAGGTAGTAGATCATGCTTGACTTCTTGAGAAAGAATATAAGGAAATTCGCCATCTTTTTGTGGATAGCGGCTGCTGCGTTTATTATCGGCGGTGCATATCTGTTTGTTAGAGGCCCGTTTACTATGGGCAGTAACACTGCCATTCAAGTTGGCGACGTAAAGATCAGTTTCCCTGAATACGAAAAGGCTTACAACAACGTCTATAAGTTCTATGTTCAGCTTTTAACCCAACTTAAAGGTGGCAACTTCACGGATGAGGACTTAAAGAAACTCAATATTAAGCAGAAAACCATAGATATGCTGGTTCAGAGGGCTCTGTTGCTTCAAGAAGCAAAAAAAGAGGGCATCAAAGTGACGGAAGAGGATGTTTTAAAGGCCATAGAGTCTAACCCTGTGTTTTTCTTAAACGGCAAATTTTCAAAAGAAAAGTACCTTGCCATTTTAAAAGCAAATGGCATCAATCCTAAAGACTATGAGGAATCGCTAAAAACAAGCCTATACATTGACAAGCTCAAGGCAAGGCTGTTTAAAAATATAAGCGTTACAGACCAAGAGGTAAAAAGCTTCTTTGAGAAAAACTACACTACAGTGGATATTGAGTTTGTCCAGTTTGACCCTGCTAAATTTAAAAATATTGTAAAGGTCAATGATCCTGCTCTTAGAAATTACTACAACAAGCATAAGAACGACTACCGCGTGCCCACAATGGTTAAATTCAAATACATAGCTGTTCCTTTAAGTTACGTTGAAAAGGATATAAAGATTACGGATAACGAGACAAAGAAGTTCTACAACGACCATCCAAGGTTCTTCTATGTGCCTTTGAGAATAAGGGTTGCACATATATTGATTGCGAAAAAGGACAATATGACGGACAAGCAACTGGAAGATAAAGCTGAAAAGATCTACAAGATAATAATAGACAAGAAGATTACGTTCAAAGAGGCTGCTAAGAAATTTTCGGATGACAACTTCACCAAAAGTGTGGGAGGAGATTTAGGGTATGTTACGAAGGACATGGTTTTGGAAAGCTTTTGGAATCACATTGTAAAGATGAAAAAGGGTGAGATATCCAAGCCATTTAAAACAAAGTTTGGTTATCATATTGCCATGATTGAGGATATAAAGAAGCCATTTGAAAGACCCTATGATAAGGTAGAGGATCAGATAAAGGACTACCTAAAAACAACAGAGGCAAAGAAGAAGTGGTTTATCGTTGCGGACAAGATATTTGTGGACATAAGGGATCACCATTTGACGTTTGATAAGGCAGCAAAGAAATACGGGTTGAAGGTTAAAGAGAGCGATTATATGAGTTTGAAAAAACCCGAAGACCCATTCACATCAGAGATGATCCAAAATGCACTTCTTTCAAGTAAAGACGCACTGTTAGGACCAGATCTTTCAAACGATGGATACCTGATCTACAAGATGATCGATAAGAAACCATCGTACATACCGAAGTTTGAAGTAGTTAAAGATAAGGTCAAAAACGATTACATAAATTTCAAGGCTGAGCAACTTGCAAAGGAGAAGGCAAAGAATTTCTTAGACAAACTGGACAAGGGTGTGGATTTCAAGAAACTGTGCAAAGAGTTCGGGTTGAAGGCTGAAACAGTTAAAAAGTTGGGCAAGTTCACACCATCTGATAAATTCCCATGCTCTTACAAAGAAGACGTTATGGACACAATCTTTTCAAAAGGCAAGGGATACAAGGGTTTG
This sequence comes from Desulfurellales bacterium, assembly GCA_027008245.1. Taxonomy (GTDB): domain Bacteria; phylum Campylobacterota_A; class Desulfurellia; order Desulfurellales; family Hippeaceae; genus Hippea. The sequence continues at coordinate 8,763 of JALTCA010000081.1, forward strand.
TGTCAATACAAGGGCAAGCTATACGTGTTTGATGTTTTGAATAAAAACTTCGATGAAAAGGAATTTGAAAAGTTAAAGAAGAGTATAAAACAACAGCTTCTCGCCCAAAAGGAAGATGAGGCTTTGGAAAAGCTGATATCAAGGCTAAAGAAGGAAGTTAAGATAAAGATCAATCCTAAACTATGAAAAAAGAAGACATAGACCGTGTTGTAGAGCTTTTGAGGGATGCATACAGGCAGTTTAAAGAGCCTGTTGTTACGCTTGTTGCGAAGGACAACGATCCGTATAAGGTGCTTGTATCGACCGTTCTGTCATTGAGGACAAAAGACGACGTAACACACGATGCATCCCTCAGGCTCTTTGAGAAAGCACCCAACATCTACGCATTGAATAGGCTAACCGAGGAAGAGATTGCCCGCTTGATTTACCCTGTAGGTTTTTACAAGACAAAGGCCAAAAACTTGAAGAAAATAGCAAGAATCATTATAGAACAGCACAAAGGAAAAGTGCCAGATAGTTTGGATGAACTTTTAAAACTCCCAAACGTGGGCAGGAAGACGGCAAACCTTGTCCTTGCCAAGGGCTACAACATACCTGCAATTTGCGTTGATATACACGTACATAGGATCAGTAATCGCCTCGGGCTTGTAAAAACGAAAAACCCTGAAGAAACGGAATTTGCATTGAGAAAAATTCTGCCAAAGAAGTACTGGATTGAGTTTAACGACCTTTTGGTGCCCTTCGGACAAAACCTGTGCAAACCCGTATCACCTTATTGTTCTAAATGCCCGATTTATGAGTTTTGCGATAGGGTTGGTGTTGAACGGTCACGATGAATGATAAAACCGAGATACCTGAGGAATACATAAAGAAGGGCAGGGCTTTAGCCTGGCTTTCATACTTTGGTTTGCTTTTGATCATACCTGCTGTAATCCAAAGGAACAACCCTTACACCGTCTATCATGTAAAGCAAGGCATGGGCCTTTTGATTGTCAATGTTATCGTAGCATTCTTCTGCCTTTTCATTATTAAAAGCCCGATTGTTTGCCAGACAATAAGCTTTGTTATTTTAGTTATAAACGTGATCGGTATACTAAACGCCATTTTAGGTAAGGTTAAACCTCTGCCGTTAATTGGGTTTATCGGTGAGCTTTTGAACTTTTAGCCTTTGATAACGGCCAGCGGTTTCAATTCAACAATCGGCTCAATCAGATCCAACTGGTTGTTTATTACCTCATTGATGTCTTTATAGGCACTTGGTGCCTCATCAAGATCCCTTTTTGAGCGGATCGAGTGTATAATTCCCTTTTCGTCCAATTTTTTGATCTCGTCTTTTAACGATAGCTCCTTCCTTGCCTTCCTTCTGCTCAAGACCCTACCTGCGCCATGCGAGCAACTCTTGAAACTCTCCGGATTACCCAGCCCCTTAACGATGTACGATTTTGTCCCTTGAGAGCCTGGGATTATGCCGATTTCACCTTCATAAGCCCTTGTTGCCCCTTTCCTGTGAACCCAAACCCTTTTGTCAAAGTGCTTCTCCAGGCTTGCATAGTTGTGTATGACGTCGTATTCCTTTAACACCAAGTCCTTTTTGCCTAAAACCGTTTCAAAGATCGATACTATACGCTCTGCCATTAGCCTTCTGTTGTTTTTTGCGTACTCAATGCAGAAGTTCATCTCTTCCAAGTACATCTGACCTTCGGGCGACTTTGTAGGTAAAAAGAAGAGTTCGTAGGATGACGGTACGGGATAACCCATGCTTTCATTTAGCCGTCGAGCCACTTTGTTGTAATAATCTGCAACCTGTTTACCCAAGTTTCTGCTTCCTGAGTGTATCATAAACCAAATAAAACCGTCGCTACCCTTTTGTATCTCTATGAAGTGATTGCCACCACCAAGCGTACCCAAAGAATACAGGGCATCATCGTACAGTTCATAGATCAGAAGCTGCTTGTTGATCTTCGATTTCGGTTTTGGCATGTAGTCCTTGCTTTGCTTTGTCTTATGTTTCTCAAAACCCAATGGAATAACGCCTTTTATGAGCTTGACGATGGCGCTTAGGTAGTTCTTGTTGATTTCCGTTAAATCAAGCTTTACAGCGTGCATGCCACAGCCTATATCAACACCAACGGCGTGCGGAATGACTGTATCTTCAAGGGCAACAACCGCACCAATGGGCATGCCAAAGCCCTCATGTACATCTGGCATTACGGCAACGTGCTTGTATGCAAACGGCAAGTTTGACAAATTTATCGCTTGATTTAGCGCCCCTTCCTCTATTGTGTCTGTCCACATCTTTATGGGGATTCTTCCCTTTTGAATAACCATATTAATTATTGCTTAAAAGTCCGATCAAAGCGCTGTACACCTCTTTTGGCTCAATTGAATACATGCATTCAAGTGTTCCTTTTTTGCAGCTGTCCGTTCCATGCAAAGAACATGGCCTGCAGCTTAACTTTTTTTCCAAAACAACAGATCTGCCTCGTGGATAAAAACCAAAACCTTTAACAGTTGGGCCAAATATGGCTACAAGGGGTAAATCAAGTGCTGAGGCCACATGCATAAGACCAGAATCGTTGCTAACAAATCCAACGCACTTGGACATTTCTTCTGCTGTCTCTTTAATTGTAAGTTTACCAACAAACGACCTAACACTATCCAAACCATTACCGACAAAGTCGGCAATCCTTGTCTCATCCTGCGATCCAAAAAGCCATACTTTGTAGCCATTGTCAATAAGCATCTTTGCAAGTTCTCTACAGTATTCCTTTGGCCACATCTTTGTTTTCCACTTTGCACCAACGGCAAAGCCTATCGTTTTGGGCTCTTTTTTTGTATTTTTCACGTACAAAACGGGCTTTGCGTCTTTTGTGTCAATGTTTCCACCCAACAATTTAAGCTGCTCTTCTATGTTATCAACGCTTTTCCTCATAAACAGTTTCTTCAGAGCATTGTTTTTTAATACAAGTGAGTATCTGTAGATTGTGTTCTTCCCAACCCTTTTCAAACAAACGGGGTTCAAGATGGTACTGAGCAGTATACTACGGATATTTACGTGAAGGTCAAAAACACAGTGCGGCCTTTCAATCTCTTTTGCAAGCTCAAATACGCTCTGACCCCTTCTTAGCGCAACGACACTGTCAACAAACGGTTGTCCATCGAGGATCTCTTTAAATTCTTCCTTTGTGACATACGTTACGGAACTCTTGGGAAAAAGACCCTTCAGCACATTGAGAAAAGCCGTTGTTTGAACAATATCTCCGAGCGAAGAGAAACGAATAACAACAAATCTCATAGCAACTCAAGAGCGGCTTTGAAGACAACCTCAGGCTTTATGTCCCTCATGCATTTAAAGTGCTTGTGTTTGCAAATCACACTTCCGTGTTTTCCACAGGGCCTACACGGTAGATCGTTTATTTGAATAATCCTATTTTTTTCGCTTAAGGGGTAAAAACCAAACTCTGGCACCGTTGGTCCGTAAATGTCGATGGTCGGTGTGTTGAATGCACTTGCTATGTGAACGGGTGCAGAGTCATTGCTAATTAACAGTTTCGACCAAGCAATGAGATAGAAAAGGTCTTTTACAGAGGTCTTACCCGTCAAATCTATTATCCTCTCATCGTTGTTCTTAACAAAATCCGATATCTCTTTGTCGTTTTTTGTCCCGATGAGTATAATCTTTAAACCTTGATCTGCCAACATCTTTGCAAGTTCTCTAAAGTACTCTTTCGGCCATCTTTTTGTGGGCCAAACAGACGATGGACTTATTATAACAACCTTGTCATCGGATTTAATGGAGTGCGCCTCAAATACGCTCTCTATGAACTTTTTGTTATTCTCAGACCAGTAAAGCCTGATCTCTCTAACGAGCTTAGTAAATTCGAGTGGCTCTAAAAGCCTCAAGTTTTTATCTACCTCATGGACGTTTTGCGGCCTTTTGATCCTGTCCGTGTATAAAAAACTAATGTCCGCCTCCTTGAAACCGATACGCTTTTTTGCACCACTCAGATATGCAAGGAGCGTTGACCTAAAGCTCATGTGAGGTGATATAACGCAGCTGAACTTGTATTCCCTTAACACAGACACGATCTTTTTAAAACCCACAAGCCCGTTATCCGCACCATGCTTGTCGTACGGTATAATGACGTCAACCTTTGGATTCAAGCTAAAGACGTCTACGTTTGACGGTATAACGACGACACCTATGAATGCATCCTTTTCGTTGGCTTTTATTGTCTCTATAAAGGGTTCGGTCAATATGGCATCGCCCAAGAATGCCGTTTGAATAATTAGGTACCTTTTTGACATCTTTGAATGATACAAAAATGAGACCCCGTTTTCAAAAAATAGTGCACATTGAGCAGTTATTTGATAGAATTTAAAAAACCTCTTAAAGGGGGTTAAAAGATGATGGATTTTACGTTTTATGCACCGTTGAGGGTTGTGTTTGAAAAGAATGGCATAAGGGATGTAGGAAAGTACATCTCTCGAAACGGTAATAGGGTGTTTCTCGTTACGGGTAAAAAGCACCTAAAGGAAATAGGTAAGCTGGATGAGATTTTGGAGTCCTTGAAAAGGGCAGAGAAGATAGAAGAAGTTATCATTTTTAGCGATACACCTCAGAATCCCGATATTGATGCAATTCACGAAGCCCGCGACATGATTGTGAGGCATAATCTCAATGTTGTTTTGGTTGTTGGTGGTGGCAGTTCAATGGATTTGGCCAAAGCCGCATCTATCTGTGCAAAGCACGGGAAAGATGTCATGGATATATTCAAAGATCCAATGCTACCCGTTTTAGATGCGTATCCGATAATATGTTCACCCACAACATCCGGTTCTGGCAGCGAGGTAACAAAATACGTTGTTTTCAATAATAACAAAAGAAAACTCAAGATGGCCATGTCCAGCGAGGGTTTCTTCCCAAAGGTTTCCTTAATTGATCCAGAGCTCACATATTCAATGCCAAAGGAGGTCATTGCAAATACCGGCTTTGATGCACTATCACACGCAATAGAGGCCTACACCTCGCGTTCGGCTTGCCCCATAACAGACGCATACTGCAGGGAAGCCATATCGCTGATACACACACACCTTGTCGACGCCTACAGAACCAAAAATCAAAGGGCAATGGACAATATGAGTTTGGCCGCCATGTTTGGCGGTATGGCCTTAAACGTTGGTAGGGCGAGCCTGCCACATGCCCTTGAGCATTCTTTAAGCGCATACAGACCCGATCTGCCGCACGGTTTAGGTCTTTCAATGGTTATGGTACCTTTTATGAAGAGAGCATTTAAGTGCAATATGGTCAAGTTTGCTGATATTGCCTACTTCTTGGGTGAAAATATATCCAACGATAGTCTTGAGAATGCAGCCAAAAAATCGATCGATGCCGTGATTAAGTTGAAGGAACAGTTGAATCTCAAATACACACTTAAGAACTTTGGTTTCGACAAAAAAGAAATAGACGATCTGGTTGAGAATACGCTGTTTACGATGGAACATGGATTGAAAAATTCGCCGTGTAAGTTTACGGAAAAGAACGTTAGGGAGATATACTACGAGGCTTTGGAGGGTTAGGTGAATAGGGTATTTACGATTGTATGCGCTGTTGCTTTGTTGAGTTTTTCTCTTGAATCATGCACACCACTGCTTGTTGGTGGTGCAGCTGCGGGTGGTGCTTATGCGGGTTACACCCTTGCCAAAAAGGGATACACCATTCAGATTACAAAACCCGTTAAGGGCAAGAAGGTAGACAATTCGACGAGATCAAAGTAAATGGGTGCAATTTCGGATCTCATAATAAAGCTACAAAAATCCAAGTTTGCAAGGCGTTTTCAATATGAACCTTACATAATCAAGTCCGTTGAGTATGTGAATCCCAAAAGGGGAGAAAAGCTATTTGTCGTCTACAGAGAGGTTGATTACTTCAAAAGCCTCGCTGTCCAAATGATGAACAAAGACGATTACTACTCTTGGGATGTAGAAAGGGAGTTTCCGGAGATAGACGATGTTAGATTCGATAAGGTTGTTTTCTTTGTTAGCACGTATTACACAACAAAAGAGATGATAGAGAAGTCCGTTGCTTTAAGAAAAGACAATGGACTTGTTTATTGCATTTGCTTTTTGGCAGGTAGTAAGTTTTTTGAAACTACATTGAGGATCACAGATAAGGTTGCCTATAACAGACTCGGAAAAGAGCTTGAGTTGTTTGACGATTTTGAGGTTTTAGACCAAAAAAAATTTAAGTCTGCACATATAAAGGTAATTACACTAAAATAGAACTCATATACTACTCTTTACAAAAAGAGGCATTTTGCTATAATTACGCAACTTTGTTGACGGGAGTGTTTTATGAAGGAAATAGGGTTGCACGGCAGAGGTGGACAAGGAGTTGTTACAGCTGGCGAGTTATTGGCAAACATCTATTTTAAAGAAGGGTATGAAGTGCAGTTCATGCCATCCTATGGAGCAGAAAGAAGAGGTTCACCATCAAATGCATACGTTAGGGTAGATGAAAAAAAGGTTTTGCAGCGATATCCTGTTAGAATACCAGATGAGATAATAGTTCTTAATGCTACACTACTACATAACTTAGCTTTAAAAGAGAGCGGAATAGCTCTTCTAAATTTATCAAGCAACTCAGGACTTAAAAAAAATGACAAAGTAAAACTTTTTATAGTAGATGTTAACAAAATTGCTCTTGAGTGTAAGTTGGGAACTCCAGTAACCCCACATGTAAATACTGCTATACTTGGAGCTTACTGTAAAATAAGTGGCGACTTCTCTTTTGATTCTTTAAAAAAAGTTTACGAGGAAAAATTGGGCAAAATGGCTAAATTAAATATAGAAGCAGCAGAAAAAGCTTATGATAGTGTGAGGGAAATATGAAAAAATTGGTTTTAGGTGGAAACGATGCAGTAGCATATGCAGTTAAGCAATGCTATGTGGATGTTGTTAGCGCATATCCAATAACGCCACAAACGTCGATTATAGAAAATATAGCTCATTTCATTGCAAAGGGAGAGATGAAAACTCGATTTATAAAAGTAGAAAGCGAACATTCAGCAATGGCAGCAGCTATAGGTTCTGCTGTCGTAGGTAGTAGGGTATTTACTGCCACAAGTTCTCAAGGCTTATTGCTTATGCATGAGATGCTTCATTGGGCAGCAGGGTTAGGCGCACCTATAGTCATGGCTAACGCAAACAGGGCTGTTGCACCACCGTGGAGTATCTGGGCAGATCAAGTAGACTCCTTATCACAAAGGGATACAGGATGGATACAATTTTATGCTTCCAACTCTCAAGAAGCCTACGATTTGCTATTCTTGTCTTTTAGATTGGCCGAAAAGGTAAAAAACCCGGTAATGGTATGTATGGATGGTTTCTTGGTTACGCACACTAAGGAGCCTGTAGCTACTTTCGAGGATGAAATTACGGATTTCATTAAAATAAAAGATACGCCCGTATTTTTGGATGTAGACAAGCCTGAAGCTGTAGGAGCTTTAGCTTTTCCGAAAGATTATATGCCAGTAAAGTTAGAGCAAATCAAAAGGATATCATCTGCCAAAAAGGAATTTTATAATATTGCTAAAGAGTTTGAAGATGTAAGCAGAAAAGAATATAAACCTTTATATACCTATGGCTACAGTAATGCTGATATTGTTCTTGTGGCTATGGGCTCGAATGCAGAGACAGCCCATTTAGCTATAGACTTACTGGACAAAGAAGGAATTAAGTCTAAATTAGTCAAAATAGTCATGTTTAGACCGTTTCCAAAAGATGAATTTGAAAAAGAATTTAAAGGAGCAAAGAAAATCGTTGTTTTTGATAGAAACATATCTATGGGCAAAGGTGGAATAACGAAAGATGAAATCGTAGGAGCTTTGGGTATTAAAAACATAGTCGGGGTTGTATGTGGCTTAGGCGGAGTAGATGTAACCGAAATAGAAATGGCTAATATAGCAAAAGATGTTTTAGAAAATAAAATTACAGAAGACATAATTTTGTGGGGTGAAAAATGACAATACCAAAAGAGGAAATATTAAAACCGAGCCATCTTGCATGTCCAGGTTGCGGAGCAGCACTTGCCATGAGATTAGCATTAAAAGCACTCGGAAGAAGAACTATGGTTGTAATATCGGCTTGCTGTTGGACAGTTATTAATGGAACCATAGGATACAACTACTCAGGAGTTCCAGCGCTACATACGGCTTTTGAAACTACAGCTGTTGTTGCAGCAGGCATTAAAGCCTCTTTAGAGATGCAGGGAAAAGGTGATATAAACGTTATGGCTTGGGCAGGAGATGGCGGAACATTTGATATAGGACTGCAATCCCTAAGTGGAGCTGCTGAGCGTAACGATGATATAATATATGTTTGTTACGACAATGAAGCCTACATGAATACAGGCATTCAAAGAAGCTCAGCTACACCTATCGGGGCTGAGACAACAACAACTCCCTCACCAGTAGTCAAAGATAGACCCAAAAAAGACCTTATGGAAATTGTGGCTGCCCATGATGTTCCATATGTTGCCTCCGCAACAGTTGCCTATCCAAACGATTTTGTAAAAAAATTCGAAAAGGCAAAAAGCAAAAAAGGGTTTAAACTTATACATATACTGAGTCCATGCCCTCCAGGACATAAATTCCCTGAGAGCAAAACCATTGAAATTTCAAAATTGGCTGTGGAAACCGGTATCTTCCCTTTATATGAAATAGAAGAAGGAAAATACAAGATAAACAAAAAACCAAAGTTTAAAAACCTCGATGAGTACCTAAATTTACAAGGAAGATTCAGAAATATGCCAAAAGAAAAAAGAGAGGCTCTTGAAGAATTTATTAAAAAGAGATGGGAAAGATTGACTATTAAAGCTGAATATTTCAGTTGATTGGGGGATCTTAGGTGAAGTGTGAAATAGACGTAATCATAGATAGAAAATATAGATGGCATCTAAAGGAACTGTTGACACAAAATGGTCTAACTTTTAAAGAATGGTTTGTTGAGTTTCACAATGATAGGTCTATTGTCAGTTTCCAAATAAACGACAAAGAAGAAAAACTTTTAAAAAATCTATATGACTTTTTAAAAGACAACGTTGGTTCAAGGGTAGTTTTGCCAGATGGCAATAGGCTAAACCCTAAAAATAAAGATTTTGGAGAATTTTATAGGGTAGTGTGCAAATACATTGAGGAGTAAATAATGGCTATAAAAGAACTGACATACGACGATATCAAATTTGATTTTAACTTCGATATAGATGATGTAGATACAGATAGCTCATTGGTTCACCAAAAAAGAATAGAAATTGCTTTGGATAAACTTGCTAACATAGATAGCAAAAACCATAACTTGTACATTTGCGGTAATCTTAGCAAAGATGATAAGTATACGATTGTCAAAATGCTTAAAAGCTTATCAGAAAGCAAGCATGCTAAAATTTATGATTATTGCTATGTTAATAATTTCAAAAACCCAAAAGAACCGAAGATAATAAAACTAAATCCATCAGAGGGTAAAAAATTTAAAGAACAAATGGACGAGTTTATTGATTATTTGATTAAAAGCGTACCAAAGGTATTCGACAGCAAGGAGTATGAAGAAAAAATTCAGGAAGTTATTAAAGAATTCGATGAAAAGCAAAGGAATATATATGATAAGTTACAAAAAAAGGCAAACGAGTTAGATTTTGTCGTAAAATTTTCTCAAATGGGAATAGTTGTTAACCCTGTAATAGCAGGAAGAGTTATAGGAGAAAGGGAGTATAATAGTTTATCTGAAGACATAAAAAAATCCATTGACGAAAAAAGAAAAGAGCTTGAAGAATATATAGACGAATTTATATCGAACAGCAAAGAATTAGAAAAACAAAAACATGATAAACTTAAAAAAATAAACGATGAAATGGCTTTATTTATAGTGTCTGGAAAAATTGATAAAATAAAAAAGGATTTTGAGGGTAATAAAGATATTGAAGAATATTTGGAAGACGTTGAGGATTACACACTCAAAAATATTTCTATTTTTTTACCGCAAAACAATCAAACGTTTCCATTTCTCCAAACACCTCTCAAATACACTGAGTACCGTGTAAATCTCTTCGTTGACAATAGTGATGTTAAATCTTCGCCTGTGATTTATGAAGAGAATCCAACGTACTATAACGTTTTCGGAAAATTAGAAAAGCAAGCTTACTTTGGAGCATTCGTAACAGACTTCACACATATAACCGCAGGATCAATACACAAGGCAAATGGTGGTTATTTAATTTTAGATGCCTTTGGGGTGATAGTTAATCCTGGAGTATGGGAAACATTGAAAAGAATATTGCTATCCTCCAAAGCTACTATAGAAGAAATGTCTGAAAAATATGGAATAATTGCAACGGAAACGCTAAAGCCCGAGCCAATAGATTTAAACATCAAGGTTGTCTTAATTGGACCTGAGTATATATACGATATATTATTCGAATACGACGATGAGTTCGACAAATTATTTAAACTGAAAACAAATTTTGACTATGCTATACCAAAAGAAGAATCCATAATAAAAAAATATACCTCAACAATAATTAAATACTGCGACGAAAATAAATTAAAAAAACCAGATTTATCGGGCTTTAGAAGAATAATCAAATACTCATGCAGATTAGCTGAAGATAGAAACAAGCTTTGGGCATACACAAATAACATTTTGGATATTGTAAAAGAAGCACAACTTTTCTCAAATTCTGAGCACTTGACCTATGAAAACATAAGATTGGCCATAAACGAAAGAAAATTCTTGCGTGATTTGTGGAAAGAAAAAATATACGAAATGATTGAGAATGGAAGCATTATTGTTGACCTTAAAGGGAAAAAAATTGGAGAGATAAATGGGCTATCTGTTTTAGATATGGGAGATTTTTCCTTTGGAAGACCCAATAAAATCGTGGCAAAAACCTATATCGGAAAAGAAGGTATAGTTAGCATAGAAAGAGAGAGCAAACTGTCCGGCAGGATATTTGATAAAGCTTCTTTCATCATTTCAGGATACGTAAATGGTATGTACGGGTTTAATAAAACATTAAGTTTTTCAGCATCTTTATCTTTCGAACAATCTTATTCTATGATTGAAGGTGATAGTGCATCCATCGCAGAGACTCTGGCAATTCTATCGTCTCTATCTGAAATACCACTTGCACAAAATTTGGCTGTAACGGGTTCTATGAATCAAAATGGCGTTATTCAACCTATAGGTGGGGTAAATGAAAAAATTGAAGGATTCTACGAAGTATGCAAACTCACAGATAACTTAGAAGGTGCTGGTGTTGTTATACCTACTAAGAACTTCCAAAATCTTGTGCTAGATGATGAAGTTGAGAATGCAATTAAAGACGGTAAGTTCAGCATTTTTACAGTTGAAACAATAGATGATGCAATAGAAATATTTACGGGAATGAAAGCGGGAAAGAGGCAGGGTAAAAGCTTCGAAAAGAGCACATTTCATTATATGGTTGATAAAAAGCTCAAAAAAATCAATGAAATTTTAAAAAAAGAGTCTTAAGATAAAAAATGCTTAGGTTTCTCGATGCAGGTGAATCGCATGGTAAAAGCCTTGTTGCCATAGTAGACGGCTTCCCCGCCGGTCTGAAGATAGATGTGGATTTTATAAACAGGCAGCTTTTATTGAGGCAATTGGGCTACGGCAGGGGTGGAAGGCAAAGGATAGAAAAAGATACGGTTGAGTTTTTAAGCGGCGTAAGGTTCGGCGAGACTATAGGTTCTCCTATTGCGATAGCGATAAAAAATAGAGACTTCGACAACTGGAAAGACATCATGGATCCGTTTGCAGAGTATTCTGAAAATAGAAGGGTTACCCGCCCGAGGCCGGGACATGCCGATCTGACGGGCTATCTTAAGTACGATCGCAAGGACATAAGGGATGTGCTTGAACGATCCAGTGCCAGGGAAACAGCGATCAGGACGGCCGTTGGAGCCCTCTGTGAGTTGTTGCTTAAAAGGGTTAACGTAA
>JALTCA010000082.1:0-5651 GCA_027008245.1 Desulfurellales bacterium
TGCTCCTTTGGGAATCCAAAACCCACAGCTGAGGAGTTTGTAATGTCCATTATGTTTCTCAAATATTCAACAACCCACTTCTTCAAATTTCTCTTATCAAAAAAATCCGGTAGTTTACGCGAATAAAAATATTCAAATTCTTTAACCATCAACTTCAGGATTCTATCAGTAGACTCGGTTTTTTTCTTGTAATAGAGCACAAAAGACACAATCTCAGCAAAGGCTCTCAGTGTTTCAACAACATTATCATCAACACACTCATTCGAGAAACTCACAATTTGCAATGCACCAAAAACCTCGCCATAAAACATCACGGGAACACTGATTATGGACTTTACACCCTTCTCAACCCAATAGTCCTTCGCATATTCCGATTGCGGATAATCGTCGACCTTCAATACCCTTTTCTGTTTTATAGTATGGGACGCAATGGAATTTTTCAGTGCTTCCGGAGGTGGTTTCACATTTTCTGAGCTAAAACAGTCAAATGTATCCTCATCTATGACTTTGGCAAAGAAAATAGAATTTACACTAAGAACAAGTTTTAACTCTTTTAAAAGCCAACTCCACCCATTTTTTTTATCTTTTCCACTATGTAAATATTCTATAATCTTTAAAAACCCATTTAGCTCCATTAACTATCAGTCACTTTCATAAAAGCTCTTGTAAGCTTTGTAGGATTCAAATAAATCGAGTTTGGAGGCAATCTCATAGGGCGAATGCATGGAAATCAACGCTGGTCCACAGTCCACAACGTCCATATTCCAAACGGCTAAGTACTTAGCAATCGTGCCGCCGCCACCCTCGTCCACTTTACCTAATTCACCAATTTGCCATTTAACATTGGCATCATTAAAAATCCTTCTGATCTTACCCACAAACTCTGCCGATGCGTCATTTGCCATGTACTTACCGCCGTGACCTGTGAACTTTGTCAATACAACGCCGTGATTGATATAGCTTGCATTGTCCTTCTCATGGACATCCTTGTACATAGGGTTCACAGCACCATTCACATCTGCGCTGAGCACCTCAGAATTCTTCAAAAACTCACCCACATTTACAAAATCGGGCGAAATGCCCTTTCTTTTTAGTATCTCAACCACAACATCGAGTAAAAACCTCGATTTTGCGCTCGTATTGCCGTCAGATCCTATCTCCTCCTTATCCACCATCAGTGCAACAATGGTCTTTTTGGAGTCTGCATCAAAAAACGCCTCCTTTGAACAAAAGGCGCAGATTCTATCGTCATGACCGTATGCTGCAATCAAACCCCTATCGAAACCTAAATCTTTAGGCTTCAAAGCCGGAACAAGTGTAATTTCAGCCGATATAAAGTCCTCTTCAATAATGCCATATTTCTCGTTTAAAATCCTCAAAACGTTAAGCTTAACGGCATCCTTCTCCTCATCATCCAATGGGATACTGCCGACGATCAAGTTCATCTTTTCAGCCTCAAATGCCTCTTTGACCTTCTTGTCGTCCTGAACCTTATGGGACAAATGAGGCAGAAGATCGGGTATCACAAACATTGGATCGTTGTCATCCTCGCCAATGCAAATATCAACAATCTCACCATTTGACTTAACAATGATACCGTGTATAGCAAGGGGTATGTTAAACCATTGGTATTTCTTTATGCCGCCGTAGTAGTGCGTATGGAACAAAGCCAACTCCGTATCCTCAAACAACGGATTCTGTTTCAGGTCGATCCTCGGCGAATCGATGTGGCTTGCGATAAGCTTCATACCAAATCCATCACCCAACCTAACAAGCGCTATACACTTGCCCCTGTTAACAACAAAGAAATCGTCTTTTCTTGACCTCTTCTCAAATTCTTCCTTCACAAACTTTACCGTTTCCCTCTCCGTTTTACACTTTCCTATAAATGATTTGTAGCTTTCGGCAAATTCAAAAATCCTATCCTTATCGGTCTTTAGCCAGCCATTGTTATTCTTGTAACCCAATTTATCCTTTAGCTGTTTCACCTCTTCCTTTGTCATCTCCTCACCTCCTCAAGTTCTTTGAAAAGCTTATCTCTTAGCTCCTTCACTTTATCAATAACATCCTCCAGCCTAACCTGCTCTTTTTTTCTATCCCTTCTTAAAGAAACCTCTGCAACGCTATTTTCAAACGACTTCTTGCCCACAATAACCCTGATGGGTATACCTATCAAATCCATATCGTTCAGCTTCACACCTGCCCTTTCATCCCTGTCGTCGTAGAGCACATCCAGACCCTCTTTTACCATCTTGCTGTACAGATCGTCGCAGTAGTTCCTCAACTGTTCATTTCTCGTATCCAAACTTACAATCTCTATTTCAAATGGCGCAATGGACATAGGCCAGATAATTCCATACTCGTCGTGGTTTTGCTCAACAGCAGCCTGCGCCGTTCTCCCTATACCTATACCGTAGCAACCCATATAAAACGGTATTGCCTTGCCATTCTCATCCAAAAACACGGCATTCATGGCCTTTGAGTACTTTTGACCCAGTTTGAATATATGACCAACCTCTATGCCCCTTATCTTTTTTAGCTTTCCCTTAACACACTTCGGACAAATCTCACCCTCTTTGACTACCCTTAAATCCGCAACCTCAAAGTCAAAGTCCCTGCCAAACTTTGCACCCATTAGATGGAAACCATGCTCATTGGCACCAACAACCAAGTTGTTCCTCTTTGTTATCCTCTTATCACAAATCACCCTAACGTTCTTATTGGGGAAGTTCACAGGTCCAATGTAACCCTTCTCTAAACCCAGACTCTTAAGCTCCTCATCGCTAACCATTTCAAGTTCAACAGAACCAGTTACTCTTTCAGCCTTTATCAAATTAAGTTCATCATCACCCTCGATAAAGAAACAGAAATAATCGCCCTTTTCGTTTTTATAAACTAATGCTTTGGCTGAATATCTCGGATCTGATTTTAAGAATTCACAAACATCCCTGATTGTCTCCTTATCTGGTGTTGTAATCTTTCTTAATTCAAGCTCTTCACCGGGCTCATCCTCTACAACACTCGTCGCCCTTTCAACGTTGGATGCAAAATCGCAGCTATCACATACAACAATCTCATCCTCACCCGTTTGGCTCAAAACCATAAACTCCTCAGAATCCTTGCCACCAATAGAACCCGTATCTGCCTCGACACTCCTAAAATTCAAGCCACACCTTCTAAATATGTTGTAGTAAGCCTCTCTCATCTTATCGTAGCTGATATCCATACCCTCTTCGTCTTTATCGAAACTGTACGCATCCTTCATTATGAACTCTCTGCCCCTCATCAGACCAAAGCGCGGCCTCAACTCGTCCCTAAATTTTGTCTGTATTTGGTACAAATTTATTGGCAACTGCTTATAACCCTTTATGTATCGCCTAATGATGTCCGTAACGACCTCTTCATGCGTTGGACCAAACACAAAATCCCTATCACCCCTATCCTTGATCCTCAATAGCTCTTTGCCGTACTCATGCCACCTTCCAGATTCTTTCCACAACTCGGCAGGCTGGATGGCAGCCATTAAGATCTCTATAGCCCCAGCCCTGTCCATCTCTTCCCTGACAATTTGAGAGACCTTCCTAATGACCCTCAATCCCAAAGGTAGATAGTTGTAAATACCGCTTGCAAGCTTGACGATAAAACCGCCCCTCAAAAGCAAGTTGTGGCTAACAATCGTTGCTTCCTTTTGCTCTTCCTTTAACGTATAGATAAAGCTCTTTGAGTAACGCATAACCTACTCCTTCCTCACCCTTTTCTCTCTATCAGGCGTATATAAAATTGTTAGAGTTCTAATTGCTATAATGACAATCATAACAACGGAATACGCAATTGCCATTTTGTATTCCAATCTATGGTAGAACGTAGAGATCATTACCTCACGCAAAACAAAGACCAAAGCGGCATCAGTGATGTACGACAATTTGATCCTCTCAAAGTCAAAGTATGACACAGCACCCCTGAAAAACTCTATCAAAACAAAAAGATTTAGAACCTCCTCTACCGATTTAGACATCGTCTCGTTGGACGGAGGAAAGTGTATGACAACATCCTTCAGTTCCCACACAAGTTTGATAAGGTAAAAAACGATGATAACAAGTATCAAAATCGACAGTATGTAAAGGATAAAATCCATAGCTTTCTTAACCAAATCAACCTTCAACATCGCATTCAGAATATATAAAAAAGTAACTTTGGTCAAGGAATACAAATTTAACAAAAACATGGACAGGAAAGTAAAGTTTCGTATAATGGAGACAAGTTTCTTAGGGAGGTTTAAGATGGAAAAGAGGGTTCTTACACTTGGTCATAGCCCAGACCCGGACGATGCTTTCATGTTTTACGGATTAAACATAGAAAACGGTGTCGATACAAATAGTTACCAGTTTGAGCAGATCTTAAAAGACATACAAACGTTGAACGAGATGGCCATTGAAGAAAAGTTAGACATAACGGCAATATCTTTGGCTGCATATCCCACAATCTCTGACAAGTACGCCATTCTTTCAAGTGGAGCAAGTATGGGCTACAAATACGGCCCATTGGTGGTGGCAAAGAAAAGATTCACTTTAGAAGAACTCAAGAAAAAGCTCATTGCCATACCGGGAAAACTCACAAGCGCATACCTTGAATTGAGATTGCTTTTGGGAAAGGATTTAAACACTGTAGTCATACCATTTGATAAGATCTTTGATGCGGTTATAAACGATGAAGTCGATGCGGGTTTGATTATACATGAAGGCCAACTCACATACTCGAAATACAACCTTGAAAAGATCGTAGATCTGGGTGTTTGGTGGTTTGAGAAAACTGGTTTACCGCTGCCATTGGGCGTAAACGCCATACACAGGAAGTTCGGTGAAGAGATGAAAAATATTTCACGCATTCTGAAAGATAGTATCTTATTCTCGCTAAACCATCGGGATGAAGCCGTAAAGTACGCACTAAACTTCGCACGTGGCATGGACAAAGATCTGGCGGATAAATTCGTTGGCATGTACGTTAACGATTTAACCGTGGACATGGGTGAAAATGGTTTGAAGGCCTGCGAACTTTTGCTTAAAGAAGCATACGACAAAGGTTTGATTAACAAACTACCCAAGATTGATCTTGTCTAAAGTCCTTGATGTGATAATTGTGGGTGCAGGTGCAAGTGGTCTTGCCTGCGCCTATTTTTTAAAAACCAGCAATGTAATCATATTGGATAAATACAAAGGGGCAAGGAAACTTGCTGTAACGGGCAATAACCGATGCAATATAACAAACACCCTGCCGTTTGAAGATTTTTTGCTCAGTTACGGCAAAAACGGTCAATTCTTAAGGGACGCTTTTAGCAAATTCTTTAGAGAAGAACTCCTGTTTTGGCTCAAACGACTGGGTGTTGAAACACGTGAAGAAAATGGCAAGATCTTCTTAAAAAACGTGTCGTCCAAGGAATTTTCAAGGATTTTGAAAAATAAAGTAGAAACAAGGATAAAAGTCAAGAAATTTGAACCTGTAATAAGCATGAAAAAGGAAGGAAACCTTTTTCTTGTTGAAACAGAAAAGAACCTATACAAAACCATTAATTTAGTTTTAGCAACGGGTGGCAAAAGCTATCCCCAAACGGGCTCTGACGGTTCTGGATATAGTTTAGCCAAACAGTTGGGGCA
>JALTCA010000083.1:0-1660 GCA_027008245.1 Desulfurellales bacterium
ACTTTCCGCAGGGCACGATGTTACCGTTTTCTATATGAACATTGTGGCAGGATCTTTGTAAAGTAAAAATTTCTGGGAATTTCGTTCCTAAAATTCTTTCTACCATAAACCCGGAGAGGGGCCTTACAATAGACCATTGCTTTATCGGAAGCCCTATGCTATCAAAGAAGCTCGTCATAAATTGGTCAAATTCGGCTGTTTGGTCATAGATTCCATAGTAATGCTTGAAGCCCTTTTCTATGTTTGCATTTTCTGTAAAATCTGTGGGTTCGTCAAATTCGCTTCCAATAAGGACATTCCCTATTCCTTCCTTTAATGCATAAGGGAGAAACGAGAAAGCGTATTCTTCAAATGTGAAAAGTCTTATTGGGTATATGTCTCTGTTTAAGTGCCAGTAGTTATTTTTTACGAAAGGAAGATTTTTCAAAAAGAAGTTATACAATCTGTCTATATCAGACCATACTTTTATGGTGTTCCTGTCCTGATTTTTTAGTGTTTTATATGCCGGAATTGCTGTGAACCAATGTCTTCCAGACTCATTAAAGAATGCGGGATAGATTACAAAATCAGAGTCTTTTAACAAAGCATATGAAAGTAGGGATTCCTTTCCCCCAGAAGAGAGTATCATTGCTTTATTAGATTGTGTGTTAAAAGAAGACTCTTCAACCTTTTCGTATAAAAATAAAGGTTCGCCTAACGAGAAAGGCTGAGAATCTATTTCTTTAAGCAGCTGCACTCTTGTATCTTCCTTTATAAAATTTGTTTTCTTTATAAATTTATTTACAAGGATGTCTTTAACTGTGATGTCGCTCATCCTCTCTATGAAGTCCTCTTCTGCGGGAGATAAAGGCACGTCAAATAAAATTCTTTCAGAAAAAAAGTGCATAATTTATCAGTGGAGTTGCAACAATCAATCCAGCAAATGGAGATATATATTCTTTATCTATGGTTGGATAATAGGTATAGTGCACTTTAAATGTTTTTTCGTTTTCTTTTAATGTTTTAATGGTATAAACTGCTGATAGGTGTCCATCTTTGCATTGGAGATTTCTCACGGAAATGCTTTCGAACGCAGTTATGCTTTTATACATTTTATCCCTCTTTTTGCATACTAATTATTTTTACCGCTATATTATATGCATATTCTAAATTTTTTCCATATTTGTCAATATATTTTTAAAATATTTATAAGCGATATATCGCCTATTTTTAGAGATTTATTAAAGCTTTATGAATTCAAAAAATTACAAATAGTTTTGTTGGCATTGTGCATTTATAGATTTATAAGGTAGGTCTATTTTGTTTATTTGTTTAATGCCTTTCTTTTGTGTTTTAACGATGTTATGGGAGCTTATGAAATAGGAAGAAACGATTTTTATATTTTGTTTGATTTTGTAAAATAAATTATGCGATATAAAAATAGTGACGATGTTCGAAATGGTTTTACGCTTATTGAAGTGCTTGTTGTTATTTCGATTGTTCTTATTTTATCCGCTGCAGCAATGCCTTCACTAAAACATCTTATCATTTCGGAGAGGCTTCAGTCTGTTTCTTACGGTATTGTTCAGGATATGCGCGAAGTGCGCGAAGATGCAATACTTTACCAGCAGAATTTAAGAATGTACTTTTGTGTGGATCCGCGAAGTGCTCGCAACTTTTA
>JALTCA010000084.1:0-1647 GCA_027008245.1 Desulfurellales bacterium
GTTGAGAGACGCAGAAATTATATTTGCAACAAACTCTGGTGTCGGCAGCGAATTCTTGGAGGATTTAAAGTTTGATATAGTGTTTATGGATGAAGCTGCACAATCCATAGAACCAAGCGCATTGATACCGATTATCAAAGGCAAAAGACTAATCATGGCAGGTGATCATAAACAACTGCCTCCAACGGTGTTATCAGAACGTGCAAAAAGGTTGAATTTTAGCTTATTCGAGCGCTTTGCAAATATGTTTAAGGATAATTGCTATACACTCAAGATTCAATACAGAATGAATGAGAAAATTAGCAAATTTCCGAGTTGTAAGTTTTACAATTGCGTTGTTGAATCGCATGAAAGTGTGAGGGACATAAAACTTTCAGATATTGCAAACATTAGCGAATTTGTGGGCTTTGATGAACCTTTAGTGTTTTATGACACAAAAGAACAATTTTTAGAAACAAATAAGAGAGGCAGTCATTCAAAGTACAATCCACTCGAGGCAGAGTTTGTCAAAAGGCTTGTTGAAGAGCTATTGCATCTCGGTGTAAATCCTGAAGACATCGGTGTAATTACTCCGTATAAGGATCACGAAGAATACATGAAAAGGATAATTGATGGTATAGAGATCAAGTCAATCGATGGCTTTCAAGGCAGGGAAAAGGAAGTGATAATCTTGAGTTTGGTCAGGGCAAACGATAACGAGGAAATCGGCTTCTTGAGGGACAAAAGGCGGCTCAATGTGGCAATAACAAGGGCAAAGAGAAAGCTAATTATCGTCGGAGACGCAAAAACACTTTCAAGCAACCGCGTCTATGCAAAACTGATAGACTACGTGTCAAAAGAGGGTATATTCAAATCAATACCAAATTTCGTGTAGTTATTTACCGTTGTTTTCCAAAAACTGTTTAATTAATCGGGTATTAATGCCCGACTCTTTTTTACCGGATTGAGTGATAAATGTTGGTGTGTAGGTGATATTAAACTTGCCGAAGATCAAATCGTTGCTCTTTTTAACGTAATCCAAACCCTTTTTGCAGGTGTTTACTTTACCATAACTATTAGTCAAATAATCTTTAAAATCCTTGTTGTTGCAAATAAAAGAAGAGATTTTGCCTTCTGAATTCTTATATCCACCAACCAAAATCAACTTAACGCCCATTTTAAGTTTGTCAGAAATCTTTTTTATATCGTTCTTAATGTTGTTTGCATAAGAGCTATTAGGGTTAACAATAAAATAGAAAAATTGGCCCTTTTTAGAGCCTTTCGGAAAATAGCTACATGCAACAACAGAATCCAACCTCTTGCCGTATTGCTTAAATTTTTTCTTGAATTGGCAGGCTCGGTAGTTTTTAACTTCTATGTCCGTCAATGACGTTCCGTTTTCAAACAAAGATCCTACAATAGCTATTTTATCATTTGCGTAAATAGGAATAAGCTTTCCGTTAACCTCAATTAAAACATCGCACAAATTAACGCTTTTTAACGGTTTTTTACTCACTATTCGATAATCAGGTGGCATATAAGGCATAATTTTGCTCAACGTTATGTTGTCACATACTGTATGAGCAAGCATTTGATTTGGTATAAGCAAAAGAGCAAAAATTAAAACGACTAACATGATTATGATTTTATTAAAACTGCTACAAGCTT
>JALTCA010000085.1:0-1609 GCA_027008245.1 Desulfurellales bacterium
TCTTTTTGATCTCTTCAAAAACCTCTTTGAATCGTTTGCACATGAGCTTGGCTATAGTTTCTGGCTTTTCGCCTTTTGCAATGAAATACGTGTCAGGATACAGGAAACCCTCAAGGCTCTGAGCTTTGTACCCTGTGCACCTTTCAACAAAATCTAAATCATGAGCTATTTTTTTAAAGCCCTCACCATCCAAACCCTTTGATTTTAGTATTTTTATGATCCTTTTTAGTCTAAACTCCGGCAAGATTGTTACCTTAACCGTGTAGATTTTGGGATTTACGAGCTCATCCAAGACCTGTTCTGGCGTATAATTTGTGTAGAAAAAATGATAACCTGCTTTTATGTTTCTTGCTTCTCCAGAAAGCCTCAAATAGTAATAGAACCAATCACCACGCTTAATGATGCCTTTATCTTTTAGCATTTTGATAAGCCTTTGGACAGATTCGTTCTTATTTACCTCAACATATAAACCCTTATGAGTGTGTGATGCGGGTGTATTGAGGAACGCGTTGAACTTAAAAATTGTATACACCAAGAATGCAAAGACCAAGAAAAACAGAACAACGTTGGCTATGAGCAACTTTTTTAGGAAATTCATAGTGAATCTAAATATCCTTGCAGTATGAATGTTGCTGCAATTTTATCTATGACCTGCTTTTTTCTCTTTCTGCCTTTCACGTTTGCCTTGTTGAGGATTCTTTCTGAAAACCGTGTGGAAAGCCTTTCGTCCCATTCCACTATATCTATGTTTAAGATATTTTTTAATTTTAAAATGAATTCCTCTGTTTCTTGGGCCCTTTTACCCCTATTTCCGCTTAACGTTATTGGTAAACCCACAACGACCCTTTCCACGCTGTTGTTTACCACGATCTCCTTGATTTTCTCAAAGACATTCTCGTTGCAGTCTATAACCTCAAGCGGCATGGCTATTGTATTTGTATCATCGCTTATGGCTAAGCCAATCTTTTTTGTTCCATAGTCTATCCCTAAAATTTTCATCAACAGTTCCCTTGCAAAGCCTCGAAATATAAATATAATAATTTCCTATGATAAAAGCAATAATTACGCTTGTTTTTCTCCTTTTTAGTATAAAAGGTTACACTGCCAGCATTGTTCATCTCAAGAGCTTTAGCATCCTAAACTTAACGCCAACTGTTGATAATATAATTTTTACATTTGATAAAATAGACAAATACAGATTTATAATGTTGAGCAATGATTATTGGTATATTGCCGCTCCAGGTAGAATTATGAGTATAACAACACCTCTCATGCCAAAGGGCAATGTGAGAAGAATATTGGTTCGCATAATAAAAGGTGAGACAAGGATTTTCTTTAAAATGGATAGTGGCTATAAATACAAATTTCACATAGTTTTGTCTAAAAACCATCGCTTTTTAATTGTTAGGGTAGAAAAACAAAGTAAAATTAAAGTACATAAGCATACTGCTATCAAAAAAGAGATGGTAAAAACAAAAGTGCATAGGATACCTGTCGTAGTTGTTGACCCGGGACACGGTGGTAAAGACCCTGGCGCATTAGGTCTTTTTGGTTTAAAGGAAAAGAATATAACGCTATCAATCGGAAAGTATGTGGCTTATTTTTTAAA
>JALTCA010000086.1:0-19927 GCA_027008245.1 Desulfurellales bacterium
AGCCCGATACCAAAAAAGATACTTGCTCACTCAAACCTAAAATTACCCGCAACGGTTATCGTAAAACTGATTTTTAAGATCAACGGCTAAGATTTTCTGCAAATACAAAGATAAGGCTTTTTAGATATTGGGTTTTCAAAAATTACAGGGTCATCCAACATAAACGTATCCCTAACAAACATATCCTTCATAATCTCTTCTGGCCTTCCCAAACAAACAACCCTACCCTCTTTTAGAAACATTAATCTATCGCAAAATTCACTTGCAACATTTAAATCGTGCAACACGGCGATTATTGTTAGATCAAGTTCATCCCTTAAATCCAGCAAAAGATGAAAGATCCTCTCCTGATGGCGAATATCCAAATTGGAGAGGGGCTCATCCAAAAGTAGAATTTCAGGCTCAACAGCTAAAGCCCGCGCAATAAACACCAATTGTCTTTCTCCACCACTAATTTCTGTGATGTAATTATTTTTAAGTTTTCCTAAACCGCAAAGATCAATGGCTCGCTCAATTTTTTCCTTGTCTTCTTTTTTCTCAAACAGCTGCAAACCCTTAAAATGGGGAATTCTGCCCAAGCCCACAAATTCTTTGACCCTCATAAACTCAAACGAGGGGTTTTGCGAAACAACCGCCACAACTTTGGCAAATTCCTTTTGTGAATAAGACCAAACGTTCTTTTCCTTTATATTCACTTTTCCACTTTTTGGTTTATAAATCCTTGCCAAAAGTCTCAAAAGTGTTGATTTGCCAGCGCCATTTGATCCTGCAATGCAAAAAAATTCACCCTTTTCAACAGAAAAGGAAACATTATTTATTATCAATGTCTTATCGAAAGAAAAGCTCAAATCCTCTACCCTAACCATTTAATCCCCTTCTTGAAAGAACCCATATAAACGTGCTACCGCCTATAATGCCCGTGATCACACCAACGGGTAGTTCAATGGGTGAAACTATGCTCCGCGCTAAACTATCACAAATTATCAAAAAAGAACCGCCTCCAAAGAACGTCAAGGGTAACAGAATCCTATAATCCCTGCTGAACGTAATTCTAAAAAAGTGCGGCACAACAAGGCCTACAAATCCTATTATACCAACAAAAGAAACAGACAAACCCGTTGCAAGGGACGCAATCAAAAACACAGCAATTTTTACTCTTTCAACATCAACACCCAAATACTTAGCATCCTCTTCACCCAAAGACATGGCGTTTAGATAAACGCTCATTAGAAAAGAGACAAAAAATACCAAAACAGAAAGAATAGATATAACGCCTAAACCGGTTTTTGACACCCATTGCAAACTCCCCATCATCCAATAAACTATTCCACTTAGCTTTGCGGGCGAGACCAAAGCCTCAACAAACAAAACCAAAGAAGAAGAAATAAAGCTAATCATAACGCCAATGAGAAGCATCTTATCCAGAGAAATATAGCCCTTTTTGATACTAAACAAATAAACCAAAAGCATAACAACCAAAGCACCCAAAAATCCGCAAAAAGGAAGCCAGAAAAATGCTGAAATACCGAAAAACATACCAAAAACAACACCCAAAGCAGCACCACCTGAAATCCCAAGTGTATACGGCTCAACAAGTGGATTTTTAAACATAGCCTGCAAAATCGCACCTGCAACGCTCAATACGCCTCCAACACAAAAACCTATAGCAACCCTGGGCAATCTCAAATCCAGAAGAATCGCTCTGTCTATGCCACCATTCTTGATTGCATGTATGAAAGCTTCAAAAGAAAATCCCTCAGATCCCGTGCATATACTAAAAATTATGGAAAAAAACACAAAAACAACAAATAAAAAGAGCTTCGTTTTCAAAACTCTACCTCAGGGTGCAAGAAATGTGCAATCTTTTTCAGCGTCTTAACAAATGAAATTGGCGTGGGACTGCAGAGACTGTAATCATTCAAAACCAAAATCTTGTGATTTTTCACGGCTTTTAAAAATTTAAATTTCTTCCACCGTTTCTTTTCTTCAAAGCCATTAAAACCCATTTGAGAGATTATTATGGCATCGGGATCTTTTCTTAACACCTCTTCGGGCGAGTACAAACCGCTCTTTGTGTCCTCTGCAATGTTCACACCGCCTGCAAATCTTATAAAGTCGTTGATAAACGAGTTCTTCGTTGCCGTAAACAAAGGATGTACACCAATTTCAACAAACACACTCACTTTCTTAAGATCACTTACCTTTTCAACTATTTTCTGGACTTCCTTCTTAGCCCTTTTAACTATAGCCAAAGCCCGTTTCTCCCTGCCAAGATACTTTGCAAGCTCCAAAAACTGATTGCATATATCATCAAAGCTCTTTGGATATCCGAAAAGGACAACCTTTAAACCAAGACTTCTCATCTTGTTCAAAGCCATTGGATTGATCATTCCGCTCACAAAAACATAGTCAGGTTTCAATTTCAGTATATCCTCAATATCAGCATTTACCAAACTCCCCACCCTTTTCGCCTTAAATCCCTTAGGTAAAAGGGCATAGCTGCTACAACCAACAAGGTAGTTCTGCGCTTTCAATAAAAAGATTTCCTCTGTAACAACGGGAGACAGAGAAACAACATGCAAGTCTTTGGCATAAACGTTAACGGACAAAAAGATCAGTAACAAAAACACAATTCTTTTCATCTCAATACTCCATACTCAGATAGAATTTATCAAGCTTTGCTTTGAAAAACTCTAACGCCCTATTAATTTTTTTCCTGCTATACCTGTACATGCCCCTATCAAATTCTAAATCCTTCAAGGCGCACGGCTCTTTATTTAACATATTTTTATAATCGTTCTTGTCAAACCTCAAAAAACCAACCTCAACAGAGTGGAGATGCTTGATATTTTTCACAAAATCCAAAAGTTCATCGTAATCATCAAGATGATCAATAATAATCGGATCAAACCTTATACCTATGCGAAATCCCTTACTATCCAATTGCTTAATCGCCATTTTTCGTTTCTCAAGCGATGGCGTAAAAAACTCATATTTCTTAATCACACTTTCAGGAGAAAGAGAAAAGGCAAAGATCACATTTTTATAAGGTTCAAGATCCAAAAGACCCTCTACCCTATCCGACTTTGTCCTGATCTCCAAAAAAACATCATCATTGAGTTTGCCAAAATACTCGATCAATCCAACTAAAAAATCACTTGCAAAAGACAAAGCTAAAGGATCAGAAAACGTACCTGCATAAAAGTAAAGCGGACGCGTTTTATCCCTTTTAATAACCTCATCAATGGCCTTAAAATAATCCTCAAAATTCAAAAAAATCACGGGATTAAAGCTTTTAAAATAGCCCTTCAAAAAACAATAAGAGCAATCGTAAATACAGTTGTACTGACCAAGTATCGAATAACCATGACCACCGTTTGGCGTGTAGTTATTCGGTGTTTTCCTTAAAAATTCGCCTTTTTTGTTGGCATAAATAATGGCAGTTTTATCCTTTAAATTGTGAAAAACAGGCACATAATCATCGATTTTATAAATCTTGTCCGTTTTAAACTTTGCCCTTCCTGTTTTAACCCCTTTTTCCAAAAAAACAGCTTTAGCTTTAAAAGTCTTCTTCTCACATTTTGAACCATTGATTCTAAGACTCTTATACAAAAACTGTCTTTGTGTAAATGTATATCTTCTCTTTTGAATGAGCCTTTTCAAACCATCGATTGGTTTTTTATCCATAAACCCAGTGTTAACAAAGATTTCTCTTGTAAGTTCATCCTTGTCAGTCCACATCATTAACTTCAAAATCTCCGCAAATTTGCCAATATCTGCACTCTCTTTTTTAAAAGCATTTATGGAAGCTCTATCGTTTTTATCACTAATAACCTTAAAAACAAAACACGGCTTATCCAAACTTCTAAAAGCTTTGGCAAAAAAGTACGCCTCTCTATCCACAACATCACCGAACAGACCAATGCATTCGCTATCAAAGTTAAAACCTGCTAAAAGTGTAACACACTCGGCGGATTTTAAACCCTTAACAGTGATCAGTTCCATTGGATTGTACACGGGATTTAAAGAACCATCCAATAACTTTACCTTTGATACGCTTACCAGATCACCAATTGAAAGTTCAGACACACTGCCCGCAAGACCAAAAAGAAGCGCAATATCTATGCCATATCTAACAGAAATCTCAACACTCTTAAAGGCAAGCTGCAAAGCCCCTTTTCCGTAGTTTATATAAAGGATTAGGTTATCGTATATGTAGTGATCTCCCCTTTTCTCAAAAGGGAACTGCTTCAAAAGAGGCTCAATTTCACCTTTGTGTTCGCTTGCAAGGAAAATCATTGAAGGTGTAAATCGTTTTATTGGCGTAGATATCGACGGTTTTTATCCTTTTAACCCTATCATTCGAAACAAATACATAAACAGACGAGATATTGCTCTGGTATTTAGGAGCAAGCTGATATGTGGAGTTATCAATTCTCCTCTCGAAAAACAGCTCTTTTATGTCCTTTTTACCCAAAAACATATTAAAAAGTACTTTATTGAAGCCTGAAAGCTTGTAAATGTACTTTTTATCTCCCTTTACATCTATAGCCTTAAAGTTGTCTATAGTCACCCTTTCATCTGGATAGTCAAACTCCATACTCTTCTGGGAAATTATCTTCATGACGCCATGCCTTTCAATAGACTGCCCCGTCATGCCATTTATGGAAACTTGATTAAAGCAAAGTTCAATATTTTTGTGCTTGTATACATTGAATATGTCATTTATATCAAAACCGAGTGCATCAGCCGTGAGCAGTACCAACAAGCTCAGAGATGCTATTAATACCCTCTTCATTCAGAAACTCCTCTATACCCTTGATAATCTGAATACTAATCGTTGGGTCAACAAAATTGGCCGTTCCAATCTCGATTAACGATGCACCGGCCATTATGTATTGAAGGGCCACGTTGGCATTGTATATGCCACCGACACCGATTATCGGTATCTTAACCTTCTCATAGACCTCATAAACCATTCTAACACCAATCGGGTAGATTGCAGGTCCACTCAAACCACCTGTTTTGTTTGCAAGAAACGGCTTTCTACTCTTGACATCTATAACCATACCCGTAATCGTGTTTATAAGGCTCACAGCTTCCGCACCTGCAGACTGTGCCGCCTGTGCAACAAAGGCTATATCCTCAACATTGGGTGTAAGTTTCACTATTACAGGCTTTTTCGTAACCTTTTTTATGGATGCTGTCAAAACGTATACCATATCTGGGTCTTTGCCAAAGAGTGCACCTCCTGCCGAAACATTAGGACACGAAACATTGACCTCTAAAGCCGAAATCAACGGCTCTTTATCCAAAATCTCCGCAAGCCTGATAAACTCTTCAACCTCTGTACCGTAAATGTTGGCAATGATGTGAGTATTCAAACCCTGCAACTTGGGTAGTTTTTCCTCAATAAACCTCTCAACACCCACATTTTGAAGGCCAATCGCATTGAGCATTCCGCACGGCGTTTCAACAATCCTCGGCGGCTTATTGCCCTTTTTCTCATACAAGCTTAAACCTTTAACAATAAAACCACCCAATCTATTCAAATCAATGTATTTAGAAAACTCAATACCATAGCCAAACGTCCCCGATGCCGTTAAAACAGGGTTTTTAAAGATTAAATTGCCCAATTTAACGGTCAAATTTACATTTCCTGCCATTGTATCTCCTCATAATCAAAAACAGGTCCTTCGACGCATACACGCTTAAAATCACCGCCTACGGTCGGAACAACACAGCCCAAGCACACGCCAATACCACACGCCATACGAGCTTCCAATGACACCTGCATCTCGCATCCGTATTCAAAGCACAGAAGTGCAAGTTTTTTTAGCATCGGCAAAGGTCCACAGGCATAAACGAGCGAATCTTTATCCAAATCACCCTGAACCATATCAACCGCAGTGCCTTTAAAACCCAAACTGCCATCCACAGTGGCTATGTTTACTGCATTGACAAACACTTCATCCTTTGTGTTAAAGCCAAAATAACTCTCGCATTTGAGGCTATACATGTTTTCGATTGTACCTTTCAAATACAAAAGTGGTGCAACACCTATACCACCGCCAACCAAGATAAGCCTTTTTGATGAATTTATGGTAAAACCATTACCCAAAGGCCCCAAAATATCTATGAATTCACCCTCTTTTTTTAATGCAAGAATCCTTGTACCCTCGCCTACAACCCTGAAGATGAAATCGATTGTATTGGAAAAACCCGCAACACTCAAAGGTCTCCTCAACAACGGATAATTGAAATCGTTAACCTTTATCATAAAAAATTGACCCGGCAGAATTTCATAAAGTGCTGGGTTTTCTAATTTGAGGACATACGTGTCCTTTGCAATCTGCCTATTTTCAACAATCTTCAGCCTCACTTTATCTCCTCAATCTCAAATCTTCTTGTGCCTGCAGGAACCTGAACCTCAACCTCATCACCCTCTTCTTTGCCCAGAAGTGCTTTGGCAATGGGGCTGTTGACAGAGATCTTACCCTTTGAAGGATCCGACTCATCCTCACCGACAATCATGTAC
Source organism: Desulfurellales bacterium (assembly GCA_027008245.1). Classification (GTDB taxonomy): domain Bacteria; phylum Campylobacterota_A; class Desulfurellia; order Desulfurellales; family Hippeaceae; genus Hippea. Next base: position 6,539 of record JALTCA010000086.1, read on the forward strand.
TCAATCTCTTCATCATTATCAATATCGTAAAGCACAACCGTGCAACCGAAATTCACTCTGTCTTTGGGCACCGTCGCAGGATCAACAATTTGAGCGTTGTTTATTTTCTCAGAGAGCTCTGCAATTCTATTTTCAATTAATGCGTGTTTTTCCTTCGCTGCGTGATATTCTGCATTCTCGCTTAGATCACCTTTTGCTCTCGCCTCTTCTATTTCCTTTATTATCTCAGGCCTCTGTCTCTTCTGTAGATCTTCCATCTCCTCAAGCAGTTTCTTGTATCCCTCAGGAGTAATCAGTATCTTTTCAGCCATTTGCCTCACCTCTCTTGTAGTAGTCCTGTATTGGTACGATGTCCAATTTTTCACCTTTTATTATAGCCTCTATTGCCCTAACAGCAGCAACCGCCCCAGAAATCGTCGTGCAGTAAGGTATATTCATCATCAACGCCGTTCTCCTTATGTAAAAAGAATCTGTCCTTGAACGCCTGCCAGAAGGTGTATTTACAAGAAATTGTATGTTATTGTTTTTCATTTTATCAAGTATGTTTGGCCTACCTTCACTGAGTTTTTTAACGTACTTTACTCCAACACCCTCTTTTGTCAAATATTCATAAGTACCCTTCGTACAAAACACATCAAAACCCAATTCCAAAAGTTTCGAAGCAATAAACACGCCCTGAGGCTTATCCCTATCAGAGAGAGATAAAAATATATTACCCTTACTTGGCAAACGCATACCACTTGCCAAAAGTGCCTTATAGTATGCAATAGGGAACTCATCGGCTATACCCATTACCTCGCCTGTCGAGCGCATCTCAGGGCCAAGCGTAACATCAACATTGGGGAACTTAACAAACGGAAACACAGATTCCTTGACGGCATAGTACTTAGGCTCAACCTCTTTTACGCCGAGTTCCTTGATTTTTTTACCCAAAATCAACTGAGTGGCAATCTTTGCCCAGTGGACACCGGTCGCCTTACTTACAAAGGGCACAGTCCTTGAAGCCCTCGGATTGACCTCCAAGATATATATGCGGTCGTTCTTTACGGCAAACTGTATGTTTATAAGTCCAATAACCCCCAACTCTCTTGCAAGCAGCCTTGTTTGCCTTTTAATTTCCTCAACCACCTCTTTCTTTAGTGTTCTCGGTGGTATGGAACATGCAGAATCGCCGGAATGTACACCAGCAGCCTCAATATGTTCCATAACCGCAGCTACAACGCAGTCCTCACCGTCGCTCACAGCATCAACATCCACTTCTATGGCATCCTCTAAAAACTTATCCACAAGTAAAGGATGCTTGCCAGAAACCTCAACTGCCTCATCGACATAACTTTTAAGCTGCTCCTCGTTAAAAATGATCATCATCGCTCGGCCACCTAAAACGTAAGAAGGCCTTACAAGCACCGGATAGCCTATCATCCGCGCTACTTCTATTACCTCCTCCTTCGAATGTGCAATGCCACTTTCTGGTTGCAATAACCTCAACTTATTTATCAGGTCCCTAAACAGTTCTCTGTCTTCTGCAATATCAATACTTTTCGGATCTGTCCCCAAAATCTTTACACCTGTATTCTTTAAAGCCATCGATAGCTTGAGCGGTGTTTGTCCTCCGAATTGAACAATAACGCCATAAGGCTTTTCATTCTCCACAATGTTTATCACATCTTCAAACACTAACGGTTCGAAGTAAAGCCTATCGGAAATATCATAGTCCGTTGAGACGGTCTCAGGGTTGCAATTCACCATTATAGACTCATAACCCTCATTTTTAATTTCCAATGCACCATGAACGCAGGTGTAGTCAAACTCTATACCCTGGCCAATCCTATTTGGCCCACTACCCAATATTACAACCTTTTTATTTCGGGAAGGAATTGACTCGTTTTCCTCTTCGTAAGTCGAATAAAAATAGGGCGTGTAAGCCTCAAACTCACCAGCACACGTATCAACCATCTTGTAGACGTTTTGCACACCTAACTGTAGCCTCAACCTTCTGATCTCTTCCTCTGCCTTACCCGAAAGCTTGGCAAGCCTGCTATCCGAAAACCCATACTGCTTAAGGGTCTTCATTTTCTTTTCAATAGCCAACGGGTTTTTCTTTATCTCCTCTTCCTTGTCGATTATCTGCTTGACATTGAACAAAAACCATCTGTCAATATACGTAAGCTCGTGTATATATTCCAAACTATACCCTCTCCTAAATGCTTCAGCTATGTACAAAAGCCTTTTGGAGTTTGGATCTATCAACTTCTGCTTGATCTCCTCATCAGAACAGTCTATCTCAATAAAACCATCCCAATCGTATTCTAAAGACCTAATGGCTTTCTGCAGAGACTCTTTAAACGTTCGGCCAATAGCCATGACTTCACCAACGCTCTTCATCTGTGTTCCAAGTTGGTCAGGCGTGTTGAACTTCTCAAATGTAAATCGTGGTATCTTTGTAACGACGTAATCCAAAACAGGCTCAAAGCTCGCCGGTGTTTTCTTCGTTATATCATTCGGTATCTCATCCAATGTGTATCCAACGCTCAAAAGTGCAGCAAACTTGGCTATAGGAAATCCTGTGGCTTTACTTGCCAAAGCGGAAGATCTCGAGACACGGGGATTCATCTCTATAACAACAAACTCTCCGTTTTCTGGATTAACGGCAAACTGAATATTCGATCCACCCGTCTCTACACCAACCTTTCGAATTATATCGATGGCTGCATCCCTCAAAATCTGATACTCCTTATCCGTCAATGTTTGTGCAGGCGCAACTGTAATAGAATCTCCCGTATGAACACCCATTGGATCAAAGTTCTCTATGGAACAGATGATAAACACATTGTCTTTTTTATCTCGCATTACCTCAAGCTCGTATTCCTTCCAGCCTAAAACCGACTGTTCAATCAAGACCTCATTTACAGGGCTTTGCTCAAGTCCCCATTTAACAACATCTTCAAACTCCTCTTTGTTGTATGCGACACCAGCCCCTGTTCCACCAAGTGTAAAAGACGGCCTTATGATGACGGGAAAGCCTATTTTTTCAACAACATCTATGGCTTCCTGCAAATTATGCGCAATGCCGGATTCAGGAACCTTTAAACCGATCTCATTCATTGCCTTTTTAAATTCTTCCCTATCCTCAGCCCTATTTATAACCTCAGCATTGGCTCCTATGAGCTCAACGCCGTACTTTTCTAAAATCCCCCCTCTATACAAGTCCATAGCGGCATTCAAAGCCGTTTGGCCACCCAAAGTCGGCAGAATTGCATCTGGTTTCTCTTTGGCAACTATCTTCTCAAGAAAATCAATGGTTATTGGTTCAATGTAGGTTCTATCTGCAAGTAACGGGTCTGTCATTATTGTTGCAGGATTAGAATTAACAAGAACAACCTCATAACCCTCACCTTTTAGCGCTTTGCACGCCTGCGTTCCAGAGTAGTCAAATTCACAGGCCTGACCAATAACAATCGGCCCTGAGCCAATAATCATGATTTTCCTTAGGTCGGTTCTTTTTGGCATACACTACACCTCACGAGTAAATGTCCAGATATTCTATACATTTTAACATATAATTCAAAGATTATTTAAAGCGAGCAAGTTCTCTTTCGGCTTCCCTTGCCAAATCCCTTTCTTTTATATCCTTACGCTTGTCGTAGAGTTTTTTACCCTTCGCTAAAGCAAGTTCCATCTTAAGCTTTCCATGCTTAGAATACACCTTCAATGGGATAAGCGTAAGCCCTTTCTCTTTGGTTTTTCCTATGAGCTTTCTGATTTGATACTTATGGAGAAGGAGCTTCTTTTTTCTGTAAGGATCGTGATTTGTGTGTTCGGAGGCAAATTTATACGGACTTATGTGAAAATTATTGACCCACACCTCGCCGTTTTTGATCTCTGCATAGCTATCCTTTAGATTGGCAGCGCCCATCCTTATGGATTTTACTTCACTGCCTTTGAGCACAATGCCCGCCTCGTAGGTCTCCAAGATCTCATAATCATGGCGGGCCTTGCGATTAACAATTTCTCTCATCAATCTTCATTCAACACATGTGGAGTTACGAATATGTAAAGCTCATTCTGAGGATTGTAAATCCTCTTTGTCTTAAACAACCAACCCAAAATAGGTATTCTCATCAGTCCAGGAACGCCTGTTACAGTCTTTTCTGTTGTCTGCTGCATTAAACCACCAATTACAATCGTCTGACCGTTTTTAAGTATCACTGTAGACTCCACAGAATTGGTATTAATCGGTGGCTCACCCCCAACTGTATGAGAGTAGTCAGGCGAATCCTTGCTTATTTTCAATTTCAATATAACTTGATTATCATTTGTTATATGAGGTGTAACTTCCAAAGAAAGCGTTGCATCCTTAAAACTTACACTTGTTGCGCCACTGGCTCCAGCAGTTTCTTGATATGGTATTTGTTGTCCACTTTCTATCTTTGCAGGTTGATTATCTAAAGTAATAATCTTAGGAGATGAAAGTACTTTAGTATATCCCTCAACCTCCCCCATGCTTAGCTTTAGATCAAGGTTATAATTTGCCATAACATTACCAACAGCAAGACTAACTGTTGAAGTTGGTGCCGCTGTCAGAGTAGCGGGTAAATTTACTATAAAATTTTCATTAGTAAAATTCAAAGCTGGTGGAAGCCCACTTGAAACATCAATAGGTGAATTTGCTCCACCCAATCCAATAAAAGTTTTAGAATGATTAATTTTTTGGTTAAAAAAATTACCGCCCCATTGAATCCCCAACTGTCTTTCAAATGTCTTGCTAATTTCTACAATCCTAGCATCAATTTCAACAGCCTTTTTCTTCTGATCTATAAGTTTAACGATTTTTTCAATTTTCCCCACATTATCAGGAGTATCGTGACAAATAATGGCATTGTTCTTAACATCAGATACAATAAAACCTGAGCTTTTTTCGGAGTTGTACAAAAGTTTATTAATCATATCTACAGCATAATCAGGTGTTATATAGTTTAGATCAATAACTTTAGTAACAGAATTTTTCATTCTTTCAAGTTTTTCTTTATCTTGCAAAGCCTTAAGTTGTTGATTCTTTTCATTCTGATAGCGTTGGGCTGTCATTATAATAACAACATTACCTCTTCTTTCAGCAACCAAGCCTTCCTGTTGTAAAATTAAATTCATGGCTTGATCTAATGGCACATCCTTCAATTTCATTGTCAGCGTGCCTTTAACATCATCACCAATTATAAAGTTCAAACCACTAATTTGCGCGAAAACCCTGAAAATATCCTTAAGTTGAGCATCCCTAACATTAAATGAAATAAGCCTATTTACACCAAGAACGTTTTTATTTTTTTCATTAGATAAACCATTTTTTAAATTCACACTTTTGTTTTTAGTATTATCATTTGCAATCTGTTTTTTATCAATCTTTATTGGAAAAATAACGTAAATATGCCTACTATCTGCATAATATCTGGCAACTTTAGCCTTTTTTCTCAAATTTATTACATATCTAACTGAACTCTGATTTGTTTTTATAGCCAAAATTGATTTAATATTACTAGACTCTCTTTGCAAATCCTGCCCTAATAAAGCGGCTTTAGAGGCTCTTGCTCCATTTATCGTAAGGTAAATAGCATTATTTATCTTTTTAAATTGAAAATCAGGTCTATTTTTAAGCAAAACAACTACCATCTCGTAAGTATTGAATTTTCTTAAAGATACCCTTTCAATCTCATTTAATTTAGCACTTTGGGCTTTGTCTTCTGTCTTTCCTGCACTGTACCTCACTGTTATAATTTTATCTTTTTTATCTTTTAAACAAACGAATTTTTCTACATTTGGACCAATAAAAGAAATTCTCAACACATCTTTGTTGTAAATCTTACCAATCTTATCAAAACCATATTTATGCCAACAACGCCTTATTTCTATATTTTTAAATTTAGACGCATAGAGTTTTCCGTCACATACACTGCATTTGTTAACACCAATGATGTCAACAACAAACCTCTCTGGATTATTTAATTTAAAATTCTCACATTTTAGATTTCCACTATAATAAACTTTATACTCTCCCTTACTGCCTTTAAACTTCGTGATTGTAGCTGCGTTAGCCGTGAGCGCTAAAGAAAAAAGCGCCACCATAAGTATTTTTTTTAGCTTCATCCTCTCACCACCTTATTTTGCTATTTTCAATAAAACGGTTTCTTTCTTTTTTCCAACATCTACTGACAATTCCAAGCCATTATCCGTTATATTTTCCACATATACACCTTCCTTCAGCTTCTGCCCTTTAACAACAACAACTGGAATACCAGAAGGGCCAACTATTAATGCAGCCTTAAGAGAAGGGTTAGTTTTGCTTGAAACAACCATTTTAACTCTTAAAGAAGATATAAGCGCGTTTATTTCCTGTTGTATTTCTTTTACTTTTGAGTGACTTACAACAAATTCTTTTCTTTTTAATTCTTGCAATCTCATCAAATCCATAAAAGGGTCTCTCCCTAACGTAATGTGAAAAGCAATTGCCATGTTAGATATAGCAAAAATCATACCTAAAGCTAAATATACAGCTTTCTTCATCGCACCTACCTTTTAAAGTAGTATGTCTCGGCCGAGAAGTTAACGTTAATAAGTACTTTTTCAGAATTAACAATCTTTGGCTCACTAAGATTAAAATCTTTAACTTTGAATAACCTGCTCATTTTTGCCACCCTTTCAAAAACGCTACCACAATTAACATACGTAGCTCTCATCGATATATTTATAGGCTTTATATAGTACAATTTATTTTTAGACAAACGGGCATTGTCTGGTCTAAAGGAAAGTAACTCAACACCCTGATTTTTAATTATACTGTTTAACTTTACCAACAAAGTAGGTATTTCTTCCTTTAAAGGTAATTTCTTGGAATATTGCCCAAATTCCTCTTGAGCTTTTTTATATTTAGCTAACAAAGCAGGTAGTTCACTTTTGTATCTATACAACCTGGAAATCTCTCTTCTCAAATTTGCAATTTGGGTTGAGGCACTTTCATAGTAAAAATAATACCAAATAAAAACTATAAGAATAAAAATAACAGCTGCCCCAATCAAAACCTTTTTTGGCTCAAGTTCTTCCATGGCATCATCCCTTCAACGTAACAATTATTGAAAATGCGTAAATATCTACTCCATTATCGGATGAAATTTTTCTCAACCCACCACTGGAGAATCTGACTTTTTTAACACCTTTCAACGCTTCAAGTCTCATCATATAATCCGCAACTGCCTCAGCAGTTAAACTCTTGCCCTCAATACCAACAATATGACCTTTTTTTGATAATCTAACGAGCCACAAGCCACCATTCGAAGATGAAATATTGCTATTGTAGTTTAAAAAAGCATGAGGTATGGCATCAGCAACCTCTTCTAAGATTTCAGCCGCTCTGCTCCTGTTTTTTTCAAGGGATTTAACAGCTTTAATCATATTATTTACTTCTCTAACTTTAACCCTAATTCTTTTTACTTGTCTTTCTATTGTGTTGAGATTGTTTTTTTCACTCTGAAGCTTATTAATCACATTATTCATAGAATAGGTAATATAAACCAAAGCCACAATTTCTACCACTATCACTGCTATAGCAAGGGAAACATAGTTAGGCACCTCAAAAATAAATTTTCTTTTAGATATGCCCTTGTCTTTTTTGGAATCCCCATCAAGCAAGTTAATTTTTATCATACTACAATCCCCTTAAAGATAATCCACATGCTACACAATAGATAGAACTAACGCCTAAAGCAACTTCTTCTAAATTATTCACACTTTCCTTAGACGAAAAATCAAACGGGTTAAACTGAACAATATCTGCCTTTAAATATTCCCTTATATTTTCTATATTCAAATTCTCATACAAAACACCCAAAACCCCGGTAAACACAATGTTATCAATTTGCTCAGGAATGTCTAATATGCTTGAATTATAAAAAGTAATAGAATTTTGTATTTGAGCATATAAATTAAACAATTTATCATTAAAAAACGCCACCAAATTATCTTTCTTTTCATCATCTTCTTTCATTAATATAGTCTCAACTTCATCTTCTCTAACACTAAACACATCTTTTGCCTCAAGCAAAACGCTTGAAAAATTAAAATCCATATATCGTGTAAACATAGGATAACCGTTTCTTAAAAATGTAAGCTTAGCAGAACTATACCCCAAATCTACAATAAGGTTATGTTTTTTTTCTTGCTCTTTATTTGCAAATATAAACGAATTAGCTGCTGAAAAAATATCAACATCCACTACATCTAGCTTCAACTTTGCCCTTTTAAAGGCAGATTTAAAAGATTCAACAATTTCTTTCTTTGTTATGGCTATGAGAATTGTCATCTCGTTTTTTTCTTTATTTTTCTCCATAACTTGATAGCTGACATTTACTTGCTCCATTTCAACAGGAGCATACTGCTCAGCCTCCCACATAACAGCTTGTTCTATCTCCTCATCAACAACTAAAGGCATGTTTAGAGTTTTCGTTATAACAAACGAGCTGTTTAATCCAAAAGCTACACTTTTATTTTTTACCTTATTCTCAGAAAAAATAGATTTCAAAAAATCACTCAAGACAACCTCATCGCATCCTTCAGAAGTTAAAACGTCATCTGGCGTCCTTTCTTTAAACACGTTCTTTAATTTTATAACGCCTTTATTATTTTCAAAATAAACAACCTTTGTGTAGTAATGCCCTATATCAACACCAACTAAGCCTTTTTTACCAAACACAATCTGTTACCTCTATTCTTTAAATTGACTGCTTTTGTTAAGTAAACCATAAATCATTTCACTTGTCAACATCTCTTATCATTTAGCAATATGCATTCCACATTAACAATCGTATGAAGTAGAAAAAATTTAGCGGGCTAATGCCCGCATTAAACCTCTAAACTATTTTAAAAGACCTTTTAGAGAACTATCAATCTCACTTGGCATAGACATATGCGCAGCAAAAGCTGACATACCGGCATCCATAAAGTAGATAGACATCCTATACATCTCAGGCAATGCTTTTATTTTACCGTTATCATACACAACGAGCTCTATGGGAAAAGCGCACAAATGATTATCTCCCCCTATCTGGAAAGCCTCATTTTCATATTTTGCGTTGGATAAACCAACAACAGCTGCATTTTTTAATTTAATCTCATATACCTTTTTCCATCCATTTGTTCCTTTAGACAATGAAGTATTCAAAGCTTTTAGAGCAACATTTACTGAGCCATATTTATGCCCAATTTCATATATTGTATAAATACTCTGTCCCATCATCTGCCAGTTGCCAATCTCATCTGGGCTTGTTAAATACCCAAAGGGTTTATTTTTAACCTTTATTCCATTAACTTTATACAAAGCTCCTTCTAAAGTCTTCTTTGTCTGCTCGGCAACTTTTTCTAATTTTGTTTTTCCTTTAGCAAAGGCATCCACAAGATACACGGGATTTACAAACATGACGTCGTTAACGTTACCTTTCTTTTGAACACCAATCCTCAAAGGCACTGCATAAAACGCATACCTACCGACCTTATCTACAGCTTCAAAATATGGTTTGTACTCAACAATGAGAACAGTTAGGTTAGAGATATTACCAGGACTATAAGACCCTAAAATCTTAAATTTACCGGACAAAGCGGATTTAACTAACTTTACAACTGTTGCATGATCAGGGTTTGGCACACTTCCAACTAACTCAAAAGTGCTTAAATCAGCAAAAGACGTACTTACAAGAAAAAAGAATGCAGCTAAAGCTAATAACAATCTTTTCATACCATACCTCCTTCTTCTCCAAAAAATGTCACCACATTATACATTTGTATTCTTATAAATCAATAAATTACTTAGATTATTTTATTTTGTTTTGTGAGTATAGTAACGTTGATATTGACAAGCATAACTGCATTTTTTATATTCAACCTACACGGGCGGTTAGCTCAGTTGGGAGAGCGCTACCTTCGCACGGTAGAGGTCGGGGGTTCGACTCCCCTACCGTCCACCAAACAGGGGGAGAAGCTATGGATACTATATTCAAACTCATATTAACAGCACGTGTGTATGATGTTGTTAAAGAAACGCCATTGGACTTTGCACCAAATCTTTCAAAAAAACTTGACAACACGATTCTCATGAAAAGAGAAGACCTTCAAGATGTGTTCTCGTTTAAAATTAGAGGGGCATACAATAAAATTGTGAACCTATCGGATGAAGAAAAAAATAAAGGGGTTATTGCTGCAAGTGCCGGAAACCATGCCCAAGGCGTTGCATTGTCATCTAAAGTGTTAGGCATAAAAGCCACAATCGTAATGCCAGAAACAACGCCTGCAATAAAAATCAATGCAGTAAAAAGGCATGGTGCAGAGGTTGTTTTAAGTGGTGATAACTACTCAGAAGCCTACGAACATTGCAAACTGTTAATAAAAGAGACAGGAAAAGTTTATATTCCTCCGTTTGACGATGAACTTGTTATAGCAGGGCAAGGGACAATAGGACACGAAATTATAAGACAAACATCAAGGCAAATTCCAGACGCAATTTTTGTCCCGATAGGTGGTGGAGGATTAATAGCAGGTATTGCAACATTCATAAAAAATGTATATCCGCAGATTAAGGTTATTGGCGTTGAACCTGTTGATAGCAATGCAATGTTTTTATCAATTAAAGCAAGAAAAAAGGTTAAATTAGACAAAGTGGGAATATTTGCAGATGGTGTTGCTGTAAAAGAGGTTGGTGATATAACGTTTGAAAAAACCAAAAAGTACGTGGACGACATAATTCTGGTTAACACTGACCAAATTGCTTCAAGTATCAAAGATATTTACTACGATACAAGAAATATCGTTGAACCAGCAGGTGCTTTGGCTGTTGCTGGCATAAAAAAGTATGTAAAACAGTTTAATTTAAAAGGAAAAACACTTGTGGCTATAAATTCAGGCGCAAACATGAACTTTGACAGGCTCAGTTATGTAGCAGAAAGGGCTATTATAGGTGAGATGCAGGAAGGGCTTTATGCTGTTAGAATACCAGAAAAACCCGGTGAGTTTAAAAAGTTCTGCCAAAAAGTTGTGCAAGATAAGAATGTTTCAGAATTTCATTACAGGTTAACAAATAGAAAAGAAGCATATATTCTTGTTGGATTAACGATAGACTATGAGAAAGAAAACCAAGGTATTCTCAAACTTATGAAAGAAGAAGGTTATTATGCAATGGATGTTACACACAACGAACTAATAAAAGACCATATAAGGTACATGATAGGCGGCAAAGCCCCTCTTGTAGAAAACGAAATGTTTTACGATTTTAGATTCCCAGAAAAGGCTGGTGCGTTAATGAAATTTTTGAATAATATGAAGGAAAAATGGAATATTACAGCTTTTCACTACAGACGCCATGGAGGAGAGTTTGGAAGGGTCTTTATAGGTTTCGAAATACCCAAAAACGAAAAAAAGGATTTTGAGGAATTTTTAAACAAAATTAACTACAATTATCAAGAGGAAACAACAAATATAGCCTGTAGATTATTCCTGTAGTTGACGAGATGACTTAAAAGAATAAATTTACTACCGGAAAAAACACGTGAGGAGGTAGAGGAATGATTGCCAAAAGCGAGAAGAAACAGCCGAGAGTGATTGTATTTTCTACACCAAGTTGCCCTTGGTGCAACAGAGTAAAACAATATTTAAAACAGCATGGAATTAAATTCAAGGATGTAGATGTTTCAAGGGACAGGAAAGCAGCAGAAGATATGGTTAGAAGAACCGGACAAACAGGAGTTCCAGTAGTTTTGATAGGTTCTAAAGCTATCGTAGGTTTTGATAAAGTCAGAATAGATAAATACCTTGGGCTGTGAGGTGATTCATGATTTATGACGATGAAATGGAAACGTTACCACGCGAGGCATTGGAAGCTCTTCAACTAAAGAGACTGCAAAATACAGCTGAAAGGGTTTATAATTTAGTTCCTTTTTATAAAAGAAAATTCGATGAGGCTAAGGTTAAACCAGAGGATATAAAAAGTTTAGATGATTTGAAAAGATTGCCCTTCACCACAAAACAAGATTTAAGGGATAACTATCCGTTTGGTTTATTTACCATTCCATTAGAACAAATTGTCAGGGTTCACGCATCAAGTGGAACGACCGGGAAACCTACGGTTGTGGGTTACTCAAAACGAGATGTTGAAATATGGTCAGACCTTATGGCACGATCACTTGCAGCTGCTGGAGTTAGCAAGGGGGATATAATTCAAAATGCCTATGGTTACGGTCTATTCACTGGCGGACTAGGTGCGCACTACGGTGGGGAACGCTTGGGCGCTACCGTAATACCGATCTCTGGTGGCAATACTAAAAAGCAAATCATGATTATGAAAGATTTTGGCTCTACAATACTAACAGCTACACCTTCATACACGTTGTATCTTGCCGAAACCATGGCTGAAATGGGTATAAAAAGAGAGGAACTTAAACTTAGAGTGGGTATTTTAGGAGCAGAGCCATGGAGCGAAGAGATGAGAAAATCTATAGAGGAGAAATTAAACATTGACGCAATAGATATCTATGGACTAAGCGAAATTATGGGCCCTGGTGTAGCTATAGAATGCATAGATGCAAAGGAAGGTTTGCACATTTGGGAAGATGCTTTTATACCTGAGATTATAGACCCAGAGACAGAAGAAGTATTACCCGACGGCGAGGAAGGTGAATTAGTTATAACAACTATATTAAAAGAAGCCATACCTTTGATTAGATACAGAACAAGAGATATTACAAGAATAATAAAAGAACCGTGCAAATGTGGTAGGACACATAGAAGAATTGAAAGAATTAAAGGTAGAACAGATGACATGCTTATAATAAGAGGAGTTAACATATTCCCGAGTCAAATTGAATCTTTGCTAATGGAAACAGAGGGTGTTGAACCTCACTACCAAATCATCGTTGACAGGGTAAATAATCTTGACACAATGGAAATTAAAGTCGAAGTAAGCGAAAAGATATTCTCAGATGAGATTAGGCACTTGCAGAAGCTTAAAGAGAGAATCGAGAAAGATGTTAAGGATTTATATGGTATAACAGTTAAAGTAACATTGGCTGAACCAAAAACATTGCAAAGATTCGAGGGAAAGGCAAAAAGAGTTATAGACAAAAGAAACATTTAGGAGAAAGCTATGAAAAGAATTAGGCAAATTTCTGTTTTTGTGGAAAACAGGCCTGGAAGGCTTTTGGAAGTTGTGGATATTCTAGGTAAAAATAATATAAACATCAAAGCTCTATCCCTTGCAGATTCAAGCGATTTCGGTATCGTAAGATTGGTTGTCAAAGGCGTGGATGACGCCATAAAAGTGCTCAAAGACAATGGATTTACCGTAAGCGAAACACCTATAAT
>JALTCA010000087.1:0-5444 GCA_027008245.1 Desulfurellales bacterium
CATTGAATATCGTTGATTTACCGACATTTGGTTTTCCTACAATAGCAATTTTAGGCACGCTTCCCCTCCCTCGAATGAAGAGATTATCAATTTATCTGGATTTTGCAAGATAAGATTGTTAAAATTAACTTGGAGGTGTATTATGTGGGTAAATAAAGCCTTATTTGAGCTGTGTAGGCTCTCAGATTCTTTGGAAGGTGAAGATACACTGCATCAAAGAAGAGTATGTTTTATTGCTTATAATATAGCTAAAGAGCTAAAATTTGACGAGCAAGGCCTGGATTTAGTTGTAAAGAGCGCACTTTTGCATGACATAGGTTTGCTTACTGATGAATTAAAGGTAGAGACATTTAGAAATATTATTTATGAGGATTTTCATCTATTAAATAAACATGCTGTTGTTGGAGGAAGGATTGCGCGTTTTTTTAATATGCATTTGGATGTTAGTTTGGCTATAAATTTACACCACACACCTCATGAAAACAATACATCGGTTATTGGCAATATCCTGTTTTTAGCAGATAATGTTGAAATTGCTTATAGAAGTCTTACAAATCCTTATGCTTATGATGATTTGATTGATTTTCTTGAGCAAAAGAGAGAGCTATTCAACCCTGACATGTTTGATGTTTTAAAAAATATAGCAAAAAAGGAATGTTTTTGGTTTTCTCTGTTGGAAAATCATGTTGATGATGCTGTTTTGGAAATTGTAGACCAACTGCCCAAAGAAGAGATGGATGAGAAATTAAAAACAGCCATTGTTTATTTGATCTCATATATGACTGATAACATTGCTCCTTTTTATGATAGATATTCTCTTTATGTGAAAAATATATCTGTTAATTTGGGGTATAAATTGGGTTTGGATACGAAGGTTTTACATAATGCTGCCCTGCTGTCCCACATAGGGAACCTCAAAATCCCTTACGACACTTTTAAGATGCCTTCTTTGGATGATGAAACGTATAATATTGTGAAATCTCATACATTTGAGGGTTACCATATATTGAAACGTTTGGGTTTTGATAGGGAGGCAGAGCTTGTTCTTTTGCACCATGAAAACAACACCAAAGAGGGTTATCCTTGTAAAATTAAGCCTGAAGGTGAGGCAGCTGTGTTGGGTTTAGCAACGATTATCGCAGCTATTATGCAAGATAGGCCTTATAGGGGAGCTCGCAGCGATGAGAAAATAAAAGACGGCTTGAGAAATTTTAGGGATATAGATTTGTTTGATAAGGAAATATTGGATGCTATGATTGATATAGACTTAGAAAAGATTAGAAAAACGGAAGACGAATACTATACGGCTGTGAGAAAACTGTTTGCTTAAGGAGGAATATAGGTGAAGCTATCAATTATTGGAAGTGGATACGTTGGCCTTGTTACGGGGGCGTGCTTTGCAGAGATGGGAAATAATGTCATATGTGTGGATATAGATAAAGAAAAGGTAAGAAAACTTAATGATGGTGTTGTGCCTATATTTGAGCCGGGTCTAGATAAACTGATTAAGAAAAATATTAAAAATGGCAATATATCATTTACAACAGATACAGAATATGCGGTTAAAAATAGCGATATTGTGTTTATTGCCGTTGGAACGCCTCAGTCAGAGGATGGTAGTGCAGATTTAAACCACGTTTTGGAAGCCGCAAAAAGTATAGGTAAGTTTATGGACCATGAAATGATAGTTGTTGACAAGTCTACTGTTCCTGTTGGAACAGCAGATAAAGTTAAGAAAACCATTGAAGAGGAGCTCGAAAAAAGATTTCCTGACGGCGTTCCATTTGGTTTTGATGTTGTCTCTAACCCTGAATTTTTGAAAGAGGGTGATGCAATTAGTGATTTTATGAAACCTGACAGAGTTATCGTTGGTGCAGATAAAGAGAGCTCGATGATTGTAATGAAGGAGTTGTACAGGCCGTTTACGCTAAATCATGAGCGTTTTATTGAAATGGACGTTAGAAGCGCTGAGCTGACAAAGTATGCAGCCAATGCCATTTTAGCTACGAAAATTTCTTTTATAAATGAGATTTCTCGCATTGCAGAGGCTTTGGGTGCTGACATTAATAAGGTTAGGGTTGGTATAGGTAGCGATAGACGCATAGGGTATCACTTCATATATCCGGGTGTTGGTTACGGTGGCAGTTGTTTCCCTAAGGATGTAAGGGCTTTGGAAAAAATGGCAACAGATTCTGGAATAGAGCCAAAGATTATTAAATCTGTACAGGATGTAAACTACAAGCAGCGTTTCTATTTTCTAAGCAAAATCTACAAGAGATTTGGTGAGAACTTAAAAGGTTTTACATTTGCCGTTTGGGGTCTTGCTTTTAAACCGCAAACCGACGATATGAGAGAGGCGCCGTCTATAGTTATAATAAACGAGCTAACAAAAAGAGGAGCCAAGATAAAAGCTTACGACCCTGAAGCGATGGAAAATGCCAAAAATTTTTGGCTAAAGGGAAATGATGATATTGAATATTTAAACAATAAATATGACACACTAAACGGCTCAGACGCCATGATTTTGATTACGGAATGGAAGGAGTTTAGAAGTCCTGACTTTTATGAGGTTAAAAAAAGGTTGAAAAGGCCGGTAATTTTTGATGGCAGGAACCAGTATAACAAAAATTTCTTAAAAGAGTTTGGATTTGAGTATTATCAAATTGGGGTTAGCGACCAGAGCTGATTAAGTTTTGGGCTTGTTTCTTTAAGTCCTTTATTTTTCTGTGTTCGAAACCAAAAGACAAAAGGGTGTCTTCGTCTGTTGCCAAAAAATGCCTTACTAAAATTATGTTGTGCTCAAGTAGCGTTTTTAGAAGGTTTTGTTTTATACCAATAAGTGTTGTAATAGGAAAGAGGTGTTTTTTCTCAATCATTTTTTCAAGCCCGCCATCTTCTGGATATCTCCAAGCTATGGATCTAAAATTATAGCATCTCGCAAATCTTTTTGCTTCGTTGGTTAATCTTGTATTAGTGACAAGCCAACCTTCAAATTTGTCTTTTCTGTATTTTTTCTTTAATGGTTCTTCCAAATCTTTGAAGCGTGAGTTTACATACATTGCCACCTTGGAATCTGATGCCCTTGATGGAGAGGAGTGATACTTGCATTCGATTGCTACAACAAGGTCTTCTTTAAATGCTAAAACATCTATCTCATGCGATATACACTTTCCCTCTTCTATAACATCGACATGTGTTTCAAAATCGTAAAAATTTAACAGGTTTGCAAGAAACCGCTCAAAGGGGTAGCCACTCGGCCCTAACCTGAGCATGGCTTTTTTGAGTGAATATCTAGACGCATATGAATGATTGAGTTTCTTTAAAAGTTCCTTGGCGTATTTATATATTAAATTAGTTGTTATGTAATCGGGTATTCTTTCCTTTATTATGTTTCCTATTTCTTCTGCTTCTTCTCTACTTGCACCTGAGCGTGTGAGAGATTCTATTAGCTTGTTTATTTGGAATTCTTCTACTTCACCGCCAGCTTTAACAACCTTCATTTAATCTTTATTCTCCCAAATAAATCCTATTCTAACTCCTCCCCAGTGTTTTCCTTCTAAATACACAGGCACTGAAAGGTCGTTCATAACACACCAATTTCTTATCTAATTATCATTTCACCGGTCTAGTGTCAAAATATTTATTGGATTATGTGATTATAATTGTACAACATTATAGGGAATTTCCTAAGATTTAGCAAATGTTTTAATTACCAGATTATTTTAAAATTATTTACTAATACATAAAAATGCTAAAAAAATATATATCACAATTTTATTGACATTACTCTATTTTAGGCTAAGTTTTAATTGAAATGATTATTAATTAGGAGGTGCAGTATTATGCTAAGAACAGACGTGTTGGTCATTGGCGGAGGTGTTGGTGGTATTGTTTCTTCTATAACAGCTAAAAGGTGTAACTCTCAAAAGGATGTGTTGGTTGTCATGAAAAGTCACCCAATGCTTGTTCCTTGTGGAATGCCGTATACTATAGGTTCTTTGAAGAATAGCGACGAGGATATTATACCTGATGACACTTTAACAAGCATGGGTGTTAAGATTAAACTAGATGAAGTTATATCTATTGATGAAAAAAGCAAAGTATGCAAAACAAGGGATGGAACAGATATAACATACGAGAAGCTTATAATAACTACCGGCTCGAATCCCGTTATCCCTAGATGGTTAGAAGGCACAGATTTGCAAAATGTTTGTACGGTTAAGAAAGACAAGAAAGATTTGGATGAACTGTTGTCTAAAGTTAAAACGTGTAAAAAGATAGTGGTTATTGGTGGTGGTTTTATAGGCGTAGAGGTTGCTGATGAGTTGAACAAATTACACAAGGATGTAACGATCGTTGAGATTTTGCCCCATGTTTTAGCAAAGGTCTTTGATGAGCCGATGTGTGTTGAAGTTGAAGAGACATTGAAGTCGAGGGGTGTCAAAGTTAGAAATAGGACAGGTGTTAAAAAGATAATAGGAAATAAGGATAAGAAGGTCGAAGGCGTACTGTTGGACAATGGTGAGGTGTTGGAGGCCGATTCCGTTATCCTAAGTATGGGTTATAGGCCTAATACGGAAATTGTCAAGAACACTAGCATACAACTCAACGAGATGGGCTTTATAAAGACAAACGAGTTCATGGAGACGAGTGTACCTGATATATTTGCCGTTGGAGATTGCGCTGAAAAGAGGGATTTTATAACGGGTAAAATAACACCGATCATGCTTGCATCCATTGCATCCACCGAGGCAAGGGTTGCTGCAATGAACCTATACGGCATAAGCACAGTTAAGGAACACCTTGGAACTGTGGCTATCTTCTCAACATCTGTAGGAGGAAAAGGTTTTGGCGTTGCTGGTATAACGGAGAATCAGGCAAAGGAGAATAAGATTGACTATATGGTAGGTGTTTTTGAGGGTGTGGATAGGCATCCAAGGACGCTTGTTGACCCACACAAGCAGATAGTAAAACTGATTGTGCAAAGGCAATCTGGAATTATTGTTGGCGGAGAGGTTATAGGCGGTTTAAGCACGGGTGAACTTGTAAACTTTATTGGGTTGCTTATCCAAAATAAAGTGCACGTAAATTCGCTGCTTACTACTTACGTTGGGACACATCCATTACTTACTGCTCCTCCAACATCATATCCTGTTATTAAAGCAGCTGAAGAGATATGTGAGAGAAGAAAGAAATGTTTGGTTTTAGCTTAGCTATTTCAGCCTCCTAATAAAGGTTTTTTAAAGGGCACCCTCCGTTCCATAGGGTGCCTTCCTTTTTTATTAGTTATTGGTAAATTTTACTTATTTTATATATTACCGCCATTGAGCACCCAATATGAACATTTTTTTCTTACAGATAAAAATAGAACGGAATTTGCTTGAAATATTCATGAAAATGAATATGGAGGGCAAAGATGAAAAGAGTAAAGACTGAAAGTTTGG
>JALTCA010000088.1:0-1595 GCA_027008245.1 Desulfurellales bacterium
TCTTTGCAATGCTTTTAACCTCATCTATGTCATCGGTAAATACTAAAGCTTCAGCAAAATCAGGTATAGCATTGCGCGCTTTACCACCCTTAAACTCAACAAGCTCGACGGAACTAAAGGATCTATCAAATATCTCGTTTAGCAACTTTATGGCATTTGCCCTATTGTGGTTTATCTCAACACCGGAATGTCCGCCTTTCAGACCAGAAACAACGATCCTATAGGCCTTGCTGAACCTCCTTGCCTGCCTCTTTACAGAAAAGCTTAAATCTATATCCTCACCGCCAGCACAGCCTATAACAAACACGCCCTCTTTTTCTGAATCAATGTTGATCAATCTTTTCGATTTAATAAAGTTATCCTCAAGGTGCATTGCGCCAACAAGACCAATCTCCTCATCGGCTGTGAAAACAAGCTCCAACTCAGGATGTGGCTTAGTCTCATCCTCAGCCAAAGCCATACCAATAGCCAATGCAACACCGTCATCTGCGCCCAACGTCGTACCATTGGCCCAAAGCCATCCATCCCTCTCAATCACCTCAATGGGGTCTTTATCAAAATCGTGCTTTGAGTTTTCATCCTTGACGCACACCATATCCATATGACCTTGCAGTGCAAAGGATGGTTTGCTTTCAAACCCTTTAGTAGCCGGGACATTTACAATCACATTGCCGTAATTATCACGCCTGCACTTAAAACCGTTATTGCTTGCCCACTCACAGATAAAATTGGCGATCCTTTCGCAATGCTTCGAACACCTCGGTATTTTAGAGATCTCCTTAAAAATCTCAACAATCCTATGACTCATAGCAACAACTCCTCCATCTCTTTCTTTCTCTGTTTGCATTCGTACATCATGTCCTCAGCCGACCTACCCGGTAAAAACTCAGAGAAAGAAACATAAAAATCTATAGCCCTCTTCCAGCCCGATATATCCATCTCCTCTTTGGACAACTTACCCACCACGTAAGACTTTACAAACTTCTTTAGCTTCAAAACAGAAACACCGGGTTCTTTATTGCTATCGTACACAAAGTAGAACGCATCCGGCTCCGTTCTTGAAAGGAATTTCACATCGTCCAAAGCCTTCAATGCTTCTGCCGTATAAATTATGATTTTATCGCCAATTTCCATAGAGTAAACGTGGTTAATGTACGAAAGGTTCTTTATATCAAAGTAGAACACGTAAAAACGATCGTAGTTCTTTATCATCTTCTCCACTTCTTTTACAAACTGCTTTCTCCTCAAAAGACCGGTCATGTAGTCCGTTGTAAAGATTCTTTTTCTTATTGAATCGATATCTTCGGGTAGAAACTCTCTCTTTTCTAACTTCCCTTGAACCTCTCTGAAGGTTTCCTTTAGAACTTCTTTGGATTTTTCCACAATACTTTGATCCAGAGTCTCACCCATATCGGAAAGCAGTTTCAAGGCCCTTTCAACAGAGAGCTTCTTTCTATACGGTCTCGTCGTTGTAACGGCATCGAATATATCGGCAATGGCCAAGATCCTTGCACCCATCGGTATCTCTTTACCCTTCAAACCCTTCGGATATCCACTACCATCACACCTTTCGTGGTGATACCTCACATAATCGG
>JALTCA010000089.1:0-1582 GCA_027008245.1 Desulfurellales bacterium
ATTTTAAATGAAAAATTGATCGAAACAATAAGAGAAATTTCAAAAAAAAGGAATAAATTTATAGAGTTACTAAAAGATAATGTCTGTAACTGTTTTAATAAATTCCACAAAAGAGAGCTCGATATATCCTATTCAGAAGGAGAGGTTAAAGAATCTATATTGAAAGAAGAGTTATTAAAAAGAAAAATTCTCATGTCATTAAAAAAAGACTCACTAAAAATAACGCTGGATAATATGAATCTATTTTTTTATTCTTCTGTCGGAGAGAGAAAAATTAGCCTTTTATGTATTGTATTAGCCATACTAAAAATGTATAATTCGCACGGGCTTTTGCCTATTTTTTTAGTTGATGACTTAGAAGGGGACTTAGATAAAAGTGTACAAGAGATGACTTTTGAGGTTATAAAATCTCTACCAAATCAAATATTCATAACTACGTTAGGCTCTTATAACGGTTATAACACAATAAATCTCACGGAGGAGTTACAAAGTTGAAACAATACACTGCAGAAGATATAAAGGTTTTAAAGGGATTAGAAGCTGTTAGAAAAAGACCTGCTATGTACATTGGAGGAACATCTGTCGAAGGTTTACACCACTTGGTTTATGAAGTGGTTGATAACTCAATTGATGAAGCAATGGCAGGCTTTTGCGATACAATCAACGTTTACATAAACGAAGACAATTCAATTACAGTTGAAGATAATGGTAGGGGCATACCTGTAGATATACACCCAGAAGAAAAAGTACCAGCGGTAACATTGGTTCTAACTACTCTCCATGCGGGTGGTAAGTTCGATAGTAAAAGTTATAAGGTTTCAGGTGGCTTACACGGCGTTGGAATAAGTGTTGTTAATGCCCTATCTGAATCTTTAATCGTTGAGGTCAAAAGAGATGAAAAGATATTTAAACAGGAATTTGAAAGAGGGATACCAAAAACAAACTTAGAAGTTGTCGGTGAAACAAAAGAAACTGGTACAACTGTAACGTTTTTACCAGATAAGGAAATATTTGAGACAACAGAGTTTAGTTTTGAGATATTATCTAAAAGACTTAGAGAGTTAGCCTTCCTAAATAAGGGTGTAAAGATAATCTTATTTGATAGGAGAACAGATAAATCTGAAGTATTTCATTACACAAAAGGTATAATTGAATTTATTGATTATCTTTCTAAGACAAAAAGAAAGTTATTTGAAGAACCAATATATTTCAATATTCAGGATGGCAATATAAATGTGGAGTTGGCTTTTGTTTATACAGATACATATTCATCAACTATTTTGACATTTGCAAACTCAATTAATACGGTTGAGGGCGGAGTTCATTTATCTGCATTTAAAACAGTATTAACAAAGACAATAAACAAATATGCTAAAAGCTCTGGACTTGTAAAAAATAATATCGTTTTCTCAGGGGATGACGTTAGAGAGGGTATAATTGCCATACTATCTGTAAGACTGCCCAACCCACAATTTGAAGGTCAAACAAAAACGAAACTTGTCAACACTGAGATACAAAACGTTATACAAACCAATCTTTATGAAAAAATCAATGAGTATTTTGATGAACATCCAGCATTAGC
>JALTCA010000090.1:0-1562 GCA_027008245.1 Desulfurellales bacterium
GGCTTATAAAAAGGCTAAAGGTGAAGATTATTTGCTATTTGTGGGTGCGGAGAGTAAAACTGCCGACATTGAAAAACAACTCATTAGTGGCGTTCAGGGTGCAAAGAAGGTTGTTTTTGTGCTGACATGAAGGATAAAAACGTCTTTCGGTTTTGTGAAGGAGTTCTAAAACCCATAATAAACTTTTCGGATATAACAACAAAGGACTTAATTGGTCTGGATCACCAGATAGGTTTGTTTAGGAAAAATATAGAAAGCTTTATAAGTAACAAACCCTTTTTGGATGTGCTTTTGTGGGGGGAGCGTGGGTGCGGTAAGTCATCGCTTGTTAAAGCTTTTGCTAATGAGTATAGGAACAGACATCTAAATGTTGTGCAGTTGACGGTAAGCCAGATCGATAGGCTCTACGATTTGTACGAGATTTTAATAAGCAAACGCCATGATTACTTTATGGTGTTTTTCGACGATATATCCTTCGATGAGCAGGATGAGGAGTACAGAAAGTTTAAGTCCTTACTCGAGGGCGGTCTTGAGGAAAAACCTGGAAATGTAATGTTTGTAGCAACATCTAACAAAAGACACCTTGTTAAGGATAATGTCCTGACAACGGATTCGATTTACGATACAGATGAGATAAATGAGCAGATGTCACTTTACGGGCGGTTCGGTTTGGTGTTAGGTTTTAGAAAACCGAGCAAGGATGTTTACTTAAAAATCGTTAGGCTTTACTGTGATAAGTACGGTCTGGGTGATTATCCGGACTTGGAAAGGGAAGCTGAGGCATTTGCCATTTCAAAGGGAGCACGAAACGGTAGGGTTGCCAAGCAATTTGTTATCTCAAAGCTCATCGGCGTTCTATAAAATGACCTTCATTTTCTCGTAGAAGTTAAAGAACAATTCCAAAGAAAATACGAAGAAAACAAGGGAAGAGAATGTGTTGATTATGAATGCCGATTTTTCTGTAATCAGGTTTTCCCTAAGTACATTCGAGACAAAGATGGCGAGCAAAAACGCAAAAACAATACCACTGATCAACGATAGTAGATTAAGCAATAGACTTCCTTTGCCCAAAAAGGGCGCAAGTATTGCACTAAAAAATATTATCGCTTTGGGATTTGATAAGTTTACATAGAGACCCTTTAAGTAAAACGACCTCACCTTTGGCGATCGGGCCTTTACTTCACTTTTTCTGTTCTTGAATATCTCATATGAAACATACATTAAGTAACCGCCGCCGAACAGGGATACAAACGCTTGAAAATAGATGTTTTTGCCTAACGATGCAAAACCTACGAGCAAGACAGAGATCATAACGAGGTTTCCCGTGAATATGCCGCCAAAGGTCTCCAAGCCCTTTTTCAAACTGTGATTAAGCGTTGTCTGAATTATTAGAATAATATCAGGCCCTGGCGTTAAAGCTGCTATGAAACCTATGAAAAAGAGCTCTATGTTCATCCGGATATTATATCAATCTTCTTGGGTCTATCCAACCGCAGAGCAGCTTTTTCTCTGCTCCTTCTATCTTTACTCTGTTTCTTGCTATAAACGTGTATGCACCGTAG
>JALTCA010000091.1:0-1560 GCA_027008245.1 Desulfurellales bacterium
TAGTTTCGGTCCACTGGAAAGTGGATTCGGTTTAACATTAGGGACTGCATTAAGGAGAATACTACTTTCTTCTGTTGAAGGAGTTGCACCGACGGGCATCCTTATAGATGGCGTCATCCATGAATTTTCCACGATAGATGGAGTAGTAGAGGATGTAGAAGACATTATCCTTAATGTGAAGAAGCTTGTAGTTTCCTTGGAAAATACGGATAGCGCTCGGCTCAGTTTTGATATAAAAGGAGAAAAAGAATTTAAAGCATCAGATTTGAAAACTACAAGCGAGGTAAAGATATTAAATCCAGATTTGCATATTGCAACTATTTCTTCGTCCAAAGCGCACTTAAGCGGTGAAATTTATGTACGTAAGGGAAAGGGATATAAATTAGAGGAAGAAGTTGCAGAAATGGAACAATTCTCGCAGCTTGTAATTCCTATAGATGCTTATTTCTCGCCTGTTCTTAAGGTAAATTTCCGGGTTGAGCCTATGCGACACGAGGAGTCAGTTAATTTTGATAGACTAATTATAGGCATTTCGACAAAATTAAATAAAACGCCTAAAGATGCGCTCTCTGAAGCCATAGATATTTTAATTAGATATGCTACTCGTTTTAAAGAGTTACTTGCTTCAGATGTAGATGCTGTACCTGAGGAAGATAGTAGTATTAACGATAAGGCTATAGACGATATAGGTTTGGATAAGCGAGCGTTGAATGCGTTAAAAGATAATAATATTAATACTGTTGGCGAACTTATTGCAAAACGCGAGGATGAATTAATGCGCTTTAAAGGCTTTGGAGCTACGTCTCTTAAAAAGGTTAAAGAAGCGCTGGGAAAACTCAATCTTAAATTGAAAGAGTAAGGGAGGTATTGATTATGTACCATCAGATAAAGCAAAGAAAATTGGGTATGTATAGTGGATATAGGAGAAGTGTGCTTAGAAATTTATCAACTTCATTAATAATGAATGGTAGAATAAAAACGACTGAAGCAAAGGCTAAGGAAGCACGCAAAGTAGTAGAAAAGCTCATTACTATGGCTAAAAATGATACTCTAAATACAAGAAAAAAGGCTTATGGGTATTTATTTGCTAAAGATGCTGTGCAAAAACTTTTTGAAATGGCAAAAAATGATTTTGCCGAAAGAAATGGTGGTTACACAAGAATTTTAAAACTTGGCCAGCGTAGGGGTGACGGAGCACAGATTGTTATATTAGAACTCGTTAAGGAATGATTCGATTTGAGAATGTATACTTTGCTTATGAGAAAGAAAATTGGGCAGTTGAAAATCTAAATTTTAAACTTGAAAAAGGAGAATTCGTTGCCCTGCTTGGGAGTAACGGTTCAGGAAAATCAACGATAGCCCGTTTAACAGACGGGCTTTTGTTACCTAATAAGGGTAATGTTTTTGTTGACGGTATTAACTCAAAGGATGCCCCGCAAATTCTTAAAAGCAAAGTAGGCATAGTGTTTCAAAATCCAGACGACCAATTTGTTGGGACTACAGTCGAAGAGGATATTGCTTTTGGTTTAGAAAATCTCAATGTTGAAAGAGAAGAAGCAC
>JALTCA010000092.1:0-5298 GCA_027008245.1 Desulfurellales bacterium
CTTTTAATGAGTGAAATATAACTATTTGCAAGCTTTTTTGAAAAATTTCTCTTAGTTTCTTCTTCACTTAAAACATGCTCTTTTATCTCTTCAATCTTTTCCTTTAACAGATTATCCTTTATTTTTTGCAGAGCTATTTTTTCTCTCATTAATTTTATTTTCCTTTCAATATCAGATTTATCAATCCCATTAACATCCTTTTTGGGTTTTTCCTTAGGTTTTTTCTTTATTTCTATCTTTTTCTTCAAAATACGTGTTTTACTTTTTGGCTTAGATTTCTTAGAAACTGTCTTGTGTTTAATTTCATGCTTATGTAAAGTTTTAGTTTTAGTTTTAGGTTTTTGGCTATTCTTCCTTTCTAAAACTACTAAATTTATGTTATAAACTTGAGCTTTTTTTGCTACCAAAGATGAAGTTTTAACAATTAAGATAAAAGTTAAAACAAACAATACATGAAGAAAGAATGAAATTAGGAAACTCAAAAATTTCATCGTTTAGGTTGAGTGGCAAGCCCTACTTTACTTATCCCTATTGATTTAACTGTATCTATCAAGTTAACAACCACTCCATAATTCACCGCAGAATCGGCCTTAATAATAACACTTTCGTTTTTATGAGCCTTTAAAAAGTCCCTCAATGCATATAGCTCTATAGGTACCTTATCAAGATAATATTTACCGTCTTTGTCTACAGATATGATTATATTTTTCTTTTCTATCTTAGTTACACCAGATTTAGTTTTTGGTAAGTTAACCTTTATACCCTTAACAAGCATAGGAGTAGTGACCATAAAAATAACAAGAAGGACAAGCATTACATCCACTAATGGCGTTATATTTATATCGGAGAACGCTTTTTTATCTTTCTTTTTCATTTAAGAGATTCTAAAAATCCCTCCACCTCTTCAGATATATTGGATAATTTTGTATGCAGTATATTGTAGCCAATAACGGCAGGTACAGCTACAAATATACCAGCTGCTGTAGTCACCAAAGCTTCGGAAATTCCAGGGGCAACTGTAGCTATAGTAACACTTTGAACATTGCCTATACTATTAAACGCATTTATGATACCCCATACAGTTCCAAATAGACCTACAAATGGAGCAGTAGCCCCTATTGAAGCAAGCCAGGGAAAACCACTTTCGAGATCTTTGCTTACAATTTCTAAGAAACTCCTTGCAGACGCGTAAGATTCCTTTCTAAGCAGATAAATGTTACCCGCAATGGATTCTGTAGCTTTAGCAAACGCATCAAGGGATGATTTATCGCTTGTCTCTATAAATTTTTTTATAAAAACACGGTTTTTGTTGAAAATCGATCTAAGCTGTAGCCATTTGTAAATCATAAAACTCCATGAATATAGTGACATAACACCTAATATAATAAGAACAGCTATAGCTATACTACCTATATGACTAAAACCAAAATAGTTGCTCATGACGCGAGTTCCACCATAATCTCGTATTTCCTCATCAATCTCCTTACCCTTTTATAATTCGCATCATCAAAAGAAAGTGAAGAAAGCTCATCCTTATACTTTTGCGCATTTTCTTTTGCTTTTTCCACGTCTATTTCTTCTTTAGTCACAATTTCGTCAGCAATCACAAACACATTGTCATTGTCAACTTCAAAGTACCCACCCACTACAAGCACCTTAAATTTATCTTGACTCTTCGGCTGCACATCCAACAGTCCCACATCTAATACAGTCATAAAGCTTTCATGCCCAGGCAACACACCAAATTCTCCCAATACACCTGGGGCACTTATATATTCTACTTCTCCTTCAAATATCTTCTTTGATGGCGTCACAATACTAACGTTTAGTTCAGGCACCACAACCTCCTACTTACTGCGCAAGTGTTTTTGCCTTTTCTAAAGCCTCCTCTATCGTACCAACCATATAGAAAGCTTGTTCTGGTATATCATCATGTTTCCCATCTATTATTTCTTTGAAGCCCCTTATAGTATCCTGAATTTTAACATACTTACCACTCATACCAGTAAACTGCTCAGCTACAAAGAACGGTTGAGATAGGAACCTTTGTATTTTTCTTGCTCTATTAACAATAACCTTGTCTTCTTCGCTTAATTCTTCCATTCCTAATATAGCAATAATGTCCTGCAATTCCTTGTATCTTTGCAATATTTCTTGAACATTCCTTGCTACTTCATAATGCTCATTACCCACAACAGCTGGATCAAGAATTCTTGATGTTGAATCAAGAGGGTCAACAGCTGGATAAATTCCCAACTCTGTAAGTTTTCTCGAAAGGACTGTGGTAGCATCTAAGTGAGAAAACGTTGTTGCAGGAGCTGGATCTGTTAAGTCATCAGCAGGAACATAGATTGCTTGAACAGACGTAATTGAACCCTTTTTGGTTGAAGTGATTCTTTCCTGCAATTCTCCCATATCCGTCCCCAATGTCGGTTGATAGCCAACAGCAGATGGAATTCTACCTAACAATGCAGAAACTTCTGACCCAGCCTGTGTGAACCTAAAAATATTGTCTATAAATACAAGAACATCCAGATTTTTCTCATCTCTAAAATACTCCGCAACGGTAAGACCCGTTAGACCTACCCTTGCCCTTGCGCCAGGAGGTTCGTTCATCTGGCCGTAAATCAAAGCAGCTTTATCCAAAACGCCAGATTCTTTCATTTCATTCCATAGGTCATTACCTTCTCTTGTCCTTTCACCAACACCACAGAAAACAGAATACCCTCCATGATGCATAGCAACGTTATGAATTAATTCCATAATAAGAACAGTCTTTCCAACTCCAGCACCACCAAACAAACCCGTTTTACCACCTTTTGCATATGGACAAAGCAAATCTATGACCTTGATACCAGTTTCAAACATCTCGCTTGTCGTTGACTGTTCTTCAAGAAGTGGAGCATCCCTGTGTATAGGCCACCTAACATCGTATTTTAAAGGACCTAGTTCATCAACAGGCTCTCCAACCACATTCATTATCCTTCCCAACACGCCTTCACCTACAGGCGTAGTGATATAATCACCTGTATTTTCAACCTCTGTGCCTCTAACTAATCCATCTGTTGAATCCATAGCAACGGTTCTGACCCTTCTCTCTCCCAAATGTTGTTGCACCTCCAAAATCAAATCACTCGCAGCACCTTCTATATCTTCCTTCTTTATTCTCAAAGCGGTATAAATAGGTGGCAAATCACCCTCTGCAAACTCCACATCAACAACCGGTCCTATTACCTGAACAATTTTTCCTTTTTCTGCCATAAGCTAACTCCCCTTATCATTTTATTGTTTCATAGCTTCTATACTTGTTGTTATTTCTATTAATTCCTTAGTTATTGTAGCCTGCCTAGCCTTATTAAATTCAAGCGTCAAATTCTTTATCATTTCCCCTGCGTTAGTCGTAGCCGCATCCATGGCTGTCATCCTTGCAGCATGCTCACCCGCTAAAGATTCAAGCATGGCGCCATACAATTCCATTTTTACAAATTTCGGAAGTAACTCATTTAATACCGTTTCCTTATCCGGCTCAAATGTAAACTTTTCAGCAAGATTATGCTCACTTGGCACCTTATCTCCTATCATTATTGGCAAAAGTTTCTTAACCGTAACTCTCTGAACCAACACATTAACAAACCTATTATATATCACATAAACTTCGTCCGAATCACCGTTTAAAAAATCAGCAACAACTTTATCCATTATTTTACCTGCACTGGCAAACTCTACTTTATCTTTCAAGACGTCTCCGTAGAAATACTTTGGACTTATACCCCTAAATTTAAAATAGTTATTAGCAAAGCGCCCAATAAGTATCAAATTAACTTTTTTGTCAGCAAGCTTAGTGCTCATCAAGTTTTCAGCTTCTTTAAGAACATTATGATTAAATGCACCACATAATCCTCTGTCCGATGTTACCACTATCAAATCAACGCTTTTAACGTCTCTAAACCTCAAGAGATCGTTATCATGATGTGATGTGGAGCTTACAAGAGAAGCAATCATTTGTTCAAGCTTATTTCTAAAAGGCCTAAATGTTATGGTCGCCTCTTGGGCTCTCCTTAACTTCGCAGCTGCAACCATTTTCATGGCTTTGGTTATCTGCTGCGTCTTTTGAATACTGCCTATCTTTCTCTTGATATCTCTCATGCTAAGAGCCATGATTAGTGCTCCTTCTTAAGGTTTAAAGACCTTTTTAAATTCTTGTATAGCGTTATCAATTTTCCCCTTCAGCTCATCGTCAATTTTTTTCTTCTCTTTTATCTCAGGCAAAAGATTCGGGAATTTAGCTTCTACAAATTTATATAAGTCTTGCTCAAATTTCTTAACATTTTCAATTGCTATATCGTCCAAATACCCATTGTTACCAGCATAAATTATTAATACCTGTTTCTCAACAGGTAAAGGGGAGAATGGAGGCTGTTTTAAAATCTCTGTGAGCCTTGCACCCCTATTTAATTGCTGTTGGGTAACCTTATCTAAATCAGAGCCAAACTGAGCAAAGGCTTCAAGCTCTCTGTACTGCGCCAACGAAAGCCTCAACATACCAGCAACCTGTTTCATAGCTTTAATTTGCGCTGAACCTCCAACCCTCGAGACAGATATACCTGCATTAACGGCAGGTCTAATACCAGCATAGAACAAATCACCTTCCAAGTATATTTGTCCATCCGTAATAGAAATAACATTGGTTGGTATATATGCCGAAACATCTCCTGCTTGAGTTTCAATTATTGGCAAAGCAGTCAAAGAACCACCTCCCAACTCATCGGAGAGTTTTGCAGCACGCTCAAGCAACCTTGAGTGCAAATAGAACACATCGCCAGGATAAGCTTCCCTGCCTGGTGGCCTCCTCAAAAGTAGTGAAACCTGTCTGTACGCCTGTGCATGTTTTGTTAAGTCGTCATATATAATCAACGCATGCATTCCATTGTCCCTGAAGTACTCTCCCATAGTAACGCCAGCATAAGGAACGATATACTGAAGTGGAGCAGGATCGGATGCTGTTGCTGCAACAATCGTCGTATATTCCATAGCTCCCATTTCTTCTAACTTCTTCCAGATCCTTGCCACCGTTGACCTTTTTTGACCTATTGCTACGTAAATGCAGTAAACATCTGTGTCTTTTTGATTAATTATGGCGTCTAAAGCAATCTGAGTTTTACCTATTTGTCTATCGCCAATTATAAGCTCTCTCTGCCCCCTTCCTATAGGAATCATTGCATCTATCGCTTTAATACCCGTTTGCAGAGGTTCCTTAACGGACTGCCTTTGCACAATTCCTGGAGCCTTTATTTCTAT
>JALTCA010000093.1:0-1549 GCA_027008245.1 Desulfurellales bacterium
GTTTTGTTAATAGCTGCAATCTGCGTATCTAAAAACTCTAAAGTTTTTTTAGCACTTTGTGTTTTCATTGCCAGTTCATCACTGATATATGCTTTATTGACAGCATTAATAATATCAACAGCACGTTTTGCAACATTGTCTTGAAAAGTTATATTTAACATTGTTGCATCTTTTGAAACAGCACTAACTGAGAGAGAATCTTTGATAAAACCAGTCATTTTACTATTGTCTTGAACTGTAAAAGCATAGTTTTCATCTGTATAATCATAGACTTTTTGCACTTTTATTGTAAACCATTGTGTGCTAATCTCTTCATTATAATTATGTACAGCATTGTATGTAATGAGTTTTTGATCTTGGGGAATAGAAGTTATTTTTGCTTTGATTGCATTTATCATCTTTTGCTTGAAGCTAGGTTCAATGACAAGTCTAAAACTATTTTTGTCAATTGGTTTTATATGAAACAGTGAAGCCTTGGCATTCTTTGTAAGAAAAGAGTGACTTACAATAAAAGGAGTATCTTGATAGAGCTCTATTGTTTTTAAATTATGCTTTTTATAGTATCTAGTACCAATATTAAGCTCATTTAGTGCTTTTTGGGCAATAGTATGTGATTGTAAAATAGCGATTTGATTATCGACATTTACACTTTGCATACCAAGCGCTTTATTTAATATGTCATTATTAGGATTTTTACCATCTTCTTTTACAAATATTGTCGCAGAACTGCTATATATGTTAGGTGAGAAGTAGGCAAAAACGGCAGCTAAAAAAGTCGTGATAATTACAAGCGTAACTATAGAGTATTTGTATCTTTGTATAACTCTGAAGATCTCTCCAAAGTTTATCTCATCTTGATTTAGTTCAGTTTGTGTACTCATTATCTAGTTACCACCCCATAAGATACTATGGCGGTGTTAAACGGAGCAAGTATTGCACCTATGAGTTGCCAGAAAGGTAATTTCTCTTGTGCCCCCACCATTGAAGCTTTACTGTCACGCGCTTGTACATAGACAATATCGTTTGGACGCAGGATTAAACTCGCATAGCGTATAGAATTTAAGTCTGTAAGATTAATCTTTCTAATCTGAGGATTTCTAAGACTACCGCGTATAATCATAATATCCGTTTTATCAGCGTAGTCTGTAACATCACCTCTTGATGCTAATGCTTCAAAGAGAGACATAGTCCCATTTGTAACAAGCACAGTACCTGGGTTTCTTACTTCACCGACAACGAAAAGTTTTTGGTTTAAGATTTTCACATGTACATAAGGATTTCGGAGATACTTTTTATAATGCTTAATAAGAACTTTTGAAGCTTCTTTTTCTGTAAGCCCTGTGAGTTTTACTGAACCAATAAGAGGAAGATTAACACGACCATCAGCAGGAACTAAAATTCCTTCATCGCCATATCTCTGTGTAATGAGTTGTTGTCCCCCATTACTTAAAAGCTGTGTAAGTTGTCCATTCTTTGCGTTTGAAGATTGGTTAAATGCCTGAATCTCTATTCTATCACCTTTAGAGATTTTCCACTCAAACATCGCCTC
>JALTCA010000094.1:0-5268 GCA_027008245.1 Desulfurellales bacterium
TAGCTTACAGGTCAATGTACAACTTCCTTTTGATTTTAAGGAATTTGCTTAGGCTCAAAGGCAAATTAGTTAACGATGCAAGTCTTATCGAGGTATTCGAAGAAACCTTTGGCGTTAAACTGGATGCGTTTAAGGCGTTGAGGGATTCAGGAAAACTACCTTTGGATAAGCTCTTGCCCATTTTTAAGGACTATTTAAGAGAGGTGGAAACACTTGTTGAGATTTCGGATAAGATTCTTAGTTAGCCTTGCATTAGTATTTTTTGCCTTAACGGTTTACGCAAAAGACAATATACCGAAACCCGTTGGATACGTAAACGACTTTGCGCACATCTTAAACCCAGAAACAGTCAATAAGCTTAACAATATCCTGCTGGAGTTAAAGGAGAAGACAGGCGTTGAGTTTGCTGTAGTCACTATAAAAAAGTTGCAAAATAACGATATTTTTGACTATTCGGTTGAACTGTTTGAGAAGTGGGGTATAGGTGAGAAGGGTAAGGATAACGGTGTGTTATTCTTGGTGGATGTGGGTGATAGAAAGCTGAGAATCGATACGGGTTACGGTTTGGAAGGCATATTACCCGATGGATTGCTTGGTCGCATTAGGGATAGGTACATAATCCCGTATTTTAAGAAAGGGGATTACGATAAAGGTGTTCTAAACGGTGTTATGGCTATAGTTTCGGTAATTGCAAAAAACTACAATGTGAAAATTACTGGGAGTTTTAAACCAAAGCCAGCGAAGGTCAAAAAAGGGATCTCCTTGCTTGACATAATATTGATAATTGGCCTGATGCTTTTTGTATCACCGTATATCTTTCCGTTCTTTGTAGGCGGCGTATTGGGTGGATATAGATCCGATTGGGATAGCGGGCTCGGCGGTGGATTTGGCGGTGGACTTGGCGGTGGATTTGGTGGATTTGGGGGAGGTTCAACTGGTGGAGGAGGCGTTGGTGGAAGTTGGTAAAATGAGGAGGTATTGTTTATGAAAGCTGTTTTAGGTGTAATCGTTTTTATTCTCCTGCTTGTGATATCTGCGGGTTTGTATTACTACACAACATATAACAAACTCATTAGACTCCAAGAAGAGGTTCAAAAAGCGTGGAGCGATGTTGATGTTCAGTTGAAGAGAAGGGCAGATTTAATACCCAACTTAGTTAATACAGTTAAAGGCTATGCTCAACATGAAAAGAGTATTTTCGAATATGTAGCAAAAGCAAGGTCTCAACTCATAAATGCTAAAACACCTCAAGATGAAATTAATGCAAGTAATCAACTTGAAGGTGCAATTGGAAGGTTATTGATGATTGTGGAAAAATACCCTGAATTGAAAGCAAATGAGGAATTTACCAGATTAATGGATAACTTAGAGGGCACAGAAAATAGAATAGCCGTTGCAAGACAACGTTACAACGACATAGTAGCCCAGTACAATGCAGCTATAAAATCTATGCCGGCAAATATAATAGCTAATAAAATGGGCTTGAAACCAGCACCGTACTTTAAAGTGGTGAACAAACAGGAAAAACAACCACCTAAAGTGAACTTTGGAAATGCGACATCACAATTGGTGATGGGGTTATGCGCCGCATAGCAATTGTATTTTTAGTGATCATACTTGTTTCTCCTTTGGCAGATGCGAGGTTTGTTCATTACAAACTCAGCAATGGGTTAAATGTTTATTTAGAAGAGGATCACTCGTTGCCGATAGTCAATGTAACGATACTCTACAAGGTTGGCTGTGTCGATGAGTATAACTCGATAACGGGCATCTCACACATGCTTGAGCACATGAACTTTAGGGGCTCGAAGCATTACAGAGACGGTTTTATCGACGATCTAACGATGAGATACGGCGGCATCAACAATGCCCAGACATCGTTTGATTTCACCGTTTACTTTACGACGATTTCAAAAAAGGCGCTAAAACAGGTTCTTGGCTTTTATGCGGATAACATGGATAACCTGATGTTGGATAAGCAGAAATTTTTAAAAGAGCGTAGTGTTGTCTATCAGGAGAGGCTGTGGAGAATAGACAACTCGGCAGATGGTTTTTTGTACTTTACGTTACATAACTTGGCGTATAAGGTCTCTCCCTATAGGTGGACGCCTATCGGCTTTGCATACGATATAAGACACTACACGATCGATGAGTTGAGAGACTATTACGAAAAGTACTATGCGCCAAACGATGCCGTATTGGTTATATCCGGCGATATAAATGCCAATACTGTTTTAAATTTGGTGAAGAGGCTTTTTGGCTCTAAAAAACCCAAGCCCATTGTTAGGCATATAACCAAAGAGCCTACGCAGTTGGGCAGAAGGATTGCTTACATTAAAAAACCTTCTGAATTTAAGAAGATAGCCATTGCTTTTAAGATTCCATCGATTAAAGACCAAAGGGACAGTGCGGTTTTGGATCTTATTACGTATCTTTTGTTCGGCGGAAAAACGGCTATTGCTTACGATGATTTAGTAAGAAAGAACCACGTTTTGGTGGATATAAGCGGGTGGAATGAAGGTAGAATTTGGGATAAGGGTTTGTATGAGATCTTTGCAGATATTCCAAAAAAAGAGGGATTTGAAGAGGCGAGAAGGTACATTTGGGATGAGATTGAAAGGATCAAACAGGGTGATTTTAGCCATGAGTTTCTAAAAGTGGCAAAAGAAAAGGCTGCAATGGACTATGCCCTGTCGAAGGAGACCTTGAGGGAAAGAAATATGAACGAGGCCTTTTATGCGGCCTTCAGTCTTTTGAATTATTACAACAACTATTTGAAGATCATTGACAACATAACGAAGGAAGATATAGAAAAGGTGGCAAATAAATACTTTATTCAAGAACACGAGACGGATGTTTATCTGTTACCTAAAAAGGGTGTTAAACCTGCTGTTAACATGAGGTTTAAGGGTAGCTTGCGATGAAGAGGATAATAGTTGCTGCTATTTTGATTTTTGTCTTTAGTTTAACATCACTTGCCTCAAATCTCGTTGAGGGAAAACTAAAAAATGGCTTGGTTTATAGGATTTACAAGAGCTCTAATTTGCCCATTATAAGTGTGAATATAAAAGTTAAAGCAGGTAGTGTATTTGATCCTAAAGGCAAGTTCGGTGAGGCATACGTTGTTGGCAATGCATTGGAGAATTGTAACTCTCCAAAGTACAAGGCGGATAGGTTGAGGTTTTTGTTTGATAAATACGGTGTTGAAAGTGGCGTTTCTGTAAGCAAGGGATACATAACAATCACTGCAACCGCACTGAAGAAGAACATTGTGCCATTGTTTTGCCTGTTGCATGAGATATTAAATAGCAAATTTGATCAAAAAGGGATTTACTATGTAAAAAGAAACACTGTTAATGCCATAAAATCGCTTAAGAACGATAAGGATTACTTGGCCATTCACTCGGCGTTTGTTTCGCTTATTAAAGAAAAAAGCTATAACCACACATCGTTGGGCACTGTTGATGGTGTTAAAAACGTAACAGGGGAAGACGTGGTTGGATTCTTCAAAAAGTATTTCAATACATCCAATATGGTTGTCTCTATCTCTGGTGGGTGTTCGGTTAAAAACATGGAAAAGGACATAGAGTTTTACTTTTCATCAATAAAGAGGGGCAAAGAAATACAATTTTCTCAGGTGGAGTTTAATAGTGGTATACATGTCAGAGACATTGTAAAGCCCAATACACAACAAAGTTACATCTACTTTGCCTTTCCGGGCTTTGAATATGGGACAAGGGAGTACTTTGCTTCCCAATTATTGGCATTCATCTTGGGCGGTAATCTGAACTCCTACCTGATGAAGGATATTAGAACAAAACACGGCTACGCCTATTCCGTCTTTAGCTTTGTTTATCGATTGCCGAAAAAGTCTGTGTTTGTCGTAGGTTTGCAGACGCAGAATGAGTTTACGCTGAATGCAATTGATGAGGTTCTTAAAGATATAAAAAGCTTTGACTCGTACATTACGGATGAAAATCTGAAGCTGTCGAAGGACTACATGGAAGGAAGCATACCCATAGCACTACAGACGCCACAGTCGATTGCAAGTGCATTATCGGATGGTTATTTTCTTGGAATAAATGGTTTACCGTGGGAATTTGACGTAAATCAATTAAAGAAGATGCGCTTAGGGGATTTAAAAAAGGCAGCGAAGGCTATATTCTCAAATACAATTTCCATAGGTATTGTATCTTACAAGGATTTCACCAAATCTATAGAGGACATAGTTAGAAGGCATGGCTATAGATGACCTTGTAGAGAGGTTTAGGTTCAATCTGAAACTCAAAGGGTTTTCAGAAAACACCTTAGCAGGCTACATGAATGACCTTAAAGGCTTTGCTGAGTTTTTTAGTGATAAACCATTAAACGAGCAGAATTTGTTAAAATATCGAGATGAACTTGCGAAGAAAAACTTTGCCACTTCAACATTTAACAGAAAGCTGTCTTCCATTAGAGCGTTTTTAAAGTTCTTAAACAGGTCTGGCCTGCTTGAGATTGACTATTCCCTTTTAAGGAATAAAAGAAACAAAAGGAAAGTCCCAAATTATATTGCAAAGGATACAATAGAGAAGGCAATGACAAACGACAGGGACGGATTGATCATAAGGATGATGTATGCAACGGGCCTGAGGATTTCCGAACTTGTGAATTTGAAGGTCTCAGATGTATTGTTTGACAGTGGCTTTGTTAGGGTTAAGGGAAAGGGTAATAAGGAGAGGTTTGTTCCTATTGACAGAAGGACGCTTGAGGCTATTAAAGAATATGTGAAGGAAAGGGGCTACGATTATAAGGGTTACCTTTTTCTTTCAAACTGGAAGAGGCCGTTTACAAGGCAGGGTATGTGGAAGGTTGTGAAGAAAAAGTTTAAAAAATTGGGCTTAGATCTAAAGCCCCATATGTTGAGACACATGTTTGCAACGCACATGCTTGAGAATGGCGCAAACATCAGGGCTGTTCAAGAGATGTTGGGTCATGAAAGTGTTACTACAACACAGATTTATACGGAAATCACGGATAATTCTTTAAAAGAAGCGTTTGATAAGTTCGATGTGATAAAATGAGGATTGCAAGCGTAATCGTTTCGGCTGGAGAGGGTAGGAGGTTTGGTAGAAAGAAGCAGTTTGAAAAAATCACGCAGAACAGGATTGTTTTGGATTACAGCGTTGAGAAGCTTTCAAGATACGGAGAGGTTGTTGTTGTTTCAAAGAGAGAGGATATGGATTTTATAAGGAAGAGGTACAATGTAAAGGTTGTTGAGGGTGGCAA
>JALTCA010000095.1:0-5070 GCA_027008245.1 Desulfurellales bacterium
AAACGCCACCACCAGCAAGGGAAAGGTTGCAGAGTCGCGAAGATAGGGCTAAACTGGATGGGTTGTACGAATGTATACTGTGTGGTTGTTGTTCAAGCTCCTGTCCATCCTATTGGGCAGATCCAGACTACTTAGGACCATCGGCACTGTTGAATGCTGCAAGGTTTGTATTCGATACAAGGGATGAGGGCTCTGACGAAAGGTTAGATTTAGTGAACAACATCCACGGTGTTTGGAGATGCCACACGATCTTGAACTGTATACACGCATGTCCTAAGGAGCTCAACCCAACAAAGGCAATCGCAATGCTTCAGAGGGAGATACTCAAGAGGAAGTTTTAATAAAATTCAAAAGAAATGGAAACAAGAGGGGCGTTTCAGCCCCTTTTTTTGTTTACTTCTGTTACATTTGAGATGAGTTCACCGCTTTTTAAGAGCGTTTTTATTGTGTCGCCAATTCTTACACAAGAACTGTCTTTAATTGGTTTATTGTTTTTATCAAGCGTTATAGAATAACCTTTGTTTAGTATATTTAGAGGTGAAAGATACTCAATTTTTGCACTTGTCAAATCCAATTTAGAGAGTTTTCTTTTTATAATTGCATCTATGCTTGTATCTAAGCTTTTACCTAAATGTTTAACCTTTTGCTTGAATAGTCCGAGTTTTGCTTGAGGTGAGTTTGTTTTAATCTTATCCTTTAGTATAAAAATTCTTTTCTCTTTAGCGTTTAATGTTCTTCTTAAATTGGACAAAATAGAATCGGCAAGCCTATCCACATAAATAGACTTGTTGTCTATAAAACCTATGAGCCTTAAATATATATTCCTTGTTGAATATAGCTTTAGTTTTTGGCTTTTAAAATTTAGAATTCTATTGATAGAGCGATTAAGGATTTCTTTGTAAAGTTTAATTTGTTCTATAAGGTTTTCTGCTGGTTTTGTTAAAATCTCTGCAGCTGCCGAAGGAGTTTCAGCCCTTTTATCTGCAACATAATCGCACAATGTCGTATCTATTTCATGACCAATTGCACTTATTGTAGGGAATTTTACTTCAAATAGCGCTTTGGCTATGTCTGGATCGTTGAAAACCCACAAATCTTCATTTGACCCACCGCCACGAGCCAAAACGACCACGTCTATGTCTTCTTCTATTGTGTTTGTCATTTTTAGGGTATTTATTATACTTTCTTTTGCTAAATCTCCTTGAACCGATGTAGGTAGAATAAGTATCTCCATGCCAAAGGAACGCCTATTGATGATTTTTGTTATATCTTGTATAGCCGCACCTGTGGGGCTTGTAAGAACAAGTATCTTTTGTGGATAGGTTGGAATAGGTCTTTTTCTATCGAAGTAGCCCTTTTCTTTGAATTCTTTTTTTAGTTTTTCTAAATCAAAAAACCTTTTTCCAACACCTGCATCTTGCATGTGCTCAACTTTTAGGCTGTATTTCCCTCCTTTTACGTATAAACTTATTGAGCCATATACTACTACTTCTTTTCCGTTTTTGATTTCTACTTTTAAAGAAGGTAGCCTATTTTTAAAAATAACACATCCCAACGTAGCGTTATCATCAACTAAATCGAAGTAAACATGTCCGGTTGAAGACCTCGTTAAGTTAGATATTTCACCCTTAACCCAAAGGCCATAGAAATTGCCCTCCAATATGTCCCTGATTTCGTATGTTAATTCGCTAACCGTATAAATCTTAACGGACATTTTTTAGCTTTTTTAAGGATTCTTTTATTAGCTCTTCTAAAGATATATTAGGGTTTGATTGATAGATTTTTGTCACTATTTCGCTTGTCTTGTTTTTTGCAAACCCCAAATTAATAAGTGTATCTATTGTATCTTTCACTATGTTTGGAATAAATTGGTCTTGTTTGGGTAATTTAGAGGCCATTTCTACGATTATTGATAGGGCTGTTTTTTTGCCTATGCCCGGTATGCTAATCAGGAGGTTATTGTCCTGTTTTTCGATCGCTTCATAGAACTCTTTTACTGAGACGTTTGAAAGTATGGATATTGCCGTTTGTGCCCCAATTTTTGAGATTTTCCTTAACTCGTTGAACAGTAATCTTTCTTCTTCTGTTAAAAAACCATACAGCTTAACACTTTTTTCACCTATAACAAGCTCAACAAAGAGCTCAACTTCTCCTTCGTTTGGTAATTGTTCTGAAGTTGACAGTGGAATAATTACGTCGAAGTAAATACCGTTTACATCTATAATTACTCTGAGGTTGTCTTTTTTTATGAGTCTGCCTTTGATTGCGTATAACATTTTATTCTATGCTAACCTTGAGTTTGTCCCAACTTTTGCACTTTGGACACCTAAAAAACAACTTTCCAGAAGAGTATCCGCAATTCGTGCATGTGTACTTTATAGGTGATTCTGAGGTGTTTTGCGCAAACAACTTTATGTAATCTGGCGCATTTTCATCTATTTGCATAAGCCTTTTTAAAACGCTGTTGCTTTTTAATCCCCCTTTAAGTAGTCTTTTTAAGAGAGATTTTGCTTTATCCTTTTCTCCTATTTTTAAGAAATATTCAGCAACAAAAAAATTTATAAATTCATTGTTGGGCATTTCTTCCAAGAGACTTGTTATATGCTTTTTTAGTATACCATCATCTTTTATCCTGCCTAATGCAATATCGCAAAATTCTGGCTTGATTTTGCATGCCTTGTACCATAATTCATAAGCTTTTTCTAGCTTTCCATAGTTAAAATAGATATCACCTAAATTTACAATAGCATCGAAACATTCTTTATGTTCTTTTAAGGCCTTTTCAAAGTTCTTTTTAGCCTCGTCTATTTTGCCTTCCCTTAGCATCTCTTTTCCTATTTCCGTATATAAGTGGGAAAGCACGTTTTTATCCGTTCCATCAAATCTCTTGTGCCACACTAAAGCATTTTCCCAATCTTTCGAATCCTCATAAGCTTCATATAGAAGTTTTTTAGCCAATTGGTTTTTTGGCGCTATAGACAGAGCATCTTTAAAGTACTTTTTAGCCCTATCATAAAGGCCAGCTTTTCTGTAATCTATGCCGACGTTTAGGTAGATGTCCAACTTTTTATTCTTATCCAAGTTGGGTCTAGCAAGTAGGCTTTTGTGTATAATCAATGCCCTGTTTATCTCACCTTTTTTTCTAAAAAGATTGCCTATGCTTACATATATATCCACCATGTCTGGGTCGATTTTGGCCGTTTCAGTCAACTCTTTTATAGCTTTATCTGTTTCATTTTCTATGATATAATTAATCCCCTTTACATAACTTTCCAGTTTCTTTTTATCTATATCTTCCTTTTTTTGTTTTCCGAGTACAACTAGGTATGAAGCTAATGCCCCGAGAAGGAAAGATAAAACAAAGCTAATTGCAGGGTTTGAAGATATATAGTGTACAAATTGCGTAAAATTAACAGACATACTACTCTTCTCTTGTGATTGTAAGCTGCCTTAGCTGTGCAATTTCGTCTTTTAATCCCTTCATCTCTTTCTCAGCATTTTTTAGCTTTCTTTTTATTGTTAGCTCATCGATAAACATGAACAGCCATCCGATAAAAATCCCGATAAAAACAGATATGAACACAACAAGCCAGAGTGGCATGTTTTCGAACTTTATCCCTAAATAACTCACGTTGACCGTTTGTGAATTATATACGATAAACAAGCCCAACAGAAGAAGTAGAAATATTACCGAGCTTATTTTTATTATGGTCATGTTAGGGCTCCTTTTATCTTAAAGTATGTTTCTTTTAAGGCTTCAGATATGACCTTTGTATCTGAAACTGTTGACATAAAATTTGTATCGCCATTCCAGCGAGGAACAATGTGTATGTGTATGTGGTCATCTATACCTGCGCCGGCTGTTCTTCCTAAATTCATACCCAAATTGAAGCCTTCCGGGTTCATGACCTTTTGAATTGCATCTATTCCCTTATTAACGAGTTTAAACATATCCGATTGCTCTTCCTCTGTAAGTTTTAAGGGAGAATCCAAGTGCCTGTTTGGGACAACCATTATGTGACCTGCATTGTATGGGTATAAATTCATTATAATGAATGCATACTTTGACCTGTAAAGCACAAGCCTTTTTTCGTCGTCTTTTGAGTTTAAGGCATTGCAAAATACACATCCATCCTCTTTTTTGTCGGAGAGTATATAACCTATTCTCCAGGGAGCCCACAATCTTTCCATAGCTTCCACCCTCTAAAATTTTCTTTTATCTATGATTCTTTTGGCTTTTCCCTCGCTTCTTTCTATTGTGTTTGGCTCGACTAATTTAACATCGACATCTATGCCCAACGTAGTTTTGAGCTCGTCATTAATTTTATCCAGCAATAATTTTTGTTTTTTCATTTCATCGAAAAATAGATTAGCATTTGCTTCAACAAGGACAGTAACGGTGTCGAGTGCGCCTTCTCTATCCACAACGATTTGGTAGTGCGGCGATACACCTTCAATGTTGAACAGAACCTCTTCAATTTGGCTTGGGAATACATTTACACCCCTGATTATAAGCATATCGTCTGTTCTGCCTATTGGCTTAGACATTCTGACTGTTGTTCTGCCGCATTTGCATGTTGAATAGTCTAACTTGGTTATATCACGTGTTCTGTATCTAAATACCGGCAAAGCCTCTTTTGTAATTGTTGTGACAACAAGCTCTCCATATTCACCAGGTTTAACAGGTTCTTCTGTTTCTGGGTTTATGATTTCTACTATGAAATGATCTTCTGCAACATGCATGCCATTTTGAGCTTCGCACTCCCCTGCCACACCTGGCCCTATAATTTCGCTCAAGCCATAGTTGTCATAGGCCTTTATGTTTAAATTTTCTTCTATTTTTTTTCTCAATTGCTCGCTCCATGGTTCTGCGCCAAACATTCCAATGCGTAGTTTTAAGTCCTTTTTGGGATCAATGCCCATATTTTTTGCTACTTCTGCTATGTATAGTGCATAACTCGGTGTGCAAACCAAAACTGTGGCGCCGTAATCCTGCATAAGCATGATTTGTCTTTTTGTATTGCCGCTTGATGCTGGAATTATAGCTGCACCTATATTTTCAAGTCCATA
>JALTCA010000096.1:0-1474 GCA_027008245.1 Desulfurellales bacterium
GAGCAGTACCTGATCAAATGTCACTGTGTCTCCTACATTTCCTTCAATCTTCTGAACTTTAATCACATCACCATCTTTAATGCGATACTGATGTCCGCCAGTTTTAATAATTGCTTCCATTATTTAACCTCCTTCCACTATAAAAGGTACTGGTTCACCTTTTATAAGTGATAATTTAACCTTTTAAGTTTATTAAATATAGGTTTTTTGTCAAGCGTTAAATCATTTTGTATTGGTAAACCGTTTATATATTTGCGGATTAAACACCATAAGAGCATTTTTAATAATTATAAATGAGGGTACTGCTATGATTATCCCGAGGACTCCGCCAATTGCTCCACCCAAAATTATTAGAAGTATTACTGCAATTGGAGGCAAATTTATTTTTCTGCCTGCAAAATGGGGAATGACTATTTGTGATTGGACTGCTTCTATTGCAAAGAAAAATACTGCAAACAGTAAAAACGTATTAAAAGATTTGAATATAGCGAATATGCCTCCTGTTGTAAATACTATTGTAGGGCCAATGTAGGGAAGAAGTTCAAGTATTGAATCCATTGCTCCTATAAGTAAATAATATGGTACACCTACAAGATAGCTCATAAGTCCCATTATTATTCCAGTGAATAATGCTACAAGTAATAACAAACTGTAGTAATCGCGAACTTCCCTGTTTGTTTTTTCTAAAAATATTTCCCACTTTTTACTGTTGCTTTCTCTATAAATTCTTTTTGTAATTCTATAAAACATAGGAGAATCCTTCATAAAAAAGAACGCAAGCACAAGTGACAGGAATATACTGGGTATCAGTGATACTTTTTTGAGAATTATAGCCGTTCCTTGCTTTACTATGGTTGAAAGTGTTGACTCAATATTGGAAGATAAATTTTGCACAAAAACATCTACAGATGAAGGATTGTTCTTTGCGGGAATAAGACTTGCGATATTATTTATATACTCTTTTATTGAATTTGCTATGTTGGGCACTTTTTGGACGAACTCTGTAAATTGCTTTGTAATTTGTGGCAATATCAGATAGCCAAGAAGTGTAAAAATAATTAAAAATATCAGTATAGACAGAAAAGATGCCAGAAATCTTGGCATCTTTTTAGCAAAGAAATTTGTTATTGGGAGTAGGAGATACGCAATAAAAATTGCATACAAAATAGGTGGGATAACCCCTCTGATTTTTATGAGAAGAAAAACAGAAAAGATTATCCCAAGAACTGTTAGTGTAATTACTGCTGTTAGTTTTGCATATTCCTTATATTTCTCTCTCATCTTTTGGGCTAATTGTGTCTACCGAAGCGACTGTGTCATTTGGATTCTTAAACCTAACAACTTTTACGCCTCTTGCATATCTACTGTAAGTAGAAACACCTTTTGCAGAGATTTTAATTGCATTCCCATCTTTAGTGAAGATGATTATTTGATCATTTTCTTTCACGAGTAAAATTGCTTTTACTTTTCCAGT
>JALTCA010000097.1:0-4990 GCA_027008245.1 Desulfurellales bacterium
CTTGTAGGCGGTCCCGGGGGATTTTCGAAGATCATGATCTTTGCATCCTTGAACTTTTCTCTGAGTTTGTTGAGTTTCCTGTCAAGTTCCATCACTATCTTGTGTGTTTTTGGTCTATTTTCTTTAACAATCTTTACCCTTATTTGAGCGATATTGGGCGTATTGAGCATCTCATAGCTTCTCATTAGGGCTCCAAAATCAAGCGGCGCCGTAATACCTGTATATATTTCGTAATCCTCAACGTATTTATTGTTGCCA
This sequence comes from Desulfurellales bacterium, assembly GCA_027008245.1. GTDB lineage: Bacteria > Campylobacterota_A > Desulfurellia > Desulfurellales > Hippeaceae > Hippea. The sequence goes on from JALTCA010000097.1 coordinate 259, forward strand.
ATGAGCATTCCAACGGCCTGGGCGACCCTTTGGGTTTCTTCCAATGGAGCAGAAAGGGGTAATTTTACCTCAACCAAGAAAGTGTTAACATTGCTATTTGGCAACATTTTGAATTCAACGCCCAAAGGGCTCAAAGGTCCGTTTATGCCGCTTGGTCTTACAAACTGCCATGCAATCATCAATGTGGATCCAATTACAGCGATAAATACGAATAAATATAATGATTTCCTTAAAATTGCTCTCCTCACAAAGGGAATAAATGTTGTTTTGTATAGCTTTTCGAGGAACGGTTTTTTCTTTTTCTTGTCGTGATGTTTGTTTTCTCGCATTTTGTTCTTGAGCAGGTAAAACGAACCATACGGTACTATGGTGTATGCCAAAAACAGAGAGGTTATCATCGCAATGGGCACGTTTAATGGGATTGGTCTCATGAAAGGCCCCATCATGCCTGAAACAAACGCCATGGGAATGAATGCCAAAACAACAGCTACTGTTGCAATATTTGTGGGATTTCCTATCTCGTTTGTCGCCAAAATGATTCTGTTCCTAAATTCGCCAAAACCAAAATGGATGTGCCTGTGCAGATTTTCTATGACAACAATGCCGCTATCGACCAACAACCCCAATGATAAAATCAAAGCAAACAGTGTAATTCTATTAATACTTTGTCCCAAAATATAGCTTGCAAACAACGTAAACAATAAGACAAATGGCACCATAACGGTAATTATAAGCGATTCTTTAAAGCCTAAGAATATCAAAAGTATAAAAGCAACGACAATTACAGCGATGGCTAAATGTTCAAGTAACGTATTGACAGCCCGATTTGCCTTGCCCGCATAATTTCTCATTACCGCTAAACCGACATGTTCAGGAAGCATGGCCTTTTTTATTGCATCCAATCTATTGAGTACATCTTTTACTACAAATACGGCATTTGCTCCGGTCTTTTTTGCTATAGTTATTGTCACTGCATTGTATAAGTTGTTGAAATCCTTTTTGCCCGAGGCCTTACCCCAAGCAAACGTTGTTGCATAATTGACGTCTGCTGCACCTTCATACACATGGGCTACATCCTTTAAAAAAATGGGTTTTCCTTCTCTTACGCCCACTATAACATTTCCAACGTCTTTTGCGTTTTTAAACAGGTGTGTTACAAGAACGGGGTGTCTTTTGTTGTTGTTTATTATACTGCCCGCTTGAACAAATACACCGCTTGACTTGAGTATGTTTATCAAATCATTAAGGCCTATCTTATACGACGCCAGTTTTTGGGGGTTTATATCCACATTGACGGCTTTGGGCGCACCGCCAACTATGTAGTTCGTTCCCATATTTGGAACACCCCTAAGCTCTGCCAAAACCTTACATGCCAACTTTCTCAGCTGATAGGGTGATAGATCCTTTGAATACAGTGTGATAGTCATTATGGGTATATCCTCAACACCGATGGATTTAATTATGGGCTGATACGTCCCTTTTGGCATCCTGTCGTAGTTGCGCATAATCTTGTTGTAAAGCCTCATCAAGCACATCTGTTGATTTAATCCCACTTTGAATTGCACAGTAGTAACAGCCATATCATCGATTGCATAACTGAACGTATGATCAACACCGTATATTGAGGCCACAATGCCTTCCAATGGCTTTACAATCTGGTTTTCCATTTCAATTGCCGATGTATTGGGCCGAATAACGATTATGTTTGCCGCAGGAACCTTGATTTCCGGATTGTACATTCTCGGCGTAATGAGCAGCGCCCCTATTCCTAAAACGGCTATTGTTATCATAATTAGTGGAGTAATTTTGGAGTTGTAGAAGCTTTTTGCCAATCTGCCGGCTATGTTGAGCTTTTCGTTCATTTCAATCTTGAGTTATTTTCAAGATAGTAAGGCGGGTTTACAACAATTCTCTCACCTTGTTTTAATCCACTCAATACTATGTATCTATTGCCTATTTTCTCACCCAATCTAAGCATTCTAAAATGTACCACATTGCTTTTGTCTAAAACAAAAACACCCTCTATGCCGCCCCTTTCTACAATGGAGTTCTCAGGTATTGTTATGGATTCAATGGGCTTTCTGGTGATTAAAACCTTTGCAAATTCGCCGGGGTGTATGAATTTGAATTTTGGTATGATGATTTTTACAAGATGGGTATGGGTTGTTGGGTCTTCACTTTTCTGCACGTACTGTGGAGAGCCATAAATCTTTTTTATTTTGATCTCTACGGGTATTTTTTTCATCTTGAGAAAGTTGCCAAACAGCGAATCTGGGATATTTGCTTGCACTTGATAAAAGTTTGAGCCTTCAACAACAAGAAGTGGTTGTGATGGAGCTGCTATATCGCCATTTTGGACAAATTTTTTGCTTATATAGCCATTTATCGGAGAACGTACAACTGAATAACCTAAAAGTGTCTTAATATCTTTTAGTGCAGCTTTTGCCTGTTCAAAGGTGCTTTTTGTTGCGATAAACGTTTTTTCTGACACAGCACCCTCTTTGTATAGCTTCTCAATCCTTATATAGTTGAACTTTGCGTTTTCAAAGTTCGCCCTTGCCTGTTTTATCTTTTCCCCTATACTTCTTGAGTCAATTTTTAAAAGTATTTCTCCTTTTTTCACTCTATTTCCTACATCAACCTTTAACCCTCTAACATATCCCATGAGTTTAGATGAGATTGTTACGCTGTTTTTTGATATTACAAAAGCCGGTATTTCGTTAAAAAGCGTTATTGTTTGTTTTTTTATTTTTATAACTTTTATGCCGGAAGCTGAAGCCTGGAGAGTCAGTATGGCTATAAAACAGAAAATTAACGGAATTAATCTTTTCATCAACTGTATATTTACCACTCTATCCAAATCGTGTCAAAATTTCTTAACTAATAAACATTAAAAAAAGGGGGGCATACACCCCCTCTACCTTTAAACCTTGAATTTGTTAATTAGGGAGTCAACCTTTGATGACAAACCACCCAGCTCTTCGGCAGCCCTTGAAACGGCCTCTACGGCTTTTAAATTATCCTCAGCAGCATTCGCAATGTCTTTAATCTGCATATCCATTTCTGAGAATGTTGAAGATAGCTCTTCCGTTGCTGCGCTTGTTGAATTGATTTCCTCTATCACCCTGCTTGTTTTTTCCACAACATTTTCTACGTTGTGTTTATCCTCTTCAGCCTTTTTCTCTTCTTCTAAAATCATTTCGCTTGCTTCAGATGTCTTTTCTACTGCCGTTTTGGTGTCGTTTTGAATCTTTGTTATCATGTTTCTGATCTCTTCTGTAGCATGCTGTGTTTTTTCAGCCAATTTCCTAACTTCGTCTGCAACAACGGCAAAGCCTCTACCAGCCTCTCCAGCACGCGCCGCTTCAATTGCAGCATTCAATGCAAGTAGGTTCGTTTGGTCTGCTATCTCATTAATGACGCCAACGATTTGCCCAATCTCTTTTGAGGATTCTCCAACAGTGTTAATTTGCTCCATTGCTTCTTTTGCCAATTGTGCATTCTGTCTCATTCTCTCAAGTCTCTTTTCTATGTCTGCGATCATCTGGTTGTTAACTTCGCCAACCTCATTTGCGAGCATTGTTATGTTCTCTGTCGTTCTTGCTATGCTGTCCACAGCTTCTGTGGTATCGTTCATAGCTGTTGCAATTTCTCTTGTGTTTTGGGATGTCTCTTCAATGGATGCAGACATTTGATTTGCCGCATCCTGAAGGCGTGAGGATTGGGTATTTAAATCCGAGAGATTGTTCTTAATGTCTCTGATCATGAATTGTGTCTTTTCTATGAACTTATTGAACCACTCTGCAAGTTCCCCTAACTCATCATGGCTTTCAACTTTTATTCTCCTTGTGAGATCGCCTTCGCCACTTGCCAGATTTTTAGCTTCCATCGTCAGCATGTTTATGTTAGCTAGCACGTATTTAAATACTGCTACGATGAGTAATACAATTGAGATAACACCAGCCAAGAACAGGATTGAGTAAATTATTAGGTTTGTCATTGCAGCATCTATTCTGCTTTGCAGGTCCTCGATAATCGTTTTTTCCATAAAGTCTTCAATATTTTTCAAGATATTGATCTTCTTTGTTATTGTTTTAAACCAGTATTCAGGGTCAACACCGAAATTACCTTTACCAAAGTGGCTTATGGCTATCTGACGCATCCTGTTGACCTCTTGTATGCATTGGCCTCTAAAATGTTCCTTAAAGTAATCCAAAAATTTCCCATTTGCCGATATTTTAAATGAGTGCATGTAACTCTTCTGTTCAGCCACAAGCGTTATGAATTTTTCATACATTCCAGGCCCAAAGTGATTTTGGGCGAATGTGTTTGATAGAACAGCCCTTTCTATGCCTGCCCTTTCTTTTGAGAGCAGGAAGTTTGTGTAAGCGTTGAGTTCCTTTGATATGTAGGAGTTATCTGTTCCGAAGCCTATTGCACCCACAGCATTCAAAAGATCGGAGTTTATCTTTGTGTAATAAGCCACCTCCTGTTTCACGGGTATGGCAAGGTTATCCACCTTTTGTCTGATCTGGTTTATGTATTGCAATTGCTCCATTGCAGATGTTATGTACCTTTTGAATCGTGGATTGCTATTTATATCTGTATGGGCCAGAGCTTTTTTAAGATCTTCCAATCTCTGATTGGTTAAGATTCTCTGATTTGATAGAATTTCGCCGAACTTCTTTCCTTTAGAACCCAAAAAACCTGCCGATGCGCCGCGCTCCTTCTG
>JALTCA010000098.1:0-1437 GCA_027008245.1 Desulfurellales bacterium
AACTTCTTCGCTCTTATGCAGGATAATTTTTTATTTTCCATTCTTATTTTCCATTCTTTTTCTCGAAAATTTTTAAGAAATCTTTTTGTGCTCCACAACAACAATGTTATTTTCCTCTAAAAGTTTATCGATTCTTTCGACACATTCAGTTACATCTTCAAACCTTTGAGAAACAAGGGTAAATGTAGCACTCGAAGGCGCTTTTTCATCAAAACACACCTTTAAGGATGGTGTTTCTAATTTAAAATTAACTATATCGCAGCTGCATTGAGAAACAAGATCTAAAAGTTTTTTAGGTATGTCTTTTTCTAAAATATGACCCGCTATTACAAATTCTGCTCGATGAGGGGATTGAGAAACAATTTTCTCTGCTTCAGAGCGCGCTTTATTTAGCTCAAGCTTTGTACCTTTCTTTTTGCGCTCTTCCTGAACAACACGCAAAATTGCATATTCCTTCTCAATCTTATGGATAAGTTCTTTATCAGGAAAACTTATTGCACCCACAGGACACACTGTTTCACAGGTAGTGCAGCCAACAAGACAATTATACGGATTAACCACATCTGCTTTACCGTCTTTAATTTCATAAACATTCCTTCCGCAGGTAACAAAGCAGAGTCCGCATCCAATACATTTATTCTTATCAACGGTAGGATACCAGGGAATCTCCTTCCGCGGAATGCCGTGCCAGTATTCACTTATCGTACCCATCTTTTAGCCTCCCCTCTATTAGGCTTATAAGGTTTTCCATAGTTTTTAAATTTCTTTTTGCTTCAACGATCCATCCTTCAAGATATTTTTTACCCGCATCAGTTATTTTGTAAACTCTTTTTGCAGGGCCACTTCCAGACGTTTCCCACTTAGAAACAAGCAATCCGTTTGCCTCCATATCGCGCAACAACCGATAGGTTATACCTGAGGGAATATACGAAGGATCTATACCTACCTTTGAAAGTTCTTCACTTAATTTATAACCGCTTGCTGAATTATCCATCAGCAAATATAGAAATACCGCATACAATATATTACTCATCTTAAATCCAAATTTTGCACATCCGATTTTTTTATTCCTCATCTCATTCACCTATGTGTATTTTACACATAACAGATTTTGTGTCAATAGGTTTTCAAAAAATCTTTAACCACACACTCATAGGTATAAAAACATAAGTAGATTTTGCTGGAAAGAATTAATGCAATAATATGATAATAGATGCCGGAAGATCTAAATTTTAAGATTACTTTCAAAATATCAGCTCGTAGTTTTCTCTGCAAAACAATCCGTCGCTTCTTCAAACTTAACAAGCACTATGTTAATTAATTATCGCTTTAGACTAATTCAACAGATTCATGAAAAGTTTTTAATGCGAAAAAATCTTTAAATCTAAATAGTCAATGAATATCTTTACTGTATTTCATACTTGTGTTTTATTGAAG
>JALTCA010000099.1:0-1431 GCA_027008245.1 Desulfurellales bacterium
TTATTCTATCAGAGCGTTCATTTTCGGTGGACTTTTTCGGTACGCAGATATGTGGCCGCTTCGATCTGCTGATGCACGATGGTGATAAGATTAGAATTATAGATTACAAAACGCGCGACAAAGATGCAGAGATAGATGCTGTACAAATTGCTCTGTATAAATATGCTGTAAAACAAATTACGGGCGTGGATGCCGAACCTGCGCTCCTTTATATACTGGATGGAGAATTGAAAGAAGAAGTGTTTACTGAAAGGGAATATTCCTTTGTCATTTCGGGTATTCGCAGAGAAATTGAAGATATGAAAGAATTCCTTTCTGGCAAGAAAGTCCCAGAAAGAACTGTTGATAAATCTCTCTGCAGTCATTGTTCTTTGAGATCGAGTTGCAAGGTGCTGCGAAAAAAATTTTTTGATGTTTGAACTGATAGATTGTATGATATCTTAGATATTCTATCCTTTACTTGCATACTTCGGCTTATCTACACTGAAAAGTGTGAGTGAAATCGCTATTTGTGGGAGTAGTATGTTGTATCTTGAAAAAGTATTTTCAACTTTGCAATTTTAGGGTTCATATATTGTAGCGGAAATGTATATGGAATGCGAATGATTTTTGTTATCATTATATTTTATTGGATAGTAAACACGAATTTTTGTTCGAAAAAGTGAAAAATTAGTGCATCAAAGGATGTAGATAAATAAAGGGTTTCTAAAAATTATAACCTATGAAATCATATTTAATTTTAGGCGATACCAAAGAAATGTAGATAAATACTGAGTTTATTGCCTTCTAAAATAAGGCGTTTTAAGCGTTTTGCAGGTATATTTACCCGATTTTTCTCAAGATCGCGCTCTAAGGTACCTTAAATTAGCGATTTTGAAGTAGCCCTGATAAATACAGGGTTTATTTGGGGTAGTTTTTGCTTTTATGAGGCATTTTTACGAAAATACTTTTCTTAATTAGCTCAGTAAAATTTATTTTCTGTTCTGCCTAAGCAAATATTTTTCCCTTCGTCTCCCTGAGCCGCTTTTGCGAAGGATCTCATATGCAAATTAGTGTGTGTTTGTTTCTGAAAAATAACCATTGCCGCAAAAGCAGAGACTCTTCGCTACGCTCAGAGGGCGGCTGCCATGCCGCCCTGAGTTAACTTCGTGAATGACCTCGTTCAATCCCGTCGTCCCGAAGGATCTTTTTGTTAGAGCAGACACGAAGCTTCCTTTCTAACCTTTCTTTCTTTGAAGGTGAAAAGTGAATTTATAAACAGATTATAAAAATAGGTTGTGCAAAACAATTGTTAAATTCCTTCAAGGTTATTTAGATAATTGAAGTTGTTAAGGCAGAGATTCTTCACTTCGTTCAGAATGACAGGTTTTTTGTCGTCCTCGAGCAAGCGTAGGCGAGCGAAGGACCTCGTAAGAATTGGGTGTGTACTTT
>JALTCA010000100.1:0-1409 GCA_027008245.1 Desulfurellales bacterium
TCATTAAACTCCATAACTGTTGGATTTTCATAATGAGATGCTTCTATCTCTTGGCTTAAATCTCCAACTCCAATTCTTAAAGGAAGAGTTTGAGCAGAATCTTTTTGAACTGCTACGACTGTACTTTTCGTCCCAAAATCTATCGCTACAACTCCATTTACAATAGAACTTTTTGGCTCTCTTGCTACAAGCTTTTTATTTAATTTAACTTCAACTAATCCCTCTTTATTTCTATCCCACAAAGACCAATACCCTTGTTTGATATCTTTTAGGATATTTTCATTATAAGGCATAATATCTGCTCTTATTTTATCTTCATTTAATAGCAATTTAGATACATCATCATAATTGTCTTCAAAACTGATAATTTTTATACTATTATCATTACTTCCTGAAGCTAAATATTTTCCATCTGGACTAAAGGCTACTGACATAACATAATCTTTATGCACTGATAAAGTTTTTATTTCTTTTTGACTCTCCATATCCCATATTTTTATTGTTTTATCACCACTTCCAGATGCTAAATATTTTCCATCTGGACTAAAGGCTACTGAATTAACAGAACCATTATGCCCTATTAAAGTTTTTATTTCTTTTTGATTTTTCATATCCCATATTTTTATCGTTTGAAAACTTCCAGATGCTAAATATCTTCCGTCTGGACTAAAGGCTACTGAATTAACAGAACCATTATCCCCTATTAAAGTTTTTATTTCTTTTTGATTTTTCATATCCCATATTTTTATCGTTTGAAAACTTCCAGATGCTAAATATCTTCCATCCGGACTAAAGGCTACTGAATCAACAGAATTATTATGCCCTGATAAAGTTTTTTTTAAGCTTGCACTTTCTATATTCCATATTTTTATTGTTTTGTCATTACTTCCAGATACTAAATATCTTCCATCTGGACTAAATACTACTGTATTAACAGAACTCTTATGCCCTGATAAAGTTTTTATTTCTTTTGGATTTTTCATATCCCATATTTTTATTGTTCTATCCAAACTTCCAGAAGCTAAATATCTTCCATCTGGACTAAATACTACTGTATTAACAGAACTCTTATGCCCTGATAAAATTTTTATTTCTTTTTGACTCTCCATATCCCATATTTTTATTGGAAAACTTCCAGATGCTAAATATCTTCCGTCTGGAGAAAATGCTACTGAATTAACATAAAAATTATACCCTGATAAAGTTTTTATTTCTTTTTGACTTTTTATATCCCATATTTTTATTGTTCTATCACCACTTCCAGATGCTAAATATCTTCCATCTGGACTAAAGGCTACTGTATTTACCGGTGATTTATGTCCATATAAAAGCTTTATATTTGATTCTAAATTTTGTGACAAATTATTTTGATTTTTTTTTATAAAAAATTTATCTACTAATTTTGTATC
>JALTCA010000101.1:0-4772 GCA_027008245.1 Desulfurellales bacterium
CTTAGACTTTGCCGAGTTTTTGGTTGAGCAAGGTATTGATTCCATGAGTTTGAATCCAGACAGCATTATGACGACGATTGTTAATATAAAGAAACTTGAGGAGAAACTCGGAAGATAGGCATGGGGGGCTTTTAAGCCTCCTTTTTTTCTTTGGAGGTAGTGGATGTACGAAGATGCCTTTGCCATTTTAAAAAACTCTAATTGCGATTTTTTTGACATATACTTAGAGGATTCGTTTGTGAGGCTTGTTGAAGCAAAAAGTGGCAAAATCGAGAATGTTAAAATCAGCCACGATAGAGGTGTAGGCGTAAGAACCGTAAAGGGCTTAAGTGTTTTGTATTCATCGTCTTTTGATACAAGTGAAGAGAATGTGCATAAGATGAGCAAGTTTTTGGTAGATATCTCAGGCTCAAACAGCGGTGCATTGGTTTTGTCTGAAGGTAAAGAAAAGAGTGTAGATATGTGCGGCGAGTATAAACCGCATGTCGACAAAATAAAAGCTATTTACGATGATTTTTGCAGTGTTGCTTATAAAAAAAAGGAAATAAAGCAGGTCAGCATGACATTTTCAGATAGATTGAAGAGTGTGGAGATAATTAACGAAACGGGTAAGCATTTGAAGGAGAAGAGGATCTACACGGTTTTGTACTTCGAAGTAACGGCATCCGATAAAGACAATTATCAAACATTCAGACGCCCATTTAGCTATCTTGGCGGTTTTCAGTGTTTTGATAGTATAGATTTTAAGAATCTGGCCGAGGAGATGAGTGAAAAGTTAATCGAGCTTCTCCATGCACCGCCTTTAAAAGCCCAAAGAATGACGGTAGTTTTGTCAAGTAATGCAGGCGGTACAATGATACATGAAGCTGTTGGTCATGGGCTTGAGGCTGACCTTGTGTATGAGTCCATGAGCGTTTATAAAGATAAATTGGGTCAAAAGGTTGCAAATGAGAAGATAACGGTTGTTGATGACGCCACGAGGCCCAGGATGAGGGGATCGTTTTATTTTGATGATGAAGGCACAAAATCGCAGAATACATTGTTGATCGAAAATGGGATCTTAAAGGGATATATGTTTGATAAAATGTATGCTAAGTTTGCGGGTAAAGAATCAACTGGCAATGCCCGCAGGGAGTCTTTTAGATTTCCACCCATTGTGAGAATGTCCAATACGTATATATTGCCGGGTAATGATAATCCTGAGGACATAATTGCCTCTGTGGACAACGGTTTGTTTGTTGTTAGGATGGGCGGTGGTCAGGTTAATCCGACTACAGGTGATTTTGTTTTTGAGGTGGCTGAGGGCTACACAATCAAGAGTGGCAAGATTGGACACATGGTCAGGGGTGCAACGCTTATTGGCAATGGGCCAAAGGTGTTGGAAGAAATCGATATGGTGGGAAGTGACTTTGGCGTTGAGGTTGGAACGTGCGGCAAGGGTGGCCAAGGAGTGCCTGTAACGGACGGTGAGCCGACCTTGAGAATTCCTTCTATTATGGTTGGAGGTAGCGCGCTATAAGGTATGCTGCATTTGTGTCGTATGATGGAACAAACTACTGCGGTTTTCAGATTCAACCTAACTGTTTAACTATCCAAGAAGTTTTGGAAAAAGCACTGTACAAGATATTTAAAACATCTATAAGAATAAATTATGCTGGTAGGACTGATGCAGGCGTGCATGCATTTGGCCAGGTTATAGATTTTTTGCCCCCTTTTTTTATAAGTCCTTATGCTCTTTTTAAGGGCTTGAATTCAGTTTTACCCAATGATATAAGGATTTTGAAAGTGTTTGAAGTTAATAATGATTTTCACAGTAGGTATTCTGCAAGGTTTAGGGAGTATGTGTACTTTATCTTTAACGGTAGTGTCTTGCCGCCGTTTTTAAAAAACTACGTATGGCATGTGCCTTTGAGGCTTGATATAGAAAAAATCAAAGAGTTTGTATGCGGATTTGTAGGTAAAATGGACTTTTCGTTATTTGCAAATGAGCCTTTAGATAAAGACTGTGTTCGAGAGGTATATTTTTTTAGAGTTAGGCGTTTTAGGGATTTTGCCGTATTCCACATATGTGCGAATGGTTTTTTGAGGGGTATGGTGCGCAATATGGTGGGTTTGGCCGTTGGTTATTCCCTTATGCGCTTGCAAAAAGATACAAGCGGTAATATAATCTTCAATGTAGGGAATGTGAAATCATTTAAGGCACCGGCTAAGGGGTTGTTTTTGAGAAGGGTTGGTTATTAAAGGAGATAAAGATGGTCAATAAAGAAGAAGTTAAAAGAATTGCTAAGTTAGCCATGCTTGAATTGGAAGAGAGTCAAATAGACAAGTTTGCATCACAATTTAATGATATCTTGAATTATATGGAGCAGATTAATGAATTAGACCTATCTAATTGTGAAGCAGCTTTTCACATAACGGAACTTCATAATGTTTTTAGAGAAGATGAGGTAAGTCCCTCAATGGATAGGGATTTGATATTAAAAAATGCGCCTGAGACTGACGGTGAATCGTTTAAAGTGCCAAAGGTTATTGAGAGGTAAGAGATGCTTTATAAAAAAACACTCCATGAGTTGATGGAATTGGTTAAAAATAAAGAAGTTACACCAAAAGAGGTGTATGATTCTGTTCTTGGAAGGATTCACAAAAAGGAAGACGAAATCAATGCTTACGTTACGGTTTTTGAAAATTACGGTGAGAATAAAATAGATGGTATTTTTAAAGGGTTACCTATAGCAATAAAGGACAATATGCATATAGCTACTAAACCGACAACATGTTCCTCTAAGATTTTATCCAATTTTGTCGCTGTTTTCGATGCCACAGCAGTTAGAAGATTGAAAGAAAATGGTGCAACGTTTATTGGCAAGACAAATCTGGATGAATTTGCAATGGGTTCATCTACTGAGACATCGTTTTATGGTGTGACAAAGAATCCGTGGGACACTACACGCGTACCTGGAGGTTCAAGCGGTGGTTCTGCAGCTGCAGTAGCATCGGGTGAAGCAATAGCAGCTTTGGGTTCTGACACTGGTGGATCAATCAGGCAACCTGCCTCTCTTTGTGGTGTTGTTGGATTGAAGCCAACATATGGCAGGGTTTCTCGTTATGGTCTTGTTGCTTTCGCTTCGAGTTTAGACCAGATAGGACCAATAGCACGTGATGTTGAGGATGCAGCTATACTTATGAGTGCGATCTGTGGGCATGACCCTATGGATTCTACAAGTGCAAATGTAGAGTGTGAAGATTTCACTAAATATTTGAATCAGCCTGTTAATGGCATAAAAATAGGAATTTATGAAGCAGCCTTAGGAGACTGTGATAGTGATGTTCAAAAAGCAATGGATGAATCTATTAAAATTTTAGAATCCTTAGGCTGTAATGTTAAGCCTATTGATTTGCCCCATGCGAAATATGCCGTTTCGGATTATTATATAATTGCGCCGGCTGAAGCATCGAGTAATTTGGAACGTTATGATGGTGTTAAGTACGGTTTTAGGATAGATGGATATGAAGATTTGAAGGATATGTACATAAAAACGCGCTCTGAGGGGTTTGGCGATGAGGTAAAAAGGAGAATAATGTTGGGCACCTATGTGCTTTCAAGTGGATATTACGATGCTTACTATTTAAAAGCTCAAAAATTAAGGAGTCTAATTAAGCGGGATTTTGATAGTGTTTTTAAGGATTTTGATTGCATTATTATGCCTACCACACCTACTGAGGCATTCAAAATTGGCGAAAAAGCCAATAATCCTTTGCAAATGTATCTTTCCGACATCTTTACTATACCGGCAAATTTGACAGGGATACCTGCAATTAGTATACCAAATGGATTATCAGCCAATGGGTTGCCCTTAGGGTTACAGATTGCAGCTAATGCCTTTAGAGAAGATATTATATTTAAGGTGGCAAGTGCATTTGAAAAAGAATTTAACCTGAAGGGGAAACTTCCCCTATATTGAGGTAAAAGAAATGGCAAAAATATGGGTAAGAATTGATATGTCTAACGGAGACAGCTATATTGGGTCTATAGATAATTTTTATGAAGATGACGATGATTTGTTTTTGTTTTTAGAAGAGCAAGCTTATTTGGGGTTGAAATTGGATAACGTACATAAATGCAAGGATGTTAATGGAAAAATCGAGCTTGAGCCTTTGGATAGGCCAGATTCTGTTTATAAAAATAGCTTAATTATAATGAATACCGACAATATTGTTACGATAAAATTTTTGAAAGAAGATTCTAAATTGATTAGAAATATAGACGTGAGTTCGGATAAGACTGTTCAGCTAAATGAATTAAAAAACGTTTTAAAATTTAAACCCAAAAGAAAGGGGACGGTGTGAGCATGGGTAGGAAACTCACTAAAAAAGATGTTGTAGATGCATTATATAACGTTATAGATGCAGAAATTGGTATAGACGTTGTAAATTTGGGTTTTATATACGCTATAGACATTGATGACGACGATGTAGTGAAGATTGTGATGACTTTGACTACCCCTGGATGTCCGTTGATAGTACCTATACAAGAAGATGTTGTTAGTAGAATCAAAGAAATCGGTGCAAAAGATGTGATTGTTGATATTGTGTATGATCCGCCGTGGAATCCCTATATGATGAGTGAAGAAGCCCGCAAAAGATTACTCGGAGAGTAATGTCCTTAGGTTGTGCAATTATAACATATAACGAAGAAAAGAGTATAGAAAGGACGCTAAAAAGCGTTAGCTTTTGTGATGAAATTGTTATTGTTGATTCTGGTAGTAAAGATA
>JALTCA010000102.1:0-4759 GCA_027008245.1 Desulfurellales bacterium
AGCTGGGTTAAAGAAATGTTTTGATTTGGAGGCTTGAATAATGGCTAAGCAAGAAAAAAATGATTATTCTTCAGGAGCAGTTATAAAGGTTATAGGTGTAGGTGGAGGCGGCAGCAACGCAGTAAACACAATGGTTAATTATGGTATTAAAAATGTCGAGTTTATATCAGCAAACACTGACATTCAGGCTTTAAACGTATCTCTTGCAGAAACAAAAGTGCAACTTGGTAAGAAACTAACAAGGGGCTTGGGTGCTGGAAGCAATCCAGAAAAAGGCAAAAAGGCTGCCGAGGAAAGCATAGAAGAGATAGAATCTGTATTATCCGGTGCTGATATGGTGTTTATAGCAGCTGGAATGGGTGGTGGAACAGGAACAGGAGCTTCTCCCATTATAGCAAAAATTGCAAAAGATATTGGCGCTTTAACCATTGCTGTTGTTACAAAACCATTTGAAATGGAAGGAAAAACGAAAAAGGAGATAGCCATAAAGGGCATAAATGACCTTAAGGAAAATGTCGATAGCATAATCATAATACCAAACCAAAGGTTACTTGACATTTACAAAAACCTAACGCTGCTTGATGCGTTTAAAAAAGCTGATGATATACTGAGACAGGCAGTTCAAAGCATAGTAGAATTAATATACAAACAACCAGATTCTCAGATAATAATGAATATAGACTTCGCGGATGTAGAATCTGTAATGAAAGAGAAAGGTGTGGCTTTAATGGGAGTTGGTGAAGCGTCTGCAGAAGGCGGAGAAAACAGGGTTAGAAGGGCTACCGAGATGGCAATATCCAACCCTCTATTGGAAAACACATCTATAAAAGGAGCCAAAGGCATTTTAATGAATATAACTGCTGGAAAAAATTTCGGTATGGAAGAATTTAATGAGGCAACATCAATAATAGAAAAAAATATGAATGAAAAGGCACTTTTTAAGCATGGATTTGTCTTGGATGAAAGTTTGGGTGATAAGGTAAGAATAACTATAATTGCCACTGGGTTCTCAGATAATGTACCGCGTATATCACGAGAAAAGTTGATAAACAAACCCGAAAGTATAAACGAAATAACAAAAGTAACAGAAATTCCTATAGAAGACGAAAGAGACATACCTGCATACATTAGGAGACAGAGAAAAAAGGAGGGAAATTAGTTGCTCGAACACTACCTGACAGCAGGTTTAATATCTTATTTTTTGGGTAGTGTTCCATGTGGGTTTCTAATTGCAAAATACAAAGGCATAGATATAAAGAAGCACGGAAGCGGCAATATAGGCGCAACGAATGTTTACAGGGTAGTTGGTAAAAAAGAGGGCACTTTAACGCTAATTTTAGATGTCACAAAGGGTATCCTTCCAGTTTTAGTTTTCTCGTTAATCTTTCCTAAAGATGAATATATAAATATTGTTTCTGCTATTTTGGCCGTTTTAGGACATGATTTCAGTGTATTTTTGTTATTTAAAGGTGGAAAAGGCGTTGCAACTTCATATGGTGCTAGTTTACCTATAAACCCAACAGCTTCCCTTGCCGGAATGTTTGTATGGGTAAGTATTCTTCTAATAACAAAATATTCATCCTTGGCTGCACTGTTGTCTTTCTTTATTACCACCCTAATCGCTCTTTCGAGTCCTGATTACATTGTTAGGTTATATTTCTTGGTTTTGTATGTAATTATTATTTTTAAACATAGAGAAAACATAAAAAGGTTGTTTAAAAAAGAGGAAAGCAGAATAAAAATTTGAGATTTTCTAAATTATCTTGTATAAAGGGGCGGTAGAGATGGCACTTAAAAAAAGGGAGATTGAGCTATTAACCGATAAAATAGCTGTAAACCTAATAAAAAGTGGGAATATAAAACTCAATAAGGATGCATCAATTCTGAAGAGTATAATACGCGACGTTTTAGAAGAAGATGTTCAGAAAGAAAGAGAAATAGATGCGAAAACTAAAAAATTGCTCGAACAATACTCAAACGAAATAGAGAAAGAGAAAGCCGATAGTTTAAAACTATTCTTAATGGCAAAAAGGAAAGTGGCAAAACAGGAAGGGTTTTTGCTATGAGGTACAGCGGAGCTCGTATAAGGTATTTGGCAAGGAAAATTGTTAAAAGGGCTATGGAAGAAGGCGTGTTTGAAACAATTAGCTCAGATAAAGCGGTAGTCAACGCGATCATGGAAACAATGGAGAAATACTTCTCCATAGAAGACGAGGTTTATGAAAAGGTGGTTGAAGACTTACAAAAACGCTCAAAAAAACTTATCCCAGGTAGTATGGAATGGGACGTGGCTTTTAACAAAGCATACGAAGAAGAAATGAGTAAAAGGCTTTTGAAATGAAAGCTGTTTTAGTTTTGGAAAATGGCTCAGTGTTTGAAGGTATATCGCTCGGAGTAAAAGGTACTGCAGTAGGAGAGGTTGTTTTCAATACAGCAATGAGCGGCTACCAGGAAATATTAACCGACCCATCCTACAAAGGTCAAATCGTTACAATGACATACCCAGAAATTGGGAATTATGGACTGAACTCCGACGATGAAGAATCAAATAAACCATATGTAGAGGGTTTTATTGTTAAAGAAGCATCTAAGGTAACATCCAATTTTAGGTCACAAAACTCTCTTGACGACTATCTAAGAGAACACTCCATAGTAGGGATAGAAAACATTGATACAAGGAAAATAACAAAACAAATAAGAGTAGAAGGTTCTTTAATTGGTGCTATATCAACAGAATCGGATACAGACACACTCAAGAGATTGGTAGCGGATTTCGAGATTGTTGGGAAAGATTTAGTTAAATATGTATCTACTAAGGAAACATATACTTTTGGAAACGGAATTTTTAAATTTGGATTTGAAAATAGAAAAACAAAGAGAATTGTAGATAATAAAAGGGTAGTAGTTATAGATTTTGGCGTTAAAAGAAATATATTGAGATATCTAACAGAGGTAGGGTTTGAAGTAATTGTTGTTAATGCATACTCAACGTACGATTACATAAAAACTCTCGAGCCAAATGCTATTTTTTTATCTAACGGTCCTGGAGACCCAAGGGGTGTGGATGAAAAATGGATAGGAGAATATAGAAAAATTGTTGAGAGTTACCCAACATTTGGCATATGTTTTGGGCATCAAATAATACTCAGAGCTTTTGGGGTGAAAATTTATAAAATGAAATTTGGTCATCACGGAGGAAATCACCCAGTTGTAGATTTGGACACGGGAAAAGTATTTGTAACTGCACAAAATCACAATTACGCAGCAGATGAAAAAGATTCCCTTGAAAAGGGATTCAAAATAACGTATAAGAATCTTAATGATGGAAGTGTTGAGGGTGTTAAGCATGCGGCGTTACCAGTTATTTCAGTGCAGTATCATCCAGAGGCTTCACCAGGCCCTCACGATGCTGAATACCTATTTGAAAAGTTTGCAGCAATGACCTTGTAAAATAAATTTTTAAGGGGTGTAAAGTGAGAAAACAAAGAACCTTGAAAGAGCCAATAGAAGCTACAGGTATAGGTTTACATACAGGAAGAAAAGTTGAAATAAGGTTAGAACCAGCTGATGTTAATCAGGGAGTTGTTTTTTACAGAGCTGATAAAAACATTCGTATAGAGGCAAAAAATGAAAATGTGGTTGACACAACGTTAGCTACAACCTTAGGTAAAAACGGTGTTGTTATTAAGACAGTAGAACATCTATTAGCTGCTTTATATGGGTTACATGTAGATAATATTCTAATCACAGTTTGGGGAGATGAAGTTCCTATAATGGATGGGTCGTCAGCCCCATGGGTTTATCTATTGAAAACAACAGGAATTATAGAACAGAATGCATATAAAAAGGAAATAATTATAAAAAAGCCTGTAAAGATTAAAGAAGAGGGCAAATTTGCTGCTTTACTACCATCTCGTAATTTTGAAGTTAGCTGTTCTATACATTTTGACAACTCATTTATTGGTAAACAAAAATTATCTATAGAAATCAATGAAAACACATTTACAAAAGAGATTAGCAAAGCAAGAACATTTGGATTTACAAAGGATATAGAATACTTGCAAGCACATAACCTGGCATTAGGTGGAAGTTTGGACAATGCAATTGTAGTTGATGAGTATGGGATAATAAACGAAGACCCATTAAGATATAAAGATGAGTTTGTAAGACACAAGGTATTGGATGCGATTGGTGATCTCTCAATTATTGGCTACGACATTAAAGCAAAGTACCTGGCTTATAAGTCCGGCCACGACCTGAACAGAAAGCTTATATTGAAGCTATTTGAAGATAAGGACGCTTACGAGATAGTGGGAAATCCTCACAGGGAAAAGCTCGTAGGGTCGTTTGTCTGGTCGGCACTTGAGGGAGAAAAATAAAAGTTTACATAATGTAACTTATCGGAACTTGAATTTACATTGCAGGATGTTGTCCTAAACGACTTTGGTAGTTTCAAGGTTTACCAACCCAGTAAAGGTTATCATTTTTCATTTGAACCGTTTGTATTATCCAGGGATTTGAAATTTAAAGCACCCAAAAGGATTATCGACTTTGGTAGTGGCTGTGGGATTATTGCCATAATCGTATCGCTCAACAACCCAAACTCAGCCGTTTACGCCATCGAAAAAAATAAAGACTTGAGAGAGATTATAGAAAAAAACATAGAACTGAACGGTATTAGAAACGTGAAAGTTCTATCCTCAACAGATGTTTTGGAAACAAACAGTATTGATTACTTCATAACAAATCCGCCTTACTT
>JALTCA010000103.1:0-4608 GCA_027008245.1 Desulfurellales bacterium
CCAGCCAAAACCATAACAACGACTTCCATAGTATCTTCATCTGTGATTCTTAAACCCTGATAAAACTTGCTCTCCATGCCCAATTTACCCAAAGTATCCCCAATCTCTGGACCACCGCCATGAACAATAATCGGATTTATACCAACATACTTCAATAAAGACACATCCTTAGAAAAGCTCTCTCTCAACTCTGCATCTAACATTGCGCTTCCGCCGTATTTAATAACCATAATTTTGGAGTAAAACTTCTTTATGTAAGGCAAAACTTCAACAAGACAATCACCCTTATCAAACATATCCCACGCTCCTTATTTTTGAAGTTTAACAAATTAACCAATAAAAATCAAAAATAGGTTTAGCTATTCTACTGAATTCATAGTACTCGTTCACGGATCTTCTTTGTGTTTAATATTGAATTTAATTTATAAAATAATAAAATATTACAATCTTTTGAGGGAATTAACTTCGCTTTTGGCATTAAAAATGAAAAGACCCTCAAGCATTTTTTATTGAGGTGAGCAAAAACCTGCATGAGTCAGAAAACAAGGTATAAAAAGGTAACAATACATGCTTCATTCTGATATTTTTTATCTTTTTCTCATTGTCGCTTTGGGCTACATTATTGGTAATATAAAAATAAAGGGTTTTTCTTTAGATATATCCGCAATTCTCATTGTTGCCCTATTGGCTGGCCATTTTGGCATAACAATTCCTTCAACATTTAAATTCTTCGGTTTAGCGATTTTCATATATGCCGTAGGCCTACAGTCCGGCCCAGGTTTTTTTGAATTTATCAAAGAAAAGGGTGTAAAATTCAACCTATTAGCCCTGTTTCTATTGACTCTAATATTCATTCTAACTTTGGGTCTGGGATTTTATCTTCATTTGCCAGAAGGTATAACAGAGGGCACGTTTATTGGTACAATAGCATCTGCACCTGCTCTTGCTGCCGCTTTAGAGTTGAAAAATTCACCAGAAATCTCAATAGCATTTGGTGTAGTTTACCCGTTGGCTATAATAACAACTATATACTTTGTTAGATACTTACCGTTCATTTTCAGAGTAGACTTAAAAAAGGAAGTGCAAGATTATGAGGAAAAGCAAAAAACTCTGCACCCAGACATAATCACAAAAAATTTTAAGATAACAAATGAAAACTTCAAAAACCAAACAATTTATAAATCCCAAATAGAGAAAATGACCTCCACTATTATAGAGAGGGTTGAGTCAAATCATCCCATAGACACATCCCAAGATGATGCCATACTCCACTATGGAGACATTGTCAGGGTATCAGGAACCGCTAAGCAGTTAGAAAACCTACAAATCATCTTAGGAGAAGAACTTCCTGATACTTATACTTTCCACGACAGTATGAAATCCTATAGATTACTTGTAACGTCAAAAAATATTGTTGGCAAAAAGGTTGGAGAGATAAAAGAGCTTAAATCGCTACACGCTACAATCACGAAAGTTAGACGTTCTGGAATTGATATACCTCCTTATGATACGCTAACGTTAATGTTAGGAGACAAACTATACATAGTAGCTCCAGAAAAGTATGAAAAGAAGTTGATAAGGCTCATAGGGAATGACCTTCTAAAATATCCAGCGGCCGATTTCCTACCAATAGCACTTGGTATAGTCATTGGCATATTTGTTGGAAACATCCCGTTTAGTATCCCATATGTAGGCACAGTAAAGTTCAGTTTCGTAGGTGGCATTTTAATAACAGCGTTGATTCTTGGAAGATTAGGCAGAACAGGGCCAATAGTATGGCAGTTATCTCCCCACTCAAACACATTGATGAAAGTTATGGGACAGCTAATCTTCATGGCTACAATAGGCACCAATTCTGGCAAATTCCTGTTCGAAGCTGTAAAAAACCATGGGTGGATTTCTATCGCATTGGCATTGGGGTCTATAATTGTCTCCATTTACATAACCACGTTACTCGCAAGAAAAATTATGAAATTAAATATGGTGGAAATAATGGGAGTTTTAGCGGGAGCTATGACTTCAACACCAACATTAACAGCAATAAACGAGGCCACAAATTCAGATTACCCATCCATAGGATACGCAACAGTATATCCATTTGCGATGGTTCTATCTATAATCTTAGCAGAAATAGGTATTAAAGTCTTCTCAATCCTTTAAGCTTAAAGAATTAACAATAGCCAAAGCAGAAAAAAAACTACTCGCCACAAATAAAATAGGAAAAGAGAAAGTATCGGCAATCAAACCGCCAATTGTGGGTAAAAAGTAAGACAAAGCATTAAAAGTCCCTCTTATACTTACGTACGTAGGCCTATAACTTTCCGGAGCTATCTTTAAAAGATAATTTGTATACCCTATGAATGTGCCATGAAGATACGCTCCCATTATAAAGAAAACTACAACAAAAAATATTGGCTGTTTTACAAAAATAGCTACAAAAGGAACAAGAAATGACAAAATATTTGTTGTTACAATTATAAATTTCGCCCCTTTTTTATCTGCATAATATCCCCAAAATAGGTTAGAAACAATACTACCAACCATTTGGGCAGATATAAAAAAGCCTATCTCTGAAGTGGGCATACCAAGCACACGTGTGGCATAAACAGAAAAAAATGGCAAACACATAAAAATAGAATGGCTTAAAAACTCAGAAAACACGAGTTTTCTTAAAAGTTTATCATGCCTCAACAGACCAAAAGCTCCACTTAAAAATTCACCAAAATTCCTATTTACCTTTTGCTTTTCAACACCTTCATCCATTAGGCCTAAGCTCAAAGAGGTTAAACCAAATCCAATGGTGCTAAATACAAAGAGAATTGAATAGCCTAAAGGATACGAATATCTATACAGTACGATTTTTACAAGATAACCGCTTCCAACAGCCATCAGTCCACCCAAGAATTGACGAATTGCCCAAAATCTACCAAGCAAGTTAGACGGTATGTTATAAGAAATTATGTCATAAAAGGGTATTGCAGCTATACCACCAGCAAAGGAGAAAAAACTTATAAACAAAACAAAGCTCACAAGCTCAAGCAAAGGGTGATTTGGTAAAAAAATAAAAGATGTGGCTGCTATCATAAGCCAGCTTAGAAATCTTACCCAAAGGGCAAACACAAGATATGGTTTCTTTCTTTTTCCTTGTAAATAAAAGGCTGAAAATAGTTGAAAAAATACTGAACCACCGCGAGATATAGCTGCTACAAAGCCTATTATTGAATCACTGCTTATTAAATATCTCAAAAAAGTGGGTAGAACAGTGGTGTAGTCAGCAAAGCCATTTGACATAAAATAAAAAACGCCGTGAGCTACACCCAGCAGATAGTTTTTTCTTTGTTTATTCATCTTTAGCAAGCGGATGCGTGTTGTCATACGTTTCTGCAAGTTGCTTTAGATTTACATGTGTATAAATCTGTGTAGCTTTAATGGAAGAATGGCCTAAAAACTTCTGCAAAAGTCTTATATCCATTCCACTATTTAAAAGATGCGTAGCTTTAGTATGCCTCAACGTATGGGGTGATATATCTTTAAAAATACTCTCAACTGAATATTTTTTAACCAACTTTCTCAAATACCTATCTGACAATCTTTTACCGTACTTGTTCAAAAAGACAGGCCCGCTATTTCTTGCTCCAATATACTCAACCAAAAATCTTTTGGCTCTCTCTGAAAATGGTACATAAACAACGCCGCCGCCCTTTCTTTTTACTCTAACCCTTAAATTCTCAAAATCAACATCCTCAACATCTAGTCCTAAAAGCTCACTTGCTCTTAAAGAGCTTGAATACAATAGCTCCAAAATCGCCCTATCTCTTTTATTTTTCACAGAATCAAGCAGAGCAATAGTCTCATCTACATCCAAAAATTTTGGTAATTTTTTGCTGTTTTTTGGCTTATCAATCAACTTTGCATAATTTTTATCGACTAAACCATTCTCCTTCAAATACTCAAAGAACACGCTTAAAGATGCCAATTTTCTTATGATTGATGCAGGCTTCAAACCCCTGTTAAACAAAACTTGCATAAACTTTTGCACATCTTCTAAACCAAAGCCATCTGTAAGCTTCAAAAACTCATCAACGTCTCTTAAGTATGCCTTCTTAGTATTTTTAGATGTATATTTAGCATCTATATATTGTTCAAAACTCTTCAATATTTTATTTGCAGTAAACATCAATAATCCTGTCAATCATATTTGTTGTAGACCTATTATCTAAAAAATCTATAAATTTTACCGCCCCACCGTAGCTTTCAACAAAATCTGCACCAACAACGCCCTTATCTTTCCAATCAGCCCCTTTAATTAGAACATGAGGCTTAATGGTTTTAATCAGTTCAAATGGCGTATCCTCTTCAAAAATAACAACCCAATCAACACTTTCCAAAGCAGACAACACTAAAGCTCTATCATGCTCATTGTTAATAGGCCTCTTTTCACCCTTTATTCTTCTAACCGATTTATCTGAATTCAAGCCTACAATCAATACATCAACCAAATTTTTAGCTTTTTCTAAATACGTAACGTGCCCTACGTGGATAATATCAAAACATCCATTTGTAAAGCCTATAACTTTCTTCTCAAACCTATATTTTTCAGCTATAACC
>JALTCA010000104.1:0-4500 GCA_027008245.1 Desulfurellales bacterium
AATCTCAACCCCACACCAACAAAAGCAAAGCCGGTAAGCGCTTCTATTAGGGGATATCTGACAGAAATTTTTGCTCCACAATACCTACATCTCCCTTTTAATGCAATATAACTTACAATTGGTATCATATCATACCATTTTAATGGATGGCCGCAAACCGGACAGTGAGAAGGAGGGTTTACAATCGATTCGTTCCGAGGTACTCTATAAATAACAACATTAAGAAAACTGCCAACAATTGCGCCAAGAATAAAATTAAATACAGAAAAAAGAATACTACTTACTAAGAGCATCGTACTTTGCCTCTATCATTTTTCTCACGTATTCCACAACATTCTCTACTTCGATAAGTGCTTTCTCTCCACTATCTCTGTCCTTTATCTCTAATTTTCCTTCTTTTTTTAGTGCCCTACCCACAATAATTTGGACGGGAATTCCTATAAGGTCCGCATCATTAAACTTTACCCCTGCACTTACATCATTTCTATCATCCATCAACACTTCTATTTCGGAATCTAACAGCTCATTGTAAATTTTTTCAGTGACTTCCACAGTTGCTTTATCAGACATATTCAATGGAACAATTTCTACTTCAAATGGAGCAACACTTATAGGCCACTTAATACCATACTTGTCATTATGCTCTTCTATAATCGCAGCAAGTGTCCTTCCAACTCCTATGCCATAGCAACCCATTATAAAATACTTTTCTTTGCCATCCTTATCAAGGAACTTTGCATTCATTTTTTCAGAATATTTGGTCCCTAATTTAAAAGTCTGTCCTACTTCTATACCTTCATAAACTTCAAGTTTCGCACCACATTTTGGACAAGGATCTCCCGCCTTTACCGTTCGAATATCTCCGAATGTATCAACTGAAAAGTCCCTATTTAGATTTACATTAATGAAATGATAACCATCTTCATTAGCCCCAGTTACAAAATTAAACATATTCTTAATTCTATAATCAGCAACAATTTTCACATTCTTTACACCCACAGGGCCAATAGAACCCACAGAAGCTCCTATAACTGATTTAACCTCCTCGGGAGTTGCAGGAAAAATAAACTTGCCATTTAGCAGATTCTTCAATTTCACTTCATTTAAATCGTCATCACCACGCACGAGCGCAAGGACAAATTCGCCGTCGATTTTATATAGCAATGATTTAACTAACTTCTCCTTAGGGATACCTAAAAATTCCGAAACTTCATTTATTGTTTTTGCATCAGGCGTGGAAACCTTATTAATAGGTTTGAAATCTTCTTTTTCTACTACTTCTTCTTTTGCAGATTTTGCCGCCTCGATATTCGCTGCATATCCGCACTTCGGACAATACACAAATTCACTCTCTCCTGCCTTCTCAGAAATTACCACAAACTCATGTGATACCTTTCCACCTATTGCTCCAGAATCTGCTTCTATAGGGATAGTAGTAAGTCCACAACGCTTAAAGATACGTTTATATGCATTAAACATTTTATCATAGCTTTTGTCCAAACCTCTCATAGAAGCATCGAAAGAATATGCGTCCTTCATTATGAATTCTCTTGCTCGCATAAGTCCGAAACGGGGACGCAATTCATCTCTATATTTTGTTTGAATTTGATAAAATGTTTTTGGAAGTTCTTTATAGGAGCGGAGTTCACCTCTTGCAAGGTCCACCACGGCTTCCTCGTGGGTTGGCCCCAAACAAAATTCTCTGCCTTTTCTATCCTTTAATTTAAACATTTCATTCCCATATATGTCCCATCGTCCGGTTTCTTCCCAGATTTCTTTTGGTAAAACAGCAGGAAACAAAACTTCTAAGGCACCAGTTTTATCCATTTCCTCACGGATAATTTTCTTGACTTTCTCAAGGGATCGAAGTCCAAGAGGCAAAAAGGAATAAATGCCTGAAGCTACTTTTCTAATCATTCCTGCTTTTAACAAAAGTTTATGGCTTATAATTTCCGCATCCTGCGGGGCTTCTCTAAGTGTAGGAACAAAAGTTTTAGTTAATCGCATAATCACACTCCTTTATATTCTGCATTTTTTCAAATTATACACAATCAGTTAAAAATAAAAACTACAATTATATATGCAGCATATACCCATTTGACTTAAGCCACTCTTTTGCTTCTTTATAATTTGGCATTACAGTAATTACATGATTCCAAAAATTTTTCGAGTGGTTATGTTCTAACGTATGGCAAAGCTCGTGCACGACAATATAATCAATAACAAATATAGGTGCCATAACCACCCTGTAAGAAAAGTTGATACTATTGGTTCCAGAACAAGAACCCCACCTTTTCTCTGCGGATGTAATCCTTATGCCTTTGAAAGAAACACCACATTTAGCCGCATAAAAGTTAATTCTCTCTTGCACGATTTTAAGTGCTTCTTTTTTATACCAACCGACAAAAACATCTCTTGCTCTATCTTTTATATCGCTGCGGAGATAAAATTTACTGTTTGTAAAAATTAAGCGTTCCTTTTGACCATCTACAATATTTAATTTATATGTATCGCCGAGATACCAAAAACTTTCGCCCGAAACAAATTGTTTTTCTGGTATATATGGAATGCTTTTCATATATTTAAGTTTATTTATGATCCATCTTCTATGTCTCAAGACAACATGCCGAATCTCATTATAATCCATAAAAAATGGCACCCTTACAATAAGGTCTCCCTTAACTGTCACTTCGAGGGAAACTGTCTTTCTTTTAGAATATATGACCGCAAAATTTGTCAACTCTTCTGCTTAATTCCTTTCGTAAAAATTATGCTTCTATACGGTTTAACAAATTTTTTATTTCTGCAAAGTTGCCACTAAATGAAAATTTATATTTTTTGTCATTCGTCCTAATATACAAAGAATGGGGATATTGGCTTGTATTTCCATCTTCATCCTCAGTTACAATGCCTTCAGTAAGCTTTATTTCAACTATATCTTTTGGTGAAATAAAAAAGTTTTCAGGTGTTTCGGCTAAAATCTCCTCTGGTACCATATCTAAATATCTATCAGAAAAAGTAAAACCTGCCATAAAGCTCCTAAACATCTGCCTAAATTTACCGTGGCCCTCTTTTGACGCTTCTTCTCTCCTTTTAATTTTTTCTTTCTTTATAAGTTCTTTAGTAACTCTTGCTGCTATAAGACGCTTATTAGTGACAACGAGTGTGTAAAGCTTAGACCTCAAAAACCCTGTACTCAAACTTGCATTAGGAATAACACCTAAAACCTTTTCTTCTTGCATATTTCCCCTCCTCCAATTCATTTTAATTAATTGTACCATATCAACTTGAAATTTGGAAATAGCAAAGGAAAAATAAAAATGTTGCATTTAATAAAAAAATGTGTAAAATTTTCACAGAAGGCTCCAGGCAAAATGAAAAATGAAGAAAAATTAGGTATAATACTTAGAGAAAAACAACTAACAATAGCAGCAGCTGAATCGCTTACGGGGGGATTATTTTGCAAACTAATAACAGATGTCCCTGGCAGCTCAAAATATTTTTTGGGTGGAATTATTTCGTATAGCTATTTTGCAAAAGAACACATTTTAAAAGTACCACATAATATAATAGATAAATTCGGCGCAGTAAGTAAAGAAACGGCACTATCTATGGCTGAAAATGCAAAATTGCTTTTTAATTCAGATATTGCTATAAGTTTTACTGGAGTTGCTGGTCCAGAAAAACAGGAAAACAAAGATGTCGGCACTGTATTTATAGGCATTATTGTAAACGGTATAAAAGAAGTTGAAGAAAAGCACTTTCAGGGCGGTAGGAGTGAGATAAGAGAAGAAGCGGTTAATTTTGGCATAAAAAAAATAATAAAACTATTAGGAGGTTAAAGATGAAAATAGGTGTACTTACAGGCGGCGGAGATTGCCCGGGATTAAATCCTGCAATTAGGGGTGTAGTATTTAGGGCATTAGACTTTAATGACGAAGTAATAGGTATTGAACAAGGATGGAAGGGTCTTTTAGAAAAAATTACCAGGCCCCTTTCCTTAAGTGAAGTTGACGAAATTATCAACTTTGGAGGCACGATACTCTTCACATCCAGAACAAATCCGTTTTCAATAGAAGGCGGTGCTGAAAGAGCAATAGAAAATATGAAAGAGTTAGGGCTTGATGCACTGGTCGCAATTGGAGGAGATGATACACTTGGGGTTGCTTCAAGACTCTACGAAAAAGGCGTAAAAGTAGTAGGCGTGCCAAAAACAATGGACAATGATCTTTCAGGAACCGATTTTACATTTGGTTTTGACACATCAGTAAACGTTGCAGTGGATGCACTAAATAGATTAAGAGATACAGCACGCTCACATAAAAGAATAATTGTACTTGAGGTTATGGGAAGAGAAGCAGGATGGGTAGCACTTTATACAGGTATTGCAGGAGGTGCAGATTGGGTTTTAATACCAGAAGTAAAACCAGATTTCGATAGAATGTGTGAGCATCTTGAGAAAGACTTTGATAGAAAAGGGTATGCACTGGTTGTAGTTTC
>JALTCA010000105.1:0-16074 GCA_027008245.1 Desulfurellales bacterium
GAACTTGCGAAGAGAAGCGATGTAGTTCTAAACGCTTCGGTTGAAAATGAAGCTACAGCTGTTAAGCTTGTTCCGACAAGTTCAACGACTGTCGCTCTTGTTATAGGGGATGCACTTGCAGCTGGTTTAATTGTTAAAAGGAACTTTAAAGAAGAGGATTTTGCCGTTTTGCATCCCGGGGGCTCTATTGGAAAGAAACTGCTTGTAAGGGTTGATGACTTGATGCATGTGGGAGATGAGATACCCAAAGTAAAGGAAGACGATAAATTTAACACACTTGTTTATGAGATATCATCAAAACGTTTGGGGATGACAACTGTTGTGGATAGGAATGGCTCATTGGCTGGAATTATTACAGACGGCGACCTCAGAAGAGCCATAGAGAAATTCTCGTCCAAGTTATTCGATATTAGGGCAAAAGATATAATGACTAAGAATCCAAAAACTATTGATAAATTCTCATTAGCGGCTAAAGCGGCAGCAATAATGGAAAAGTACTCAATAACAAGTCTTGTGGTTTTAGATGATAATAATGAAATAGTGGGTGTGATTCATTTGCATGATATACTGAAGGCGGGTGTGTTGTAATGGATATTAAACTCATTATTATGGATGTCGACGGTGTTTTAACGGATGGAAGAATTGTATTGGATGATAACGGAACAGAGTATAAGTTTTTTGATGTTAAGGATGGCCATATATTTCACATAGCTAAAGAATTAGGATTTAAAGTGGCTCTTATTTCTGGTAGATACTCTAAGGTAACAGAAATAAGAGCTAAACAGTTGGGTGTGGATGACTTATATCAAGACCAACATGTTAAAATTGATGCTTTCGATGCTCTTAAGGATAAATATAAATTGTCCAATGAGAATATTGCTTATATTGGCGATGATTTAATAGATATTCCACCCATGATACTTGCTGGTTTTTCTGCGTGTCCTAAAGATGCACACGAAGAGGTTAAAAAGGTTGCTGACTATATTTCGTCATACTCAGGCGGTCGAGGCGCTGTTAGAGATATAGTCGAAGAGATTTTAAAACGCCAAGGCTGGTGGGACAAGATTTTAGAGAAGTATCTCCTTTTGGATAAGTATGATAAATTTTAAGAGTACAACACGAATCTTAGGCTTGTTCTCTTTTTTCTTGCTGCTTGGCATATTTGCTATTATTTTCTTTGGTTTTATTGAAAAAGAGAGCATTCCTGTATCCCACGTGCGTTTTTCTGTTAAAGAGAAGGCTAACTCATTAGATATTTGGGTTTTTTCGAAAAATAAGAGATATAGGATAAAGGCTGCTCATATGGTGAAGCAGGATAGTGGAGTGATTTTTTTGAAGGACGATGAGTTGTGGATTTATGAACCAGATGAGCCTGTGTCTTATATTAGTTCGGATAAAGCTTATGTTTATCCTAATCATAATATTCAAGCATTTGGAAACGTATTTTTTAAAAGGAAAGATTTAAAGATTTACTCCGATGTGGTATTTTGGAATAATACAAAACAGGTGTTATTAAGCAATAAGTCCTTTCATGGGTATAGCTCCAATTCTAAGTTTAGAGGGAAATCGTTTGTTTATTATGACAAATCAGATAAATTAGTAGTAGACGGAGTGGATTTATGGCTAAAGTAAAATATTTAAGGGTTGCGAGTGATAAATCTATAACTCATAGGGCTATAATGCTCTCTTCAATTGCCAAAGGAAGCGTAAAGATAAATTACCCTTTGTACTCAGGTGATACCGTGAAAACGCTTAAAGCGGTCGAGAATATGGGTGTTGATGCGGAAAGCCAGAGTGGATTTTTGATTATAGATGGTAAAGGCAAAAAATCTTTGAAGGAACCTAATGATGTCATAAATTTAGGTAACTCAGGGACGTCCATAAGGCTGCTGAGCGGTCTAATAGGAGGTGAAGGCATATTTGCGGTATTAACAGGCGATGATTCACTCAATAGAAGGCCTATGATGAGGATTATTGAGCCTTTAAGTAAAATGGGTGTAGGTTTTTTGTATAGGTTTGGTGGCTATGCTCCACTTGCTATAAAGGGTGGTAATATTAAGGGTATATCCTATGAAGGGAAAATAGCGTCAGCCCAAGTAAAGTCTGCGATTTTGTTAGCAGGTTTGTATACAACTGAGAATGTTTTAGTGTCTGAGCCAGCAAAGAGCAGAGATCATACGGAAAATATGTTAAAGGCGTTCGGCGTTGATGTAGAAGTGGAAGATAAAAACGTCAGACTTGGGAAGAATAGGGATTTAGTAGGTGATTTTGAAATAAATGTTCCTGCGGATATCTCTTCTGCAGCGTATTTTATGGTTTATGCAGCTTTAAGCAAAGATAAAAGTGTTGTTTTGCGAGACGTGCTTTTGAATGAAACTCGCAGTGGCATACTTGATGTGTTTGATATGGCAAATGTTAAGTATGAAATTTTGAATGAAAAAATAGAAAATTATGAGAAAATAGGCGATGTAGAGGTTTCAAATTCTAACAATTTAAAGCCCTTTGAAATCAACGGTAGCTTAGTGCCAAGACTTATAGATGAAATACCCATTATATCTATTTTAGCTATATTTTGTGATGGGGCTAGTAAAATTAGGGATGTATATGATTTGCGCAAGAAAGAGAGTGATAGAATAAAGTCAATTTGCTACAATCTGAACAGGCTGGGTGTTAAGGTTGTGGAATATGAGGATGGATTTGATATTTATGGAAATCCTAATATTAAAATTAACCCTTCGCTCATAGATACACATAAAGACCATAGAATAGCCATGAGCTTTCTGACATTGCAGGCGGCGAAAGATATAAGTTTGAGTTTCACCGAGACCCATTCTATATTGACGTCATACCCGAATTTTATGGACCACCTAAACTACTTGAGCACTTAGAGGTTTTTGTAGTTTTTAACTGTCAATAGTGCGCTTACCTGTTGGGTGGGCATGATTACTATGTCCTCTATCGTTACATGCTTTGGTCTTGAAACCGCAAACCACACAGTTTCTGCAACATCCTCTGCTGTTAGCGGTGTTATATTTTTATAAACCTTCTTTGCCCTTTCTTTATCCCCATCAAACCTTACTATACTAAACTCTGTTTCCACCATACCAGGGTCTATTGAGATTACCCTAATGTTTTTGCCCAAGACGTCCATTCTTAATGCTTTTGATAGATGTAAAACCGCCGCTTTCGTTGCGCAGTACACATTACCACCCGGATATGTTTCATGGCCTGCAATTGATGCTATGTTTACTATAGTGCCTGAATTTCTCTCGACCATTTTTGGTAGAATGGCTTTTGTTACGTAAAGCAAACCCTTGATATTTGTGTCTATCATTATTTCCCAATCATCAACCTTTCCGTCTTGAAGTTTATCCAAACCCTTGCTTAATCCGGCGTTGTTAATCAAGATTTCCACATTTTGCCAATCTTTTGGTAGATTGCCTAAAAAATCAAAAACCTCTTTCTTATTTGTGACGTCAAGCTTTAATGGCAGGATATCGACTTTGTACTTTTTTGTTAATTCTTTTTCAATTTCTAACAGTTTTTCTAATCTTCTGGCGGCAATAATCACATTAATGCCGTTTTTGGCTAAAATCTCAGCACATGCCTTACCGATTCCGCTCGAAGCACCCGTGATCAATGCAATTTTACTCATTGTTTACCACCTCCTCTGAGTATTTAACTGTCTTATTTTTACCGTTGCGTTTAGCGCAGTATAGGGCAATATCTGCAAGCTCTATCGCTTCTTTGACATTTTCTGTATCTTTTGGAACAATAGAGTACCCTACACTTACCGTTACGCCAATTTGTTTACCGTTTATTTTTATTTTTTTCTCTTCAACCTCCTTTCTGAATCTCTCGAGCAACTCCACAAATGTTTCTTCTTCTGTTTCTTGGGTTATGACCAAGAACTCCTCTCCACCATAGCGTATTAGTATGTCAGATTTCCTTTTAAAATGCTCTTTTAGTACGTCTGACACGACTTTTAAAACCCTATCTCCAACTGTATGTCCGAATGTGTCGTTTACTTTTTTAAAATCATCTATATCTATCATAGCAAATCCTATTTTAGTGTTGTGCCGCTGCGCATTTGAGGTTAAAGCTTCAATTGTTTCATCTAAAAACCATCTGTTGTATAAGCCTGTTAGGTTGTCGTGTACAGTCTTTTGTTTTAGTTTTTCTGTTAATTGCTTTATGTTTATGTTTGGTGCTGCGCTTTGAAATAGCTTTTCCAATGTGGCTATTTTAGATAAATCACATTCGTTTTCCTTAATTGAAAATTCAACTATAGCTACAAGGTTTCCACTCGATACGATAGGTATGCAAAAATACATATAGCCGTTGCAAAAATTTTCAGTTTTTATGCCTTTTTCAGATGCTTTTAAGCATTTGCCAAAATTATCACAAGGTATACTGCCCTTTTGTACAATCTTTATTACTTTGCTATCTGTTATTTGGTATACAGCATAATTTTTTATAAAGAAATCCTTTTCCATAAGTTGTCTTATTAGCTCTAATATATCCAATTCAGAATCTGCAAAATCTAGAGATTCCTTAAATTTTACCATTCTTAATATGTGCTCTATATATTTATTTGTATTTTCTATTAGTTTGCCAACAGGACCGTCGGTTAGAACAGGCAATTTCATATCCAATGTTATGTTTTCCCTAATCAGTCTTTCAGGAATTTTTGCTACATCCTCTATGGATTTAAACATCTTATCTAACAGAAGGTATAAGATTAAAAGCGAAACAAACGAAGATACTATGCCTGGGATAAGGCTTTTTAAAAAACTTCTATAGGCTTTTTTCTTTAGTGTTTTCCCAAGTAACTCAATTTGGTTATCTATCTCTTTTAGGTAAAATCCGCTGCCTATAATCCAATGGAGAGATGGTATGTACTTAACGCAGGCTATCTTTTTGTAAAGCTTGTTTTCTCTATCGGGATAGAACCAATCGTACTCTATACAGGATAAATTGCTTAGTCTAAATTTTTCTATTGCTTTCTTTAATGTTTTATGAGGAATTATGTTTAACTTGTATATGTTTTTGCCAACAAGCTCAGGCTCAATAGGGTCAAGTAGGATTGTGCCATCGTCTTTGATGCACCACACATACCCAGTCATGCCATATTTTATTGTATTTAGAGACTCCAAAGCCGTTTTTTCTACCTCTTTTTTGCTTGTTATGCCCTCTGTTGCCAAATTTTCAGCCGTGATAATCATATTTTGCGCCACTTCTATAGCTGTTTTAGCCATATCTTTGTAATGTTGAATTAATTCTGTTCTTTTATTTTCCAACTGTATTTTATTTGATTCTAAAAGATTGTATAAAAAATATGTATAACCTGCTGTTCCTATGACAATGAGACCTATTATGTATGTTGCCATTATTTTAAACTTGAAGGATGTTCTTTTTAGTTTTTCAAGCATTACTTTTTACCCTCGTAAGGCCTCATTTTTTTTTCGATACTCAACATATTCTCAAATCTCTGTGCGTCAAGATTTTACGTTACATTTTTGTGTATTTTTGTATAATTTTAATATGAAGGCACTTTTGAGCTTGCTCTTTATTCTTTTATTTCTAAAAACCTCTCTCGCTTTTGATATAGATTTGGTATCTATTAGTCTCAATGCAAAGTATTCCATACCCATTGAGTATACAGAATATGTGCTGAGCCATGCAAGGGTTGTTCCAAGAGTTAAAGCCTTTGCCTTGCGCGTGGCAAATGCAAAGGAAAAAACCATGACTTTTGATAGGTTTGTCCCATTGTTTGCAAACAAAGAGAGAATTGATGAAGGTTATAAGTTTTTCCTATTTCATAAGAATTTGCTTGAGAGAGTTTACAAAATTTATGGAGTTGACCCTTGTGTTGTTGTTGCAATTTTGAGTATAGAAACAGATTTAGGGAGAGTTAGGCCAAATACCAATTGCTTGAATGCTTTATACAGCCTTGCTTTGTACTCAAGAAGGAAGAAGTATTTTTTATACGAGCTTGAAAACTACATTATATACACCTATAGGCACAAGATTAACCCTTTTTCTGTCAAGGGTTCGATAACCTGTGCTATTGGGATTCCTCAATTTATGCCTTCAAATATAGATAGATACGGAGTAGATTTTAATAAAAATGGGTTGAATCTTAACGAAATGTCAGATGCTGTAGCTAGTGTTGCAAATTTTTTAAAGAAACATGGGTGGCAGAAGAGAAAACCTATCGTAAAGGTTCTGAATAAATGCGTTCACGAGAAGGGCATTCTAGTTTTAAAAAACTCAAAAGGTAAAATAAGGTGCTTTAAAACCTATAGAAACTTTTGGGTTTTAAAAAGCTATAATGGTACTGCTAATTATGCTTTGGCAGCTTATGAATTAGCAAGAGATATATGTAAATTAGTTAATTATAACTAAATTTTTCTTTGTGTTTGCAATATTCGTAATTGATTTGTAAAATAAAGGTAAAGTTATAACAGACAGGAGGGTGACGATGGAGTTTAAGAAAGTCACAATGGATGAGTGGAGAAAGGCAGCTAATAAAGAAGCTAAAAGAGCAAATAAAACATTTGATGATTTGATATGGCAATCACCTGAAGGTATTAATGTTTATCCACTCTATACGGCTAGGGATTTAGAAGAGCTTGAGTATTTAGACACTTTCCCAGGTTTTCCACCGTTTATTAGAGGTCCAAGGGCAAGCATGTATACAGTTAAACCATGGACAATCAGGCAGTATGCGGGCTTTTCAACAGCTGAAGAGTCTAACGCTTTTTATAAAAAAGCTTTGGCGCTTGGACAACAGGGTTTATCCGTAGCTTTTGACCTTGCAACACACAGGGGTTACGATTCAGACCATCCACGTGTTGTTGGTGATGTAGGTAAAGCTGGGGTTGCCATAGATACCGTTGAAGATATGAAGATTTTGTTTGATGGCATTCCTTTGGATAAGGTTTCTGTTTCTATGACGATGAATGGTGCCGTGATTCCTGTAATGGCTTTTTATATTGTTGCTGCAGAAGAACAGGGGGTTAAACAAGAGCAGCTTTCAGGTACGATTCAGAACGACATTTTAAAGGAATTTATGGTTAGAAATACATATATATATCCACCGAAACCTTCAATGAGAATTGTTGCAGATATCATTGAGTACACAAGCAAATACATGCCCAAGTTTAACTCAATCAGTATTAGTGGTTATCATATACAGGAAGCTGGGGCAAATGCTGTTTTGGAATTAGCCTTCACTTTGGCAGACGGACTTGAGTATGTAAAAACCGCTTTAGCTAGGGGATTGGATATAGACTCGTTTGCACCAAGATTGTCATTCTTTTTTGGCATTGGCATGAACTTTTTTATGGAGATTGCGAAACTAAGGGCTGCAAGGTTTTTGTGGGCGAAGCTTATGAGCCAGTTTAGTCCTAAAAATCCACGCTCCATGGCTTTGAGAACACATTGCCAGACGTCTGGTTGGAGTTTAACAGCTCAGCAGCCTTACAACAACATAATAAGAACAACTATCGAGGCTTTGGCAGCTGTTTTGGGTGGTACTCAGTCACTTCATACAAATGCATTGGATGAAGCGATAGCGTTGCCAACAGAATTTTCTGCAAGAATTGCAAGAAATACCCAAATAATTATTCAGGAGGAAAGCAATATTTGTAAGACTGTTGACCCGTTAGCTGGTTCCTATTTTATAGAATCATTAACACATGCTTTGATTAGGGAGGCTGAGAAGATTATTAATGAGATAGAAGAGCTCGGTGGTATGACAAAAGCCATTGAGACTGGTATGCCTAAGTTGAGAATAGAAGAGTCTGCAGCAAAAAGACAGGCATTGATTGATAAAGGAGAGTTTGTTATAGTTGGAGTCAATAAATATGAAATTCCAGAGGAAGAAGATGAAAAAGTAGAGGTTTTAGATATAGATAATACAGCTGTTAGGGAAAAGCAGATTGCGAAGCTGAACAAAATTAAATCAGAAAGAGACAATGAAAAGGTTCAGGTAGCTTTGAATAAGATAACTGAGATCGCAAAGAACGGTGGTAATCTATTGGAAGCAGCAGTTAATGCAGCAAGACTAAGGGCTACTTTGGGAGAAATTTCCTATGCCATGGAAAAGGTTTTCGGTAGGTATCAACCACAAATAAGACTTGTAAGTGGGGCATATGGTAATTTGATAAAGGATAAAGAAGAGTTTAAAGAAATTCAAAAAGAAATAGAGGAGTTTGAAAAACAAGAGGGTAGAAGGCCAAGAGTTCTGATTGTTAAAATGGGACAGGACGGACACGATAGGGGTGCTAAAATTGTTGCCTCTGCTTATGCGGATATAGGTTTTGATGTTGATGTTGGTCCTATGTTTCAAACTCCAGATGAAGCAGCTAAGATGGCCGTTGAGAATGATGTTCATGCTGTCGGTGTATCAACGCTTGCTGCTGGGCATAAGACCCTTGTTCCTCAGCTCATAGAAGAACTAAAAAAATTGGAAGCAGATGATGAAATAGTTGTAACGGTTGGTGGTGTAATACCTAAAAAGGATTATGATTTTCTATATAAAAAAGGGGTTGCTGCCATATTTGGACCAGGTACTTCAATACTATATTGCGCAAAAGAGTTATTAAAGGCGATAAAAGAGAAAAAAACGCCAAGAAGACTGTTGAGTGAAAATGAGAGTTGAAATTGATATATTGGTAAGTGAGCTTTTAGCTGGTAAAAGAAAAGCTCTTGCCAAGGCTATAACGTTGATTGAAAGCAAAAGAGTCGAACATAGGCAGATTGCGAAGGAACTGTTAGAAAAGATTTTGCCTTACTCAGGTAAATCCATAAGAATAGGAATAAGCGGTGTTCCTGGTGTAGGCAAAAGCACATTTATCGAGGCTTTAGGGTTGTATTTGATAGATAAGGGTTATAGAGTGGCAGTTCTTGCTATTGACCCCACGTCCCAAATTAGCGGTGGCTCTATATTGGGAGATAAAACAAGAATGGAGGTCTTGAGTAGAAAAGATGAGGCTTTTGTAAGGCCTTCTCCTTCAGGTGGCTCTCTTGGTGGGGTGGCAAGAAAGACAAGGGAAAGCATGTTCTTGTGTGAAGCCAATGGATACAATATAATAATAGTTGAAACTGTAGGCGTAGGACAATCAGAGATTAAGGTAGCGTCTATGGTGGATTTCTTTTTGCTTATGCAACTGCCTAATGCCGGAGATGAACTGCAAGGTATAAAGCGTGGCGTTATGGAAGTGGCGAATGCTATAGTAATCAATAAGGCTGATTCTGATAATATGGCGAGAGCGCAACTTGCAAAAAAGCAGTTAGAGAATGCTTTGGATTTCTTTTTAATATCTGATGAGGATTGGAAAGTTCCAGTTTTGCTTGTGTCGGCTTTGGAGAAAAGAGGCATTGATGATGTATGGAGTATTATTGAAAAATATGTTCATATTAAAAAAAGTTCAGGCAAATTTTTTGAAAAGAGAAAGAAACAGGCAGTAGACTGGATGTGGACAGCTGTTTATGACGGTGTAAAGGAGATGCTTTTGGAAAACAAGAATGTGACTGATTTGGCTATAGATATGGAAAAAGCAGTTGTGGATAATAAAATTACGCCATCTTTTGCTGCGGATGCTATAATTGAGGAGTTTAAAAAATCTATTTGTTCGGAGGGGGAACTATGAGCAGATTGAAGTCTTTATTAGTTTTGATGGTTTTGTTTGTTTTTTTGGGATTTAGTGTTTCTTCATGTACTACAGAGAGTGAAAATGTGGCTTTAGGCACAGCTTTAGGAGCTGGTATAGGTTCTGCTGTAACGAAAAATAAATGGAAAGGGGCTGTAATTGGTGGTGCTATAGGTGCTTTGGCAGGTGAGGCTATGTATCAAATTCAGCAGAAGGCCGCCCAAGAGGCTGTTCAGAGCCAAAAACCTGTTGTTTACCAGCGCGAAACGAATAACGGTGGTTGGCAAAGGGTTGAAGCTTCTCCTGTAGGTCAGCCAACCTACAATCCTCAAGAGCATACCAAGTGTCAGAAAGTCCATATAAGAGAAATTGAGAACGGTAAAGTTATTAAAGATACAATAAAAGAGGTTTGCAAGGGATATAAAGAGACAAATACATATTAGGGGTTTTTAGATGATAAAGAAGATAGACCATATAGGTGTTGCTGTTAAGGATTTGGATAGAGCAGTTGAAATATATAGGGATATTTTTGGTTTTGAGTTGCTTGAGATTGAAGAGGTGCCATCCCAAAAGGTAAAGGTGGCAAAGTTTAATGTTGGAGGTGTGCATATTGAATTTTTGCAACCTTTGGCAGATGATAGTCCAATATCAAAGTTTTTGGAGAAAAAGGGTGAGGGGATACATCACATAGCATATTACACAGACGATATAGATGGTTTGATAAAGGATTTTAAAAGTAAGGAAATAAAGATGATAAATGATAGTCCTGTGAAGGGTTCATCTGGTACAGTCGTTGCATTCGTGCATCCAAAGTCTTCAATAATTTTAACAGAGCTTGTTTCGAAAGGAGTAAGAGATGAAGGAAGGGCCAATTAGGGTTGTTGTTATTGGTGGTGATGCTGCTGGAATGAGCGCGGCAAGTCAAATAAAAAGGAGAATGAAGTCAGCCGAAGTTGTTGTTTTGGAGAAGAGTAAATATGTTTCTTACGGCGCTTGCAGTATGCCTTACAATATTGGTTACGGCGGTAATGTCGATGACCTTGTTGTCATGAGCGCTCAGGAGTTTAGGGAAAAGAGGGGAATTGATGTTAGGCTGTTTGAAGAAGCTATTTCTGTAGATGTAAATTCAAAGACAGTGCGCGTTAAGAATCATGCGTCAAACAGGGAATACGAAATATCATACGATTATTTGGTTATTACAACTGGAGCGAGGGCAAAATTGCCTGATATAGATGGCGTATATAATGAAGGCGTTTTTACTTTGAAAACATTGGATGATGCGAAAGCAATTAAGAGTTTTTTGCACAAGAATAAGCCTAAAAGTTGTGTCTTTATTGGAGCTGGCTATAT
This sequence comes from Desulfurellales bacterium, assembly GCA_027008245.1. GTDB lineage: Bacteria > Campylobacterota_A > Desulfurellia > Desulfurellales > Hippeaceae > Hippea. The sequence continues at coordinate 11,010 of JALTCA010000105.1, forward strand.
AAACCTTGAACTTGCCGATAATTTAAAAAGGGCAGGTATTGAAGAAATAACCATGCTCAAAAGAAGTGATGTGCTTATGAATGAGTATGAAGAAGAGGTTGATGAAGCTGTTAGAAGTGTTTTGGATAAAAACGGTGTCAAACTTGTCACTGGTATAAAAGTCGAGGGTATAGATGGCACAACAGTTAAAACAAATAAAGGTGATTTTAAATCCGATATGGTGCAAATAGGTATAGGTTTTGTGCCTAATACTGAGTTTCTTTCGGGTTCTGGTATTGAACTTGATGAAAAAACTAAGGCTATCTCAGTTGATAGATATCTTAGAACAAATGTTCAGGATGTTTATTCTGCTGGCGATTGTGCTATGTTGTATCATAAGGTTTTAGATAAATACATATATCTTCCAAGTGGTAATAATGCCAATAAAACAGGAAAATTAGCGGGTGCTAACATAGCAGGGGCAAATGAACAATTTTCTGGTACGGTTGGTACAAGGGCGTTTGAAACGTTTGGATTGGGAATAGGAAAAACAGGTTTATCTCTCAAAGAAGCTCAGGATAAAGGTTTTGATGCATTTAAAACCGTTATTACGGCTCCTACCAAAGCACATGGTTATCCATTCCAAAGCAAGATAACTGTTATTTTGATTGCGGATAAAAAGACTGGTAAGCTTTTGGGTTCTCAAATGTTTGGCGACGTTCCTTCTGTATTGAGAATTAATGTATTGGCAACTGCTCTGCATGCTGATATGACTATTAAAGACATACAAGGATTAGATCTTGTGTATTCACCTCCATTTGCCCCTGTTTGGGATCCTATACTTGTTTGTGCGAATCAAGCTATTAAACAGGTGGGAAAATGAAATATAAAAGCACGCGCGGCGGCGTCAGTGGTTTAAGTTTTACAGAAGCTTTTTTAATGGGGTTGGCTACAGATGGCGGATTGATAGTGCCAGAAGAGATACCTAAGCCAGATTTAGATACGCTTAAAAACTTGAACTATGAAGATTTAGCTCTTGAAATTTTTAAACTTTTTATTGACGATATACCTTACGATAATTTAAAAGAACTTGTGTACAAAAGCTACTCTACCTTTGATACAGAAGAGATTACGCCAGTTGTTAAGAAAGACGGTGTTTATATTTTAGAGCTGTTTCACGGACCAACGTTTGCTTTTAAAGATGTGGCTTTGCAGTTTTTGGGCAATTTATTTGAGTATGTTTTAAAAAAACAAAATGCCTATATTAATGTTTTAGGTGCAACAAGCGGAGATACGGGTAGCGCCGCCATATATGGCCTTAAGGGCAAAGAGAATGTTAATATCTTTATTTTGCATCCACATGGTAAGGTCAGTAAGATTCAAGAGTTACAGATGACAACGGTTGAGGATAAAAATGTTTATAACATTGCCATAAAAGGCACATTTGACGACTGTCAAGCGATAGTTAAGGTAATTTTCAACGACCTTGATTTTAAAGAAAAGTACAAGTTGGGTGCCGTAAACTCCATAAACTGGGCTCGAGTTTTGGCTCAGATCGTTTATTATTTCTATGCGTATTTTAAAACAGGGGTTGAAGAGTTGTACTTCAGCGTACCGACGGGCAATTTTGGTGATATATTTGCAGGTTACATGGCAAAGAGGATGGGATTGCCTATTAAAAAGCTCATACTTGCAACGAATTCAAACGATATATTATGCAGGTTTGTAAATTATGGTGATTACTCAAAAGGTGAAGTTATCAAGACGATTTCGCCTTCTATGGATATACAGGTAGCGAGCAACTTTGAAAGGTATTTGTATTACTTGTTTGACGAAGATGAAGAAATAGTGAAGGATTTGATGAACAAGTTTTCTAAAAAAGGAAAACTTAGTTTTGATGATGTAACTTTAAAAAAAGTGGGTGAGGACTTTGTTTCTTTTAGTTCTCTTGAACAATCTACTAAAGATACAATTAGACTGTTTTACGAGAGAACGGGCTATATTCTGGATCCACATACTGCTTGTGGGGTTTATGCCGCTTGGCAAACTGGATATCAAGATGTTGTGTGTCTTGCCACAGCGCATCCTGCTAAATTTCCAGAAGCTATCTATGAGTCAGTGGGTAAATATCCAGATGTGCCGGAAGCCATTAAAGCATTAGAAGGTAAAGAGAAGAGGTTTTCCACTCTTAACAACTCTGTAGAAGAGGTTAAAAAATTCATAGAAAAAGTGTTGCTAAATTGAAAAAATCTATTGACAAGGTAGTGTTGAATGTGTATTATCATTTCGCCCTTGTGATAAGGGCAGATGAAGTGGGCCGTTAGCTCAGTCGGTAGAGCAGTAGCCTTTTAAGCTATTGGCCGCAGGTTCGATTCCTGCACGGCCCACCAGTTTGTAAATTACTCGTCCCCATCGTCTAGTAGGCCAAGGACACCGCCCTTTCACGGCGGTAACGTGGGTTCAAATCCCGCTGGGGACGCCATTTTAGAAAATGGAGGTAGCTTTATGACAAAGGCTGAGCTAATAGAAAAGGTGGCTGAAAAAGTTGGTGCTACCAAGACGCAGACAAAGAAAATTATCGATGCAACAGTTGAGACGATTATGGAAGCTGTAGCGGAAGGTGAAAAGGTTGGTTTTGCTGGATTTGGAACGTTTTATGTAAGTAAAAGATCCGCAAGAATGGGTAGAAACCCAAGAACTGGTGAAAAGCTGAAAATCGAAGCCTTTAATTTACCGAGCTTTAAGTGCGGTAGGATTTTTAAGGAAAAGGTCAACAAGTAGCAGCTTAAGAATAGGGCGCATAGCTCAGCTGGAAGAGCACCTGCCTTACAAGCAGGGGGTCGTAGGTTCAAGTCCTGCTGCGCCCACCACTGATGTTATTGCGGAGCCGTAGTTCAGTTGGTTAGAACGCTGGCCTGTCACGCCAGAGGTCGCGAGTTCAAGTCTCGTCGGCTCCGCCATTTTTTGTTTGTATGAAATCTGCGGTTTTTTCTATAGGAAAAGAGATAGTTAGTGGTGTAATTACGGATACGAATTCTGCTTTTATTTCTTCTTATTTGTACCGTATGGGTTTTGATAATCGATTTATTCTATCCGTTGACGACAAAAAAGAGGATATTATTAGTTCCATAAATTTTGTTATTGATAAGGTTGATGTTATTATTACTACAGGTGGTTTAGGTCCTACGTTCGATGATATAACGTTAGAGTCTGTTGCTGAAGCTTTGAATAGGGAAACTTATTTAGATAAAGAAGCGTTGAATTTTATAGATAACTTTTACACGAAACTTTACAGCGAAGGAAAAATAGAAAGTCCAGGATTAAATGAGAAGAGAAAGAAAATGGCTTATTTAATCGAAGGAAGTAAGCCCCTTAAAAATAGTATTGGTGCTGCATGGGGAGTTTATGTTGAGAAGGATGGAAAGCATATATTTTGCCTGCCTGGTGTCCCAAAAGAGATGAAGCCTATGTTTGAAAATGAAGTGGTTTCTGTATTGAGAAATCTGACAAACAAAGTTAGTGTTATTAAAGAAATTTTTTTTGATGTAAACGATGAGAGCGTTTTGGGAAATTTTATAGATAAAGTTATGAAATCCTATGATGTTTATATAAAATCTCTGCCTTCAGGGTTTGATGATAAGAAAATGAACGTTAGATTTATGGCTTTTGGAAGAGACCAGGCAGAGGGCTTGAGAAAAATAGATTTAGCTGTGAAAGCCCTTAAAGAGCTTGTAGAATCAAACAAGTAATATTTTCTGTGGACTTTGTAGTAATAAAATCTACATTCCATAACTGTTAAATTAACAAACTCTTGATAATTTCTATCTTGTATAGTATAAAATCCTGATAATTTTATGTTAGGGGAGTAAATTATGACGCAGATTGAGGCTGCAAAATCAGGGATTGTTACGCGGGAAATAGAGCAGGTTGCAAAGGATGAGAACCGCTCTGTTGGGTTTATTATGGAAGGTTTAAAAAATGGCACAATAGTGATTCCAAAAAACAAAAATCACGATATTAAACCGGTGGGTATAGGTAAAGGTTTAAAAACAAAGGTTAATGCCAATATAGGTACTTCTTCGGATATCGCTCAGCTTGAGATGGAGCTTAAAAAACTAAAGGCTGCTTATGAGGCAGGAGCCGATTCCGTCATGGATTTATCTACCGGTGGAGACTTAGATTTTATTAGGAGAAAGATTTTGGAAGAGTCTCCTATTGTTGTTGGAAATGTGCCTATTTATCAAGCAGCAGTTGAAGTTGCGGCAAATAAAGGTTCTATAGCGTATATGACTGAAGATGATATCTTTTCTACAATTGAAAAGCAGGCCAAGGACGGAATTGACTATATGACTTTGCACTGTGGTGTTACACAAGGTACACTCGATAGGTTAATCAAACAAGGTAGGGTAGAAGATTTGGTTTCAAGAGGGGGAACGTTTCTTTCTGTATGGATGCTTTATAATGAAAAAGAAAATCCGTTGTTTGAGCATTTTGATAGGGTACTTGAGATAGCCAAAGAATACGATGTGACTTTATCTTTGGGGGATGGTTTTAGACCAGGTGCTATAGCTGATGCTACCGATAGGGCTCAAATTCATGAGTTAATTTTGCTTGGTGAGTTGCATAAAAGGGCGCTTGATGCTGGTGTTCAATCGATGATAGAAGGACCTGGGCATGTTCCTATAAATCAGGTTATTACAAATGCTCAAATAGAAAATAGCCTTTGTGAAGGTGCACCATTTTATGTATTGGGGCCAGTAGTCACAGATATTGCACCTGGCTATGACCATATTACAAGTGCTATAGGCGGTGCACTGATGGCAGCGTATGGCGCAGATTTTCTATGTTATGTAACGCGAGCTGAGCATGTTAGATTACCTACTCCTGAGGATGTTAGGGAAGGTGTTATAGTGACTCGTATTGCAGCCCATGCAGCGGATATTGCAAAAGGAATTCCTGGAGCTTTTGAATGGGATTTGGAAATGAGCAAGGCAAGAAAAGCCTTAGATTGGGATAGTATGATAAAACTTTCCATAGATCCTGAGTATGTAAAGCGGGAAAGAGAGTCTTCTCTGCCACAAGAAAG
>JALTCA010000106.1:0-15836 GCA_027008245.1 Desulfurellales bacterium
CAATCCAAAAGACGTGCAGATTGCTTTAGTGTTTCAATTTCGGATTGGGACTTTATTGCCCTTTGCCATCTTATTATGCTTGATACATCGATAATTTCAGAATCCTTAAAAATTCCCTTGAGTTTTAAATATATCTCTGCAGGTACAACGTCCATTTCAAGGCCTACTGTGTTGTAATTTATAGAGAAATCTTTTAATAAGTTGGGTAGGTTTTTAAAACCGGTTATTTGCACGATGTTTTCTTGTTTTATTGGTGACTCTTCTATGGCCCTTTTGAGCCCTTTCTTTACAGCGTATAGTATTTTATTTTCCTTTGATATACATAGTACACCTGACGGAATTGTACCGCTGTAATAATATAGGTCAGCATTTTGCATAATTAAAGCTACATCTATGTTTTTTTTGTTCAATATTTCAGATAATTTTTCAGTTCTTGTTAAAAATTCACTCACCATTTTTTCTACCTCCTTAACTTTACTTATTTTTTATCAAGAATCATTTGGTTAAGTCAAGTATATAAAGTTATTGAACATTACAAAAAAATTGTTAAAATTAAACGGAAAGTTAGACAAATTTTAATGTGTGGTTTGGTGATTAGTTGTAAAAATTACTATTTAGGAGGTGTTTGATGTATAGGATTATTACTGCCATGGGAGAGACTTATAGTTATCAGTTGTTGCTTAAGAGACTTTGGGAAACTCCATTGATATATTCACCAAATCAAGAAATAGTGTATAGGGACTTAAAGAGGTATACATACTCAGAATTCTATCAGAGATTAAAAAAAGTGGCTAATATGCTTGAGTCAGTTGGAGTTGGTCCTGGAGATGTTGTTGGTGTTGCAGATTGGGATACCACAAGGTTTTTGGAGCTCTTTTTTTGTGTTCCTATGAAGGGCTCGATAATCCACACGATTAATATAAGGCTAAGCCCAGAACAGATACTTTATACAATAAACCATGCTGAAGATAAGGTTCTTATAGTTAATGAAGAGTTTAAACCTATAATTGAAAAGATAAAATCCAAGTTTGAAACTGTGGGAAAGATAATATATATGAGCGATGACGAAGAAAAAAGTGAGTACGACAACCTTGTGTCTAAGGCATCTGATGATTATGAATTCCCTGATTTCGATGAGAATACGCAAGCTACACTGTTTTATACTACCGGAACTACCGGGGACCCAAAGGGGGTTTACTTTAGTCATAGGCAATTAATGCTTCATACATTTAGCGTAGCATTATCCTTAAGTGCTTATGAGACACATGGTAGGTTTAGATCTAACGATGTTTATATGCCTATTACTCCTCTCTTTCATGTTCATGCGTGGGGTGTTCCATTCATTGCCACCTTACTTGGTGTTAAACAGGTTTACCCAGGAAGGTATGAGCCTGAAATGCTGCTTTCATTAATCGAGAAAGAAAGGGTTACAATTTCCCATTGTGTGCCGACTATTCTTCATATGCTTTTAACTCATCCAAAGGCTAAGGAAATAGACTTATCAGAATGGAAGGTTATTATTGGTGGTTCGGCTCTTTCAAAAGGCCTGTGTAAAGAGGCTATGGATGTTGGCATTGATATATACACTGGATATGGCATGAGCGAAACATGTCCGGTTTTGACATTGGCGTACCTTAAGCCTAATATGCTTGATTATGATTTGGATAAGCAGATTGATATTAGAACAAAGACAGGTTTACCTATACCTTTGGTTAGCCTTGAATTGATGAATGAAGATGGTAGTTTTGTTCCTCACGATGGTAAGAGCACAGGGGAAATCGTTGTTAGAACACCATGGTTAACCCAAGGTTATTTTAAAAATGAGGAAGGTTCTAAAGAGCTTTGGAGATATGGATGGCTGCATACAGGCGATGTGGGATATATAGACGAGGAGGGATATCTTAAAATAACCGACAGGGTTAAGGATGTCATTAAAAGTGGTGGAGAGTGGATATCGTCTTTGACGCTTGAAGACATAATGAGCCAGCATGAGGCTGTCAGTGAATCTGCCGCTGTAGGCAAGCCTGACAAAGAATGGGGAGAAAGGCCGGTTATATTCGTGGTGCTAAAGAATGAGTATAAAGGTAGAGTGTCTAAAGATAACTTGATTGAGTTTTTCTACAAGTATATTGAACAAGGTGTTATACCTAAATATGGCATACCAGATGATATTATCTTCGTGGATAGCCTGCCAAAGACAAGTGTAGGTAAGCTTGACAAAAAAGAACTTAGAAAGAGGCTTTAATGATATAACTTTTCTGTTAGCTATAGTTTTTCTGTATGAAGCTCCTTATCTCTTTCAAAGAGGTAAGGAGTGTGTTCTTGTTAATGTTATAAAAAAGTAACTGGATGTATATTATATTGTTGTCAGTTGTAATGGCTAAATGATTGAAATACTTTGGGGGGATTTTTTTTGCTAATTCTTTAAATCTTTTGTCAAAATTTTCATGTTCGTACAACATCTCGAATTTCTCGCCATCTATCTCATACATTTCCTTTGTTAGTTTATCTTTATTGTATATTTTTGGTTTTGTTATGTTAAGTGGGCTTTTTCTTATTAAATGAAATTCACATTTGAGGGGTTTTTTTGTGTAGAACAACAACTGTAAATTATCTTTTCCGCTTGTTAGGAACATAAATGGTAAGTATAAGAAACTTTGCCTTGGTATGAGACGTAAGTTCGCCATAACTTTTTCTAATCCTTCAACCTGGTATTCAACACTAAAGCCCAGTACACCGCCTAAATAAGTATAGAGTTTATCTTTAGGGTTTAAGGCTTTTTCTAAGACCTCTGCAATTTTTTTCATTATTTTTATATTTTTTTTGTAGCCTATATAATACACAACACTTATAATTAGACTAACAGCTATAAATAATCCGATTAGTCTACTCGACAATTCTTTCCAACCTTTGACCCAAATTCGTTAGAGTTTTTATGTCCATTGCATTTCTTAAGTAAGGCATTTTTATCACAGGTAGGTTTAACGCCTTTTCTGAATTTTTTTGTCCGGTTCCCTCTTTGTTTAATATCGCAAAATCAGCAGTTAGTTTCAGTCCTTTTAATCCGTTTATTATCCTCATGCTTTCACTTAACGACATTTCGTCTTCATTTAAAACCACAGTCATCTTACACTTTGATTTGTCGGATAAAAGATTTACTAAAAATGTAATGTATTCTGATTGGTATCCAAGCTCTTTTAAAACCTTATCATCTTCATCTTTTAACGCTAAAGAATCCTCTATTTTTTCAGGGTTAATATTGGCAATTGCAGCTCTATAGTCGATAATTCTCTTTCTCCATCTTACTAACTTTTCTATCCACATTTTTGAGCTGAATGGCAAGGATAAAATCTTAAGCATTAAGCCAGTGGGTGGCGTATCTATAATTATATACTCAAAATCCTTATTTTCTTCTATTTTTTCTTTCATAGCGTACATTAAAGCATATTCTTCCATGCCTGGTGAGTGTTTTAGTAGGTCAAACATGTTTTCTAAGTTGACAATTTGGAGGTATTTATACATTTCTTTCATTCTGATTGTTGTATTGTGTAAGAAGTTTTTTAAATAACCTTCAACATCTACTTCTTCTGCGAATAAAAAATCATTTATCTGTGTTTTTTTGTGTAAATCAAGATGTACTATATCAGACAAGTTATGGGCTGGGTCTATGGATACCCAATATACAGTCTTGTTTTTGCTTGAAAGGTAGAAGGATAGTGCTGCTGAGGATGTTGTTTTACCAACCCCTCCTTTTCCCAAGAAAAAAACAATTTTTTTCATATATCGCTCAAATCGAAGAAATTAGCTAATTTATCGTCTAAATCCTCAGACTTGAATATCATGGTTTTAATCTCGTGTTCCATATATGGAAGGAGTGCCATCCCCAAAAAAGATGGCGGGGATGGCAAACCCATTAAAGAGCTGAAGATAATTAAGGCAAATCCGTTTTCCATCTCGGAGAGCTCCATTTCCAAAGCGGAAGTACTTTCGTCTTTAAAGCCCTCCCAGAAATATCCAAAATTTTTAATGAAATTTTTAAACGTTTTCTTTAGCGACATCGATACCTTTGTCTGGCTTTGAAAAGTCAAATATGAGTATCAGGTTTAACAATATCATTATAACCATTATAGCAGTTAATAACCATCCTTGAACAGGATTCTTTACAATTGCACCAGGTGCTACAGCTGCTAAGTACCATATCATAGCTGCTGTAACTGTAACCCATAAAAATATGGCGCCTGAGAAAATTGACCATGAGGGTTTCTTTTGAACCCTCATTACCCAAGAACTAACTGTAAATAACGCTATTGATGCAAGCATCTGGTTTGCAGCACCAAAAGCAGGCCAAATAAGTTTCCATTCGCCACCCCAAGCTAACGCTATACCTATAGCAGCTGGAATAAATGAAGCTACCCATTTGTTTGTAAGGAAGTTGTATATACCTCTTGCTGAATCCTTTATTGGTTCCATTATCTCTGCGAATGTATATCTTGCAAGTCTATTTGTTGTGTCAAGTGTTGTCATAGCAAAGGATGCAACCCACATAGCTGCCAAAAGAACCATGAATTTCTTTGGTATGCCAAGAACCATATAGACAACAGCCGCATAGGATTTAGCAAAAAGACCCACAGGGCCACCAGATGATTTCATGATATGTATATAATTATTTCCAAATGCTGTTGGGTTACTTAATATGGAGCTTTTTGCAGTTCCGAGTAAACCTGCACCTGTTATACCTACAGATAGAACTACCAACGTGGATAAAAAGCCTTCTGTAAGCATTCCACCATAGCCTATGAATAAACCTTCAACCTCTTCAGATAACTGTTTTGAACTTGTTCCACTTCCTACCAAAGCATGAAAACCGCTGAGAGAGCCGCAAGCAATTATGAGAGGAATGGTTGGCCAAAATGGCGATGGTTTACCGCCTATTATAGGTGCTGAGAACATTGTTGTTGCAGGTATCGACATAGGTTTGAATGCGAACAAAATAGCTATTCCTCCTATTACAAGTCCAAATACCAAAAGCCAAGCATTCATGTAATCTCTTGGTTGCAGTAAAATGTTAACGGGTAGTGCAGCAGCTATGATGATGTAAATTAAAAAGATTATCAGCCATGTTTGATAAGATGCGTGTAAAGGATAGTATATTGCTATCCAGATTGATGCTGCAAGCATTATAATTGCAATTATACTTGATACACCGAAGTTCCATTTAAGTTTGTACATTATGAAACCCAAGATAACAGCAAAGAAAATTTGCAAGAAATATGCGGTTGGAACAGCTGCCTGTTTTACGAATATCATGCCTAAGACAGCGCCAAATGCGGCAACGACTAGAATGAGAACAAAAAAGATAAACCAAGCAAAGATGTAAGAAGTACGTTTTTTAATAACCTTTCCTGCTACCCATTGAATTGAATGGCCGTCATATCTCACAGAACTCATCAGGGATAGATAATCATGTACAGCCCCGATAAATACGTTTCCAAACCAAATCCACAGCAATGCAGGTAACCATCCCCAAGCAAGTGCAATCACTGGACCAATAATTGGAGCAGCTCCAGCTATGGATGCAAAGTGATGGCCAAAGAGGACATATTTGTTTGCAGGCACATAGTCAACGCCATCATACAACCTCTTTGCTGGTGTTTCCTTATCGGATTTACCAACAATAGAACGTTGAAGATACTTACCGTAAAGATGATAGAACACGAGGTATATACCAAGACCGATGATTATAAGAATGGTCGAACTCATACAACACCTCCACCATTTAAATTAACAATATTTTAAACATTATATCAAATCTGTCAAATATTCAATAATTTTTTATTTATGAGTTGCTGTTAAAATGAGCTTTACACTTTAGCTATAACATTTCTTTAATGGTTTCTTATTACCATATGTTTTAAATTGGAAGATGTTTCCGCTTAAGTTTTTTTGTTATTTTGTCACGTACTCTAAATTTTCTGCCTCTTCCTCTTGCTTATAGGCTATAACATCCAAAGCTACTTTTGCTCCAGCCGGCATTCCTGCTTGTACTACTAAGGACCTTGCTGGCTTGTGCGTAAAGTATTTTGCGTAGATGTTATTTATTGTTTGAAAATCATTTAAATCTGTTATGTAGAGAGTCGATCTTGTAACATCATTTAAGCTAAATCTTCCTTCTTTTAGTATAGCATCTATGTTTTTTATGACCCTCTCTGTTTGCTCGGCTACGTCTTCGCTAATGATTTTGCCTGTATTTGGATCTATGCCGAGTTGCATGGAAACAAAGCAAAAGTTATCAATAACTATGCCTTGGCTGTAAGGTCCTAAAGCTTTGGGTGCATTGGTTGTTTCAATGTTTTTCATTGTTCCCCCCTAATTACTAACTTCAATTTTTAAAATGTTGTAAATAGGTGTGGTTTGCATCCTTTGAAAAATGTCTCCTATAGTTAAATTGTTGTTATTCATTATTTCTATTGTTATCTCTTTATTTCTTTCCTCTGCCAAGTTTATAATAGGTTTTGAGTAGCTCTTGAATGGAGTGCTTCTTAAGTAAAGGTCAAACTGTTTTATTAGATTTTCTTTTGTGGTATTGTCTTCTTTTGCTATAAAATTTTCGACTCTATCAATCAGACCCTTGTTTGTAATTTTAAGTGTAAACTGCTTTGGTTTAATTTGATATAGTTTTGATAAATAGTTCAATACTACCACTGGGTTTGGATTTTTATTATTTAGTCCTTTTGAGGCTTTCTGTAGGCCTTCGAAGTCTATGTTACCTAACTTTAAAGAATATGTGGCTTCGAAGTTATTCTTCCAGTCTATCTTGTATTGATTTATTGAGAACGTTCTGCTTGTCTTATCTATTTTGGTGGATATATATAAGTCTATTGGGTTCTCTAAGCTCAGTACACTTGTTAAAATCTCATTTATTTTTTTGTTTTTCTCAATATTGAATACGCTATTATTTATCATAATGTCTTTTGCTTTAAAAATAGAGTTGGTTATGCCATTTTTTTTACTAAAATAGAAGTTGCCTGCTTTAACCGTTAATATAGGTTTGTTGATTAATTCCTTTGGCGAGTCAATGTTAAGATTTATTAAGGTAGCCTTTTTAAATTTAGCGTTTATAAGTTTATCGGGTTGTCCTGTGATTATGAGCGTTTTAATGTTTATTTTTCCAATCAACTCTCCATGTTTGTTTAAAGTCCAATTTATATCACGTAGTTCTATGCTTTTTGTGAAGATATTTGTTTTTAAAGAGCCATATGAAACGCTTTTGTCTAAGTGTGCTTTTTTTAATATCTTTTCTACTTTTGCTTTGGCTTTTTTTTGAGCATACCAGTTAACAGAAAAATAACCAGCAACTCCCCCAACCAAAAGAACTAAAATTAAAACACCTATGATTTTTCTCATTTCTAACCCCCAAACTTTTGCCATATTTTAGTTTATGAGACGTTTTATATCAAGTTTTTTCGCTTTTTAGGTCTTTTTATAACGTTGAACAGGATAGGCGCTAAGATACAGGTTGTTGCAGAGAGTATGATTATTGCTGCATTAACACTTTTATCCACTATTCCTAATTTTAAGCCTATAATACCTGCCGCTATTATTAGGCTTAGCCTACCACTTAAAAGTATTCCGCCGGATAGTGTATCTTTAAGGGAGAACCTAAGTCCTAATGGTAAGCTTGCTAAAATTTTTATCAGTACACCACCAACTATCGTGATGAGTATAAATTTTATTGATGACACATCTGATGGGAGTGACGATATTGCCCCCTGGTATATAAAGAAAATTGGTATAAAAAAGCCATATCCTATAGCATCTAATTTCATCCTTAAGATTTTGCTCTCTTTTACGTTAACACTTGATATAATGAGACCCGCTATAAAACTTGCTAAGATTACCTCTATTCCTAATTTTTCAGCTAAGAACATGAAAAGGAGTAGAATTGCAAAGGATCCTCTTATGCCTATTTGAATATGCGATTTATGCCTTAGCTGCTTTAGTGGTTCCATAATTTTTGATTTAGGGGGTATTTTCTTTATAAACTTGTTTATTGCTATAGCTATAGAAAAGACTAAAAAGACCAATAATATATCCGAGGTTAATTTATTTTTCTCTTTGTATATGGAAAAAAATGTAATTGCTATTAATGTCAAAAAATCTGCTATAAATGCGCTATACAACAAAGTCTGTTTATAAATAAATTTTAGGTCATCTCTTGATTTTAGTGTGGGAAAAACAATGGCTACAGATGTTGTTGAAAATATCAGCGTTAAATAGATTACACTTTTTGAACAGTTAAATGTTTTTACAAGAAACAAGGAAAATACCCAAGATAATAGTAAGGTTAGAAAGAATATAAATATAGATATGAATAATGGGGACCTAAAGAATCCCTTGCTGATATGCTTTTTTATATCTATTTCGCTTTCTAATCCGCCTAAGAACATAAGAAATGCCAAACCAAATAAAGATAAAAACGATAAAATATCAGAGTTTACATCGACTATATTTAATCCACTCTTTCCTATTGCGAAACCAGTAAGAATTTCGAAAGCAACAGATGGTATCATATCCTTAAAGAACTTTGCTGATGCTATAGGTATTAGGAAACTCAATATAACGATTAAAGCTATTGAATCTATCATTCTTTAAATAGGGGAATAAAGTTATTTAATATTCTTGCTGTAGCACCCCAAATGATTTCTCCTTCGAACCCAATAATTAAAGTTTCTCTTTTTTTGCCATTGAATATGTAAGATTTGCGTTGAAACGGGTGTGATTTAATCAAGTATTCTAAAGGTACAAATATTAGTTTTTCAACTTCAGATTTATTTATTTTGTAAGGAGGTTGTTTTTTAACTATAGCTGCAAAAGGGTATATAATAAAGTTTGTTTTCAATGTAATTGTAGGTTTAATTTTACCCAAGATTTCAAGTTCATCCTTGCATACGCTTATTTCTTCGCATGTTTCTCTTATTGCTGTTTCTAACAGGTTTTTGTCTTCTTTATCTCTTGAACCTCCTGGAAACGCAATTTGTCCTGCATGTTTTGAGTTGTCTTTAACCTTTTTTTCAAATATTAAATGCCATACATTATTTAATTCAAGAAAGGGAACAATTACAGCTGATTCTTTTGCATCTTCAGGTGGCTTGACATTCTCCATTTCTATTGTTTTAAAAACCTTTTTGATTAGTTCCTGTGTTATCATATTCCGAATTATACAAAAAAATCTAACCTTTTAGTAGATATTTGTATAACTTTTTGTGTAAAATAGAAACATGAAAGTGTTTTTAGTGGATTTAGATAATACGCTTTACCCAAAGAACCTTGGCGTTTTCGACCTTGTGGATAAGAGAATAAGCGAGTATATGGTGAAATTTTTAGGCATGAAACATGATGAAGTACCTAAGAAACGTATAGAGTATTGGCACACATACGGGACTACTATGGCCGGCCTGATGAAACATTACAATATAAACCCTTATCATTTTTTAGAATACACTCATGATGTTGATCTTAGTAGTAGGATAAAGCCTAACCTTAAGCTAAGGGATAAGCTTAAAAGAATTAATGCCGTTAAAATCGTTTTTACGAATGCACCGATGAAGCATGCCCAAAGAGTTTTGGAAATGCTCGGCGTTATAGATATGTTCGTGGATATCTTTGATATAGTGTCTGCAGATTTCATAGGAAAGCCTCATAGGTATCCTTATCAGAAAATCGTTGAATTGACTAAAGCAGAAGGGTATTTGATGGCAGATGATATGGATAATAATCTAAAAACCGCAAAAGAATTGGGGATGTTTACTATACATGTCGGAAAATTGGATGGTGTAGGGCACTTGAATGTAGAGACATTTGAAAATATACCGGATGATGTGGTTAATCGTTTATAGAAAGTAACAGTTCTCTAATAACGGAAGCTGCCGTTATGCTCGATATTCCCGATTGGTCATAGTGTGGTGAAAGTTCAACAACGTCTGCACCTACTACATGGAAATCTTTCAATAATAAAATGAACTTAAGCAACTCTTTAAATGTTACACCGCCGGGCTCGGGAGTGCCTGTTCCAGGAAAATAAGCAGGGTCAAGTACGTCTAAGTCTATGGAGACATATATTGGCTTATCTTTGATTTTATTTAGATATTCCTCTGATTTTGATAGATTGAACATACACATATTCTCTTTTCTTTTCGGTAATAATTTGTCCTCTCTGACCATGCTTCTAATGCCCAGCTGGTATAAATTTTCAAATCCTACAAGTTCTGCTATGCGCCTCATTACCGTTGCATGTGAAAACTTTTCTCCTCTAAATGAATTTGCTAAATCACTATGAGCATCTAGGTGAATTACAACTAAGTCTTTATACTTTTTCTTATAAGCTTTCACTATAGGATAACTTATTAGGTGTTCTCCGCCTATACAGATTGTTTTTTTGCTCTTAAGAATCAGTTTAAGAATAAAAGATTCGATGATTTTTATGTTTAATTGAACGTCTGAATAAGATAGGGGAATGTCACCTATGTCAAAGAACTTTATTTCCCTTAAATCTTTATCTTGGTATGGGCTATATGATTCTAAACCATAAGACGATTCCCGAATTGATGAAGGTGCGAAGCGTGATCCGGGTCTATAGGTGGATGTGCCATCGTAAGGCACACCCACCAAGACAGTTCTTGCTTTTTTTATAGATGCCAAGGAACATAAAAATCTCATTTACTCCCACCAGAGGACTATGCATGCAAATACAGCTCCATGCTCTTTAACAATGTGATCAACGGCTATACTCTCTATGCGTTCAATTTCATATCCTCTGTATTTCATTCCCCATTCCGCCATTTCCCTGACATGTTTTTCAGCTTCTTCTTTTGTGATGTCATAGTCTTCAAATTCCATTATAAGTCCATTTTTTGTTTTATCTTTGGGGATTCCAATTGCAACAGCTGCTGCTATTCTTTGTCCTTTTTTGCTGGATGTCAAAGCAGCGTATGCTACAGGTACTAAGTCTCCCGGTGGTAGTTCAATTGATTCTTTCTTTTTACAATTAGGTGGTAAAATAGAACTCATTTTGACTAAGTTTGTATTGCCAACGCCGCTTTCTAATAGAGCTACATCGAAGGCATTCAATTCACTAAAACCTTCTGCTGAGGCCGCTTTTACTGCGTAAATATTTGGGGCCCTATTGAACATTAATATTTTCCTCCTAAAGGTTATAAATTAAATAAAAGCAGCGCGATTGTTTTCTTGTTTTTGCTGTTGATGTATCAAAAACGGTTTAAACTCAAGGTTTTCTATGCCTAAGACGCCACGTAGGACTTCCTTTTCTTCGGTACGCTTAGGCTTTAAAATATTTTTTAAATATTCGTGTGCTTTCCATGGATTTGAGGAATCACCGCATGTAAAAAAGTCTACGGCCGCAAATCCATATTCAGGCCAAGTGTGTATGGCCAAGTGGGATTCAGAAACGATTACAACACCGCTAACACCAAACGGCTCAAAAGTGCGGAAAGAAGAAGAAATTACAGTAGCGTTTGCCACCTTAGCAGCTTCGATCAAGTGCTTCTCAAGTAATTTGGGATCGTTGAGAAGCCTTCTGTCACAATCAAAGTACTCAGCCAAAACGTGTCTTCCGAGTGCCTTCACTCATGTGCCCTCCTTTTTTCTTTTTCATTAATTTTCTCATGCCTAAATACAGGCATGGCAACAGTTGTGCTTTATATCACTAATGTTTGAAAAAGTCAAAAAATTACTGTTTATAGCTATTTGACAAACATTCAATTTTTACCTATTATCATTATTTGAGAACATATGAAAAAAATAAATTTAGGAGGTTATAGGGATGGCTGGGATGTTTGATAAGGTGAGGTTGGGGAATTTAGAGCTAAAGAACCGCTTTATAGCCGCTCCTGTAAAGACAGCTTATGGAAACCCAAACGGTGAGGTTAATGAGAAGCATTTGAAGTTTTATGAAAGGCTTGCAATGGGTGGTGTTTCACTGATCATCACAGAACCAACGGCGGTTTTAAAGAGCGGTAGAGAGCATCCGAAACAGTTGTGCATCGATGAGGATAGGTGCGTTGGTGAGCTAAAAAAAATTACAGATGTTATACACAAAAACGGTTCATTGGCATGTTTGAATATAACACATGCTGGACGCGCTGCAAATCCTAAAGCTACCGGTCAGCCACCACTCGCACCAAGCCCTATAATGTGTCCTGCAACGAAACAAACACCTCAAGAGCTTACCAAAGAGCAGATAGAGGAAATCATAATGGCCTTTGGTGAGGCTGCGAGGAGAGCTAAAGATGCCGGATTTGATGTTATAGAGCTTCAAGCCGGTATGGGCTACATAATTGCACAATTTTTGAAGGAAAGAACCAACAAAAGAAGCGATGAGTATGGTCAGGATAAGATGCTCTTTGTAAGAAGGGTGTTTGAGGAGGTGTTTTCTAAAGCGGATGGTCTGCCTGTTATAGTGAGAATTTCTGGTAATGAATTTGTTGATGGCGGTATAACACCTGAGGATAACAAACCGATTTTGGGTCTTGCAAAAGAGTTTGGTGCGGTTGCTGTTCATGCTGGTTTGGGTAATGCGTGTGATACGCCACCATGGTATTACTCTGCTACTTTTACTCCTGTTGAAAAGCAGGTGGAAGCGTTTAAGGCTATAAAAGGTTTGACGGATTTGCCTGTTATTGTTGATGGTAGAATGGCTGATAAGGATAAGATAGAACAGGCTTTGAGCGAAGGTTGGGCAGATTTAATTGGATTGGGTAAATCGTTGGCATGCGATCAATTCTTTGTAAAGAAGCTTCAAGAGGGCAAAGAGGACGAAATTTACTACTGCGGTGGATGTCTGCAGGGTTGTTTGCTTAAAGTTAAAGCAGGTGTTGGTTTAGGTTGTATAATTAACCCGTTTGTTAACAGAGATGAGTTTGATAAGAGTGACAATCATTTAAGGTTTGTTGTGGCCGGTGGTGGTCCTGCTGGTATGGCTGCTGCAACTTACGCTGCTATGAGAGGGCATTCGGTGGTTTTATTTGAAAAGAAAAAGCTTGGTGGGCAGTTTAATTTGGCTGTAAAGCCTCCGTTTAAGGATATGATGAAGAGGCCACTCAACTCTTTGATAAGGGATCTTGACAGGTACGGTGTTGAGGTAAGGTATGAAGAGGCAAACTATGAAAAGATAAAATCCTTAAATCCTGATGTTGTCGTTGTGGCAACAGGTGCAAATTCTACAGTTCCCAAGATTGAAGGTATAGAGAACGAAAATGTGATGGATGCGTTTGCGTATTTTGAGAACGAGGGCGAGATTAAAGGCAAAAGGGCTTTGGTATTGGGCGTCGGATTGATAGGCAGGGAGACAATGGAGGATTTATTGCTCAAAAGAGGTTTTGAAGAAGTTGTGGGTGTTGACATACTGGAGGAACTTTCAGAGGACTTTACGTTGACAAGATTAAAGGGCAATCCTAAGGCAAAGATCATCACAGGTGCAAAGCTTGAAAGATTTACACCCAATGGTGCGATAATATCAAGGGAAGGTAATGAAGAAAAATTGGGTAAATTCGACATTGTGATTACAAGTATTGGAACTAAGCCTAACAGGTCTCTTTATGATGAAATAAAGGATAAGTTCGGTAAGGTTGAAATTATAGGCGATGCAAATAAGGTTGCTGATATATATGAAGCCACACACCAAGCTTACGATTTGGTTGCTAAATACTAATCAAGGGGCTTTTGCCCCTTTTGCTTTGAGGATGTGAGATGCCGAGAAGAAGAAAAAGAGGACGAGTGAGATTTAGATTTGGGAGGGTGTGCTATAAACCATGCGGAATACCTGCTAATACCCTCGATAGGGTCACTATTACCTATGATGAGCTTGAGGCTATAAGGTTAGCTGACCTTGAAGGTATGTATCAGCAGGACGCAAGTGAACTAATGCAAATATCTCGACCCACATTCTCAAGACTCTTGGAAAGGGTGCATAAAAAAATAGCGGATGCTTTGATAAACTCAAGGGCTATAGAGCTTGAAGAGTGGACTGAAGAGTGGAAGGATAAAGAATGAGTAAGATTTATTGTCCTTTTTGCGATATAGATAACTTAAATATCGTTTTGAAAAATGATCATTGTTTTGCTGTTTTTGACAAATATCCTGTAAACAAAGGTCACATGTTGATTATACCTTTTAGGCATTTCGGCAGTTTTTTTGATGCTACTAAGGATGAAATCTTAGCTATCTATGAACTTTTGATTGATGCCAAAAATTACCTAGATAAAAAATATTCTCCAGATGGATACAATGTTGGAGTTAATATTGGAAGGGTCTCTGGTCAAACGATTATGCACTTACATGTTCACTTAATACCAAGATATAAAGGGGATATTGAAAACCCTATCGGCGGTGTTAGAGGTGTAATACCTTCTAAGATGATTTATCCTTTTTAGTTAACGCGGCTTTAATGCCTATGTAAAGGCATATAGGGGAAAAACTAAAAGGCGGTTTGCTTTTTATAAAGTTGCAGTAATCGTTGCCAAAGCGTTTTAAAGTTTGTTTTTCTTCTACAGCCATTATGAAGTATTCACCTAAAAATCCGAGGAAGAAACCATAGAGTGAGGTTATTAGTTTGCCCGTTGTCATTGATAAACCGATTAGTATGAATATAATCCCAAATATTGCAGGGTGTCTCATACATGAAAATATACCCTCATTGACGACCATGTCCGGTTGGGAAAAGCCTTTTGTTGGTTTTCTGTGGCCAAATTTCTTTAGGGTTCTACCTGCAACGATGTTTAACAGTAATCCATAAAATGTGAGCAAATAACCCGTTATTTTTAGATATGGCAATAAGTTTGGGTATAGCGTTGGAAATAGTCTGTTGAAAAAATAGATGCTTATTGCCAAAGATAACCAAAAAGCAAGTTTTAATGCAAAATCCATGCTACAGTTTAAGTTCGAGTGTGCTTGTTTGTCAAATCTAAAGTTTGCAAAGTACCAGCTAGGTCCCAACATACTTACCACCTAAAGCAAATAGAGGTAATATATATGTCTGAGTCTGGGGATGAGAGTGAGGATAAGGACGGAAAAGAGAGTGGAGGCGACAGCATGGATGTGAAGAAGAGGATAAGAAAGATAGTAGGGGCAGAAAACCTAAAGAGAGGTTTTCTGCCCATTAAATCTTTCTCCTTTTCAAGGGCTGATGCAGCCCACATCCTCTTTTGTATATTCAAATCACTAAATTTGGATATACTAAAAAGACCCATACAAACCCTAAAGGGATGGAGGCTGCATCATGGATAGTATATACCACACATTGAGAAAATCAAACCCTGCAAGTGCAAGAATTTTGGTCAGAAAGGTTTTAGAAAAAAATAACGGCAATGTTTCAAAGACAGCAAGGATACTTGGTATATCAAGGGCTACAGTGAGAAGGGCAAGGGATGGAGAGCTAAATGACCTATCAAGAAGACCAAAGAACATAAGAAGGAAGATAGACTGTAAGCTTGAAAAACTCATTGTTGAAGAGGCAAAAAATACAGGGTACAGATATAGGCTTTTGAGCTTTTACCTAAGGAACAAATACTCCATAGAGATAAGCGAAAACACGATAAAGAAGGTTTTAAAGAGAAACAAAGTAAAGAAAAAGAAAATAAAGACCCTAAATAAAAACAGGAGACACCTTTATGATTATGAACACTTAACGCCCTTCAGTCACCTCCAGATAGACACAAAACACATACTTGATGAGACATCCCTGCCAAAGAGTGTATACAAGCATATGGAAAGATACGACCTGCCAAGATACGAATGGAACGCAATTGATGTAAAAACAAGAA
>JALTCA010000107.1:0-54508 GCA_027008245.1 Desulfurellales bacterium
GTATACCGGAAAAGGTGTTAGACAGGCGCCATTTTACGTGCTCGTTGGAACAAGATGTCCGTCTGTCCTAGTAGAAACTGCGTTTATCAACAATCCATCCGATGCAATATTTTTAAGAAATGATAGTTTTAGAAGGGCTTTGGCGAAGGGTATTGCAAAGGGAATAGAGCTGTTTCTAAAAAAAGCTAAGTTTAGTTTTCTTGAGCCTTTGGGTAAGAACCTAAAATCTTGAGGAAAGCCGTTAGGGCTTCTACCTCTTGCAGTGCTCCCTTTAATTTTTCGTCTTCCAAATGACCTTCAACATCTACATAGAAGATGTAAGACCAATTTCTCTGTTTTGAAGGTCTTGATTCTATACGCGTTAAATTAATCCTATTTTTATAAAATGGAGCCAATATTTCATAAAGTGCCCCAACCTTGTCTTTTATTGAAAACATAAAAGACGTTTTATCGTCTCCTGTGGGTTTTGGAATTTGCTTTCCTATAACGAGAAAGCGCGTGGTATTATTGGTTTTATCCTCTATTCCGCTTGCAAGAACGTTGAGCCCATAAATTTCGCTTGCCGCAAGCGATGCTATGGCTGCTGCCTCTTTATCCTTTTCTGCAATTCTTGCTGCCTTTGCGGTTGATACAGTTTCGTATAAAGGAACGTTCGGAAGGTGCTTTTTTATCCATCCTTTGCATTGTCCTAAAGCATTTGGATGGGAGTATATTGCCTTTATTTCTTCCAAAGAATGGGCTTTGCTCAACAGGTTGTGCTTTATGTCTATGTAAATCTCTGAGACAATTTTTACCGAAGAGTTAACGAACATGTCTAAGGTGTAATGAACTACGCCTTCAATAGAGTTTTCTATTGGAACAACACCAAAATCTACCCTACCTTGTTCTACATCCATAAATACATCTTCTATAGATTCTTCAGGGACATAATGAAGTGACAGTCCAAACCTCTCTATAGCTGCTTGATGTGTGAAAGTAGCTTCTGGACCTAAATAGCTAATTATTAGCGGTTCCTCTATTTTTATCGAAGCACTCATTATCTCCCTGAATATATTTTTTAAGCTTTTTATTGGGAAGTTTCCCGATGCATGTTCTTCTATCATTCTGTATATATTTTTCTCTCTGTCAGGAGAATAGAAAGGTAGGCGATGTAACCTTTTTAACTCGCCTACCTCCTTTACCAACACAGCCCTATTTTCCAGTAGCTTAATAATCTTTTTGTCTATATCGCTTATTTTGTGCCTTAACTCTTCTAGTTTCACAGGAACTGGGTTGTCATTCCTCTCCATTTTTCCCATCTCTTTTTCAACAACTTCTTTTTTGATAAAGATAACAATTCATCAAAACTTTTTAAAATAAATTTCTTTACATTTTTAGCTGTCTCTTCGTAATTCCTATGTGCTCCTCCCAATGGTTCTTTTATGATTTCATCTATTACACCTAAATCGAGCAAGTCTTTTGCTGTTACTCTCATAGCTTTGGCTGCATCTATAGAATGCTCCGTGTCCCTCCACAGGATAGAAGAGCAACCTTCAGGTGATATAACTCCATAAATGGCAAATTCAAGCATTCCAATCTTATCGCCGTTTGCAATAGCTAAAGCACCGCCCGACCCACCTTCTCCGGTTATTACAACGACTATAGGTACTTCGAGTTCAAACATGAGCTTTAGGTTGCTTGCAATAGCTTCAGACTGTCCCCTCTCCTCTGCTCCTACGCCTGGATATGCTCCTGGAGTGTCTACAAAGGTAACTATCGGTATATTAAACTTTTCTGCAAGTTTCATTACACGTTGGGATTTTCTATAGCCTTCTGGATTTGCCATGCCGAAGTTTCTGTCTAAATTGTCTTTTGTATTTTTTCCTTTTTGATGCCCAATTATTGCTACTCTTTGGTTATCTATGTAACCAAATCCTGTAACTATTGCTTTGTCGTCTGCAAATCTACGGTCTCCATGTACTTCTGTAAAGTCATCAACTATATGTTTAACAAAATCCAATGTATAGGGCCTGTTTGGGTGCCTTGCTACTTTTATTATTTTGTCAATAGATAGATTTGTGAACTCTTTCTTTAGTATTTCGTTCTTTTTCCTCTCAAGTTGCTCTATCTCCTCTATTACATCTATATTCCTCTCCACTGCCATTCTTTTTAGATTGGCTATTTGTTCTTCTATTTCTTGCAGTGGTTTTTCGAAATCTAAAACCAACATATCTTTCTCCTAAGTAGTTGGTTCTTTATCTAGCCCGAATGCCTCATGTAAAGACCTAACTGCTAACTCTGTGTATTTTTCATCTATTAAGCAAGAGATTTTTATCTCTGAAGTGGATATAGCTCTTATGTTTATGTTTTCTTTTGATAGGGTATTAAACATGCGGGCTGCAACTCCAGGATGTGACCGCATACCAACTCCTACAACGGATACTTTAGCCACATCTTTATTTACGCTTACCTTTCCTGCATCTAACTCCTTAGATAACTTTTCCAAAATTTCAAACGCTTTGTCTGCGTCATCACGTGGGACCGTAAAGGATATATCCGTTCTCTTTCCATCATCGCTAACATTCTGAACGATCATATCAACGTTTATGTTATTCTTTGCTATTTCATCAAATATTTTAGCTGCTACTCCGGGTTTGTCACTAACGTCGTTTATTTTGAGTCGAGCCTGATTTTTATCATGTGCAATTCCGGAAACTACAATTTTCTCCATTTCTTTATCCTCCTTTGTTACTAAAGTTCCAGGATTAAATGTAAAGCTTGAAAGTACCATTATTGGCACCTCATATTTCATGCCGAATTCCACCGATCTGATTTGTAAAACCTTAGCTCCCAAACTTGCAAGTTCCATCATTTCAGAATAGCTAATTTTACTTAGCTTTCTTGCATTGCTTACTATTCTTGGGTCTGCTGTATATATTCCGTCTACATCTGTGTATATCTCACATACATCTGCTTTCAAGGCAGCTGCAATAGCTACCGCTGTTGTGTCTGAACCCCCTCTGCCAAGGGTTGTTACATCCCCTGTTGCATAGCTAATGCCCTGAAATCCTGCAACTATAACTATCTCGTCGTTGTCTAAATGCTCAAATATTCTTTTTGTGTTTATAGACTTAATCCTTGCTTTAGTATGCACTTCATCTGTTACAATACCGCACTGCCTGCCTGTTAAAGCTACGGCTTTTGCACCGATTTCATTTATTCTAATAGCTACAAGTGCACTTGATATACGCTCTCCGCTGGATAAAAGCAAATCCATTTCTCTTTCTGAAGGGCGTTTAGAAAGCTCTTTTGCCATTTTTATCAATTTATCTGTTTCGCCAGCCATTGCAGACACAATGGCGACAACTTTATTGCCTTTTTCTTGTGTTTCTTTTATATGCTGAGCTACGATTTTGATACGTTCTAAAGACCCTACGCTTGTCCCACCATACTTTTGTACGATAAGAGCCATTTTTTTAAGCCCTCCTTCAAATCAAAATTTCCCTTTTCCCTCTGTGGTCGGGTTTCGAAAGTATACCTTTTTTTTCCATTTGTTCAACAATTCTTGCAGCTTTATTATATCCAATTTTTAAACGCCTTTGTAAATAGGAAATAGAAGGATTACCTCCATCTTTTATTATTTCAACGGCTTCTTCAAACATAGGATCTAATTCTTCATCTTCTTCACTTACGCCCGCTATTTCTTTTGTTGCCTCTATGAGTTCTTCGTTGTATTCAGGAGAGCCTTGGGATTTAATGAAGTCTGTAATGCGTTTTATCTCATCATCGCTAATGAAAGCTCCGTGTATTCTAACCAAAGAAGATGAACCCGGTTGCATAAACAGCATATCACCCTTTCCAAGCAAGGTTTCAGCTCCAGGTGTGTCCAAAATTGTTCGAGAATCCACCTTTGATGTGACTTTAAACGATATTCTTGCCGGGAAATTGGCTTTAATCAATCCTGTTACGACATCAACGCTTGGTCTTTGCGTTGCCACAATCAAATGTATGCCAGAAGCCCTTGCCTTTTGTGCAAGTCTTTCTACGTACATTTCCACCTTTTTGCCGGAGACCATCATAAGGTCTGCAAGTTCATCAATAACTACTACTACATAAGGCATAGGTGGATAATCTATAGACCCTTTATTTGCTTTGATATTGAACCCCTCTATATTCCTAACTCCTGCCTCGTTCATTATTTTATAACGAGTCTCCATCTCGTTTATAAGAGCACTTAGAGCCGCTGCCGCTTCTTTTGGGTCTGTCACAACAGGCATCATCATATGTGGTATGTTGTCGTAAATAGAAAGTTCCAATATTTTTGGGTCTATCATAACAAACTTTACTTCTTGAGGTGTTGCTTTGTAGAGTATGCTTACTATCATGGTGTTTAAGGATACGCTTTTACCTGAACCTGTGGCACCTGCAATTAATAGATGTGGCATTTTAGTTAAATCGGTTACAAACACATTGCCCACAATGTCTTTGCCTAAACCCAGTGTTAGTTTTGATGTAGACCTAAAAAATTCTTTGGATGAGACGATTTCTTTCATATAGACGGTCTGCCTGACTTTGTTTGAAACCTCTATGCCTATCGCTGCTTTTCCAGGTATTGGAGCAATTATTCTGACGCTCATAGCTTCCATTGCAAGGGCAAGGTCATTATATAAATTAGCGATTTTGCTTATTTTAACCCCAGATTTTGGTCTAAACTCATACATCGTCACAACAGGTCCAGGTTTTACGCCAACAATTTTGCCTTCGACACCAAAGTGCTTTAGCTTTTCCTCTAACTTCTTTGCACTTTCCATTATTTCTTCTCTGTCCAATTCTGGGTTGCCTATTGTTATTGAATCCTCCATAAGGTCTACAGAGGGGAATTTATAACCGTTTTCTTCTTTTTGGTTGACCTTTTCTATTGTTTTCTTTTGTTTGTTTATGTACTCCGTGTCAATAAATATAGAATCTTTGTTGTTATTTTCTTTTTTTTCCTTTTTTTCTTTTTCCTCATTATTTTGTTCTGTAATTGTATGATTTTCTTCTTTTATCTCTTGTTCTATACTTTCTTGTTTAACTTTTTTTTTTGACTGTTGAGGCTGAGAGCTTTCTTCTGACTTTTTTGGCAATTTAACCCTTTTCGTTATGAATTGGAAAAACTCTTTTTCGCTGAAAAAGAGGATTATTGCAGATAGTGGCAGTAGTATAAGGAATGTTCCTATTTTCCCCAAAACGAATTCTACATATGAGCCCAACATATAACCAATGCTACCACAGATGAAGTAACCATGTTCAAGTAGGTGATTTCTATTTGTGCCAAATATTGCATATAGAACTATGTCAAAAATGAATATAAATAAAAACCAAAAAAGAACGCTCCTTATGAATTTAGGAGAACCCTTTTTTAGTGAAAATATACTAAGCAAAAGGAATACAGGTGTTATATATCCCATAATTCCAAAACGATTGAGAAGAAAATAGGATGTATATACACCAAGCATGCCTATGAAATTTGATATGTGTTTGTGAGGATAAAACACGTCGTTGAAATTATAAGAAATCAGAGATAGCAAAACTATTAAGGCTATAAATATTAAAAATAAGCCAAATCCACCTATCTTCTTCATTAAATCTCCATAATTATTGGTAAAACAAGCGGGCTTCTCATAAGTTTCTTAAATAAAAACTTGTTCATGGCTTTGCTGATTTTTCTTTTTATTTCATAGGAATCTGTTCTCAAATCTACATTAGATTGGTTGATTAAATTTTTTACCATCATTGTTGCTTCGTGCAATAATTTTTGGTGTTTTTCCTCATACAAAAGCCCTTTTGTTATGATTTCTGGATTGCTTAAAAGCTCGCCAGTTGTGCTGCTAATTGTAACAATAATCACTACAAAGCCGTCGGTTGAAAGTTTCATTCTATCTCTTATTACTATATCTTCGATGTCGCCTACACCTTTTCCGTCAACAAAAACACGTCCAGTTCTTATTTTTCCAATGATTTTTGCCGATTTTTTTGTTAACTCAAGTACCTCTCCATTGTCTATTGTGAATATGTTTTCTGGCTTTATACCCAAGTTTATTGCTATTTTGGCATGCTGGCGTCTCATCATGTATTCTCCATGAATGGGAATAAAATACTGTGGTCTTACCATGTTAATCATAAGCTTCAATTCTTCCTGAGATGCGTGTCCAGAAACGTGAACGTTTGAGTTACCTTCATAGTAAACCTCAGCACCCTTTCTCGACAGTGTATTAATTATTTTCAAAATAGCTCTCTCATTTCCTGGTATGGCTTTTGCGGATATAACCACGGTGTCTGTTGGCTTTATACGAATTTTTTTGTGCTCTCCTAAAGCTATTCTTGATAGTCCGCTCATGGGTTCGCCCTGTGAACCTGTTGTAACTATGATTATTTTGTTATCTGGATATTTGTATAGCTCATCTTCTGTTATCAAGACGCCATTAGGTGCATTTAGGTATCCAAGCTCCAATGCTATTGATGCGTTCTGTACCATGCTTTTACCCGTTACACAAACTTTTTTACCGGTTTCTATGGCTGTGTTTATTACCTGCTGTAGTCTGTGTATATTTGAAGCAAAGGTGACAAGCAAGATTCTACCTTTAACATTTGAAAATATATTGAAGAATCCCTTTTTTATTTCCATTTCAGAGCCGGTAAACCCTTCCGAGCCAGCATTGGTGCTGTCACTCAACAGCAACTTCACACCTTTAGAGCCGTACTCTGAAAACTTTAGCAAGTCAAACGGCTTCCCGTCGACAGGCGTTTGGTCGATTTTAAAATCTCCTGTGTGTATAATTGTCCCTACATCTGTATTTATGGCCAACCCCACACCATCTACGATTGAATGTGTGGTTCTTATGGGCTCTATTTCAAAATCACCGATAGTAAATTTTGTTGACGGTTCTATTTCTATAAGTTCTGTTTTTTCGAGTCCAAATTCTTTAAGCTTTGTTTTTATTAGTCCAAGTGTTAGTTTGGTTCCGTATATAGGCACCTTTACATTTTGTAGAAGATAAGGTATTGCACCCACATGGTCTTCGTGTGCGTGTGTAACGATTAAAGCCCTAAATTTGTCCCTGTTTTCGTATACATAGCTGAAATCCGGTATAACTATATCAACACCTAACATATCCTCTTCCGGAAACATTAATCCTGCATCAATCATGATTATGTCTTTGTCAGTTTCAAATATAGTTGAGTTTATACCTATTTCATCCAATCCACCTAAAGCTGCAATTTTTACTGCGTCTGCCATTTTGTACTCCAAATTGTATAGATTTCATCAATTGTAAGATCTGATGGTCTTTTGTTAGATATATCATTATCTAAATCAATTTTTAAATTATTTTTTACCTTCTTCCTTGGGTGAGAGAATAGCTTTTCTAAAAAATCAAAAAAACTTTCATTAACCTCGTTTATATTCATTTTTCTTTTAAACTCCACTACACTTGATTCGACCTTTGGAATAGGCGAGAATGAGCCTGGCTTTAAGTCGAAGACCTTTCTTGTATTATAGTAAATTTGGCAAAGTACGCTAAATTTATTAAACGTCTTCTTTCCGCTTTTTGATATTATAGTTTCTGCAACCTCTTTTTGAACCATAAAAACCATTTTATCTATGTATTCCTTTTGTAAAATAAAATTTTTTATTATATTTTTTGCCATATTGTAAGGTAAATTACCACACACCGAACAATTTTTTCTTAATTTTATTTCTCTTCCATCCCCTTTTATCAAGTAAAAACCACCACTTTCTCTAAATCTATTTTTTAAAAATCTAATCATATCGTTATCTATCTCAACAACAAAAACCTTTGGTTTTTTTAAGGCGAGCAATTTTTCTGTTAAAGCCCCTCTGCCTCCCCCTATTTCAATAACACAATTTTCGTTTTTAAAAAACAATGCAATGCGTTCAGCTGCAGCTGTGTTTATTAGAAAGTTTTGACCTAAGCTTTTCTTTGCTTCCATCGAGCCATTCTGTAGGCTTGTCTTACAGCTTCTGTAAAACTCCTATGGTTTGCTATAAACTTACCCGCAATGTCAAATGCCGTTCCATGGTCAGGGGATGTCCTTATTATAGGAATGCCCAAAGTTATGTTGACACTTGTATCAAAATATAAAGCTTTTAGCACGGATAATCCTTGATCGTGATACATGGTGATAAAGCAGTCATATTTGCTACGTTTATCTTTAACAAATATTGTGTCTGCAGAAAAAGTACCTTCAACGTTTATACCTTCATTTCTTGCTTGTTCTATTGCAGGTATAATATATTTTTCTTCTTCATCCCCCATTAGTCCACCTTCTGAGTTATGTGGATTTAAACTTGCAACGGCAATTCTGGGTTTTTCTATACCAAACCACCTTTTTAGGTCGTTATTTGTGATTTTTATTGTCTTTAGCACTCTCTCTTTGGTTATTAGTTTTGACACCTCTCTTAAAGCTATATGCGTTGTCACTAAAGCTATTCTAAAGCGCTTCGCCGCAAGCATCATTACATAATCTTTGGTGTTTGTCTTTTCTGCCAAGATTTCTGTATGGCCTGAATATTTATGTCCTGCTAAGTTAACGGCTTCTTTGTTGAATGGCGCTGTAACTATGGCGCAGATATGGTCTTTTTTTGCGGCATCTATTGCTTTAATAAAACTTTTAAATGCTATATCTCCGCATTTGGCATTAACCTTACCGACTGTCAGGTCTTTAATATTGAAATCACCTGTAGATACGACATTTAGCTCCCCATCTTTGTAACTCTTACTAATTTCCTCTGGGGAATCTATATAATTGATTTGCATAGCAAGGTTGAATTTTTCAAGGTAGTATTCAAAGATATTTGGAGAGCCGAATACAACAAGTTTATGCTTAGACGATGGTTCATAAATCAAGTGTTTTAGAATTACCTCAGGGCCAACACCTGCAGGATCTCCCATGCTAATACCAATAAACGGCCTATTCATAATACTCCTCACCTATAATGGTATAATAGCTAGAAGCTTCGCTCTTTTTCGTCCCTTTTTTAGGCATGCCATCTACCGTGTATTTTACTTTTTTGTGCTTAAAATATATTTCAATTTCGTCTCCCATCTTTACATCATAGGCTGCCTTTGCTTTTTTTGAATTTACGAACACAAATCCATCATCGCACATCTGCTTTGCCAAGGTTCTACGCTTTACTATTCTCGACTCTTTAAGGAATTGGTCCAATCTCATTTAAGGAATAATTCTATATCAGATCTGGCTCTAATCATCTTGAGCCAGCTTTTAAGTTTCTTTTCTATTTGCTGTTCCGTTAAAATATTTGTTATTTGTGTGTCAATATCGCTTCCTTCTTTTACATTTAGAAGTTTTACTATGTAAAATTTGCCATCTGATTCAATAATATTTGTGAATTCATCTTTTTTCAGACTAAGAATCGTCTTTTGTAGGTATGGGTTGAGGGCAGCCAAAGGTATTTCTCTTTTGAGACTTTTGTCCACGGAGTATTTTTTCAGTATTTCTTCAAAATTTGCTCCATCTTTGAGTTTACTATAAACCATTTGAGCCGTTTCTGGGTTATTTAGTGAGATAATGCTGAGAACGGCGATTTTATTGGTGTTTTTAAACGAACTTTTGTGTAGATTGTAATAACGCTTTATGTCTTCTTTTGTTACAGATACACTTGGTAAAAAAACCCTTCTGGCAAATGTGTATCTATACATCAGCATTCGTATTCCTTTTTTGTATTCATTGATATTTATGCCAGATTTCTTGAGTTTGTCTAAGAATTCACTTACAGTTAAGTTGTTTCTTGATGCTATATTGCTTAAATATTGATTAACGCGGTCATCACCCACGGTTATTCCTACGTTTTTTGAGTATTGTTCTATTATTGTATCGTCTATGACCTCGTTTAAGAGCTGTTTTACCGATTTTGCTCCATAAAGGGGGGCTATGTTTTTGAGTTCGTACAGGGTTATAGGTGTTCCATTGACTGTTGCAACTATTTTATCAATAATTTTGCTGCCCAGTGCGTTGGTTGCCAAGATTAGTGAAAAACCTATTGAGAGAATTAGCAATTTTTTTACTTTTAACATCTTTGACTCCTACATAAAAATACACATATCATAATCATGATAACTATACAAAAAAAAGATTTTTTAGCAAGAAGTTTCTTGAAAAGCCGATGCGATTTATATAATCTTTGCTCTATGGTTTGTAGGAGGTAGGAGATGTATGATTGTGTAGAGGCTATAAAGAAGAAAAAACTCAAAAAAATAGATAAAGAAACCTTTTTAGTGTCTGAAAAACATATATTGAAGGCTAGAAATGGTGATGAATACGTTGGTTTAAAGCTGAAAGATAGAAGTGGCGTTATAGATGCAAAAATATGGAACAATCTAATACACCTTAAAGACAAATTCGAAGCAGGTGATTTTGTAAAAATTACAGGCGAGAGTAATTACTATAACGACAATTGGCAGGTTATAATAAAAGATTTGGAAAAATTGGACGAAGGAGATGTGGATAAGAAAGCCTTTTTACCATCCACACAGAAGGATGTTGAGAGTTTGCAGGCTGAACTTTTAAGTTTAATAGATAGCGTAAAACATGCAGGGCTAAGGAAGTTACTAGAGGAGATATTTACCGATGAAAAATTTTACAATGCATTTATCCATGCCCCAGCTGCGAAATCTATGCATCATGCGTATGTTGGAGGCCTGATTGAGCATACAGTTTCTGTTGCAAAGATTGCTAATATAGTTTCAAAAAACTATAGTGATGTAGACGGAGATCTCCTCGTTACCGCGGCGCTTCTACATGATATAGGTAAAGTTTACGAGCTCGACCCTGTCACTTTTAATTACACTACCGAGGGTAAGTTATTGGGTCATATAATAATTGGATACACTATTATACAGAATAAAATAGAGAAACTGAATTTACTTAAGGAGGAGACGAAATTAAACCTTTTGCATTGTATATTGAGTCATCATGGCGAGTACGAGTATGGGTCTCCGAAGAAGCCAAAAACAAAGGAGGCTGTTCTTTTGCATTTGATTGATATGCTTGATTCAAGAATGCAACCTGTTGCAGACGCAAAGATAGATGAAAGTACGGGCTGGAGCGACATGATTAAAATAATAGGGAAGGCTATTTATGCTCCCAAAAAAACCAAAGAACTTATTTAAATACATTGCTTTTGAAGGTATAGATGGGTGCGGCAAAACAACACAGGCGCAATTTTTTGTCAACTACCTTGAGAAAGAGGGCTTTTGTGTTTATTTTACGAAAGAACCCGGAGGGTCAAGTGGTAAAATCAGAGATTTACTGTTGAAAGAAAGATGGCCAAGTAAAACAGAGCTGTTTTTATTTTTAGCCGACAGGTCCCTAAATATTGCGAGCATTAGGAATGAAATGGGAAAAGGTAGTATTGTTGTAAGCGACAGGAGCATGTATTCAACGGTAGCTTATCAAGGGTATGGTGAAGGATTGGATTTGGAATTTTTAGAGAAACTGAATCTGTTTTCAACTGAAGGATTGAAACCAGACGTTGTGTTTTATTTTGATATAAGTTTAGAGACCATGAAAAATAGGGTTAAAAATCTTGATGCCATTGAATCTAAAGGAGATAATTTTTTTATGCGAGTAAGAAATGGTTATGTAGAACTTTGTAAGAAAGAAAGCAACTTTTTTTTGATAAATGGGGAAAGAGATAGAGAAGAAGTGTTTGAAAATGTTTTAAAGATATGGGAGAGGCTTTTAGGTGATTAATGAATTCTGAAAACGTATTTGCTAAATTCTCAACCTTTATTTTTGAGAATGCAGACAAGAGTCAAGTTTTGGAGTTTATTTTAGGTTTGGGTGTAGCAGAAGAAAATATCGTTATTTATGATTTTTTAAAGATTGATGATGTTAGGGAGATAAAAGACGAAGCAGAGATAGAAAAGGACGAAAAGATTGCCTTTGTTATCGGAGATTTAAGCTTTGATGCTCAAAATGCACTCCTTAAATTGACCGAGGAAACCAGTGACGGAGTGTACTTTGCTTTTTATAAAACCAATAATCTGTTGGACACTATTTATTCAAGAGCCCAAGTTATATATTTAGACAAAAAATTTTATGTGGATGAACTGTTCGTTAAAGCACTGGATAAGGGTGATAAGGCCTCAATTGTTAAGTTTCTATTTTCTTTATCTGGCAAAGCTGCTATACTGGAGCTGTTGGAGTTTTTGACTGATTATTACTCTAAAAGGGCTCAACTTGAGAAAGCTAAAAAGCTTATGGATTTTTTTAAGAGTGCAAGGGAATATAATTTAAACGAACGTTTGCTTGTTGCAAATATTTTTTCTGTGATAGAGGATTGAGATGAAGATAGCAATAGTGGAATTTATGAAGGTTGGTCAGCTCTACCCCTATAGATTTAAAGAGGATTTGAAGGCTGGCGACAGAGTAATAGCAGAATATGAGCGCGGCGTTGGATTAGGTAGAGTTGTAAAAATCAAAGATATTGATACTTATGAGGAGATTCCTGAGATTATAAGAAAGGCCACAGAAGAAGACTTGAAGGTATATGAAGAAAACAAAGAATTTGAAAAAGAAGCGTTTGACGTTTGTAGGAAAGAAATACAACTGTTTGAATTGAATATGAAGTTAGTAAAAGTTGAATATATGATGGATAGAAAGAAAATCGTTTTTTACTTTACATCACCTACACGGGTGGATTTTAGGGGGTTAGTAAAAAAACTCGCATCGATTTTTAAAGTGAGAATAGAAATGAGGCAAATTGGCGTTAGAGATGAGGCACGTATAATTGGTGGCTTGGGTTTATGCGGCGACGAGCTGTGCTGTTCACGTTTTTTGCGTGCTTTTAATCCTGTTTCTATGAAGATGACAAAACAGCAAAATTTAAATATAAACGTTAAAAAGATTTCAGGTGCTTGTGGTAGGCTTATGTGCTGCTTATGGTTCGAACATGAACTGTATGAGGAGTTTTTAAATACTGCCCCGCCTATGGATTCTTTAGCTAAGGCTGGGGATGTAGAGGGAAGGGTCGTATATATTAATCCAATAAAGAAAACGATCATTTTAAGAACAGGAGAAGGTTTAATGGTTGAGGTTTCTGTGTCGGATGTTGAAGTTTTGAGTTTACCAGAAGAAGAAAAACAAGAAGAGGTGGCAGGATGAAAAAATACTATATAACTACGCCAATTTACTATGTGAATGATGTTCCTCATATTGGGCATTCTTATACAACATTAGCGGCGGATACATTGGCAAGGTATAAGAGATTGTTGGGTGAGAAGGTATTCTTTTTAACAGGAACAGATGAACATGGTCAGAAGATTCAAAAGGCTGCAAAAAGCGTAAATTTGACTCCTCAGGAACTTGCGGATAAAGTTGTTGGAAATTTTAAGAGGCTTTGGAAAAAGCTTGATATAACCAACGATTTCTTTGTAAGGACAACAGATGATTATCACATAAAATGTGTTCAAGAGGCATTTGAGTATATTTACAAAAAAGGTGATATTTACAAAGGTGAGTATGAAGGGTGGTATTGTATACCATGCGAGAGTTATTATTCGGAAATAGAGATAGGAGACGATAAGGTTTGCCCGATATGCGGTAGAAAACTCGATTTAGTTAAAGAGGAGAGTTACTTTTTTAAACTATCTGCTTATGAGGATAAGTTACTAAAATTTTACGAAGAGCATCCTGATTTTGTCATTCCACAGACAAGATACAATGAAATAATAAGCTTTGTTAAGGGTGGATTAAAAGATTTAAGTATAACAAGAACGTCATTTGATTGGGGAATACCTGTTCCATTTGACGATAAACATGTAATCTATGTATGGTTCGATGCACTGCTCAATTACCTAAGTGCAATTGGTTGTAGGAGTGGTGATTTTGAAGAGATTTGGCCTGCTGACGTGCATTTTGTTGGAAAGGACATACTAAGATTCCATGCAGTCTATTGGCCAGCTTTTCTTATGAGCTTAGAACTTCCATTGCCTAAACATGTTGTTGCCCATGGATGGTGGACGGTCGATGGCAAAAAGATGAGCAAGTCTTTAGGAAACGTTGTTGACCCGAATGAAATGATACAGAAATACCCGAGAGATGCCTACAGATATTTTCTCTTAAGAAATGTACCTTTTGGGCTTGATGGTGATTTTTCTGAGAAGGAGCTAATTGAGAGAATAAACTCTGAACTTGTAAATGATTTCGGCAATTTAGTTAATAGAAGCTTGACGATGATGGAAAAATACTCAGATGGCTTGGTAAACATGCCTATAACAGTTGAGGACGACAGTCTTTCAAAACTCGCTAAAAGTACATACGATAAACTCTCAGAGCATATGAGTCTTTTTAGATTTGATGAAGCTTTGATTGATATTTTTGAATATATTAGGGCGGTAAACAAATATATTACAGAAAAAGAACCGTGG
Source organism: Desulfurellales bacterium (assembly GCA_027008245.1). Lineage (GTDB taxonomy): Bacteria > Campylobacterota_A > Desulfurellia > Desulfurellales > Hippeaceae > Hippea. The sequence goes on from JALTCA010000107.1 coordinate 14,433, forward strand.
ACGTTGAATAAGTTAGGCAAAACTGCACAATTAAACGAAGTTCTATATAACTTATTTTCAGCTTTAAAGTTTGTAGCAGGCATTATATCACCGTTTTTACCAGATTCTTCTGAGAAAATCATGAATATGTTGGGTTTAAGTGATATAGGCAGTCATACAATGGAATTTTTCTTGGATTTCTATAATGTAGAACAAGCTAAGGTGGCAAGGAAGGACATGCTCTTTGAGAGAATTGAGTATGAAAATAAAGATAGAGAAGAGAAGCAAGAGAAAAGAATACCAATAGATGAATTTTTGAACGTAGACTTGAGGGTCGCTAAAGTCTTAGAAGCCGAGGGTATTGAAAAATCGAGAAAATTGATTAGATTGAAAATAGATGTAGGTGAAGAAAAACCTAGAACGTTGGTAGCTGGTTTAAAAGAACATTACAAGCCAGAGGAACTGGTAGGTAGATATATAATCGTTGTAGCTAATTTGAAGCCGGCTAAATTAATGGGGATAGAGTCAAACGGTATGTTGCTTGCTGCAAAAGATGGAGAAAGTTTGGCGTTACTTACAGTTGAAAAACCTGTTAAACCTGGTGCTAAAATAAGTTAGCAAGGGAGGGCGGCATGAATGTAAATAGTGCTGCCGCTAACCCTATATTGTACTATAAGCTTGATCCGGGAGAATGGGGTAGCTCTGCACCAGCTACCGCAGGCACGTCTGTTGCCCATGTATCTTCTCATGAATCATCGAATATACTGAGATTTGAGTCTGAAGCTGCAAAGAAAGGTTGTTATGTTATAGCTAAGGATTTGTATTTAAACTTACGGCAGAACGGAATGTATTTAGCTGCCACAAGTGGTATGTCCTCTGTTACAACTTATTGTCCAAAGAAGGATAAAGAACAGGCCATAAAAGGCAATTTAGGCAGTGAGATTGACAAAAGGATTCATCAATACGACAGAAAGCAGCTAGAGCTGGATACACTACTTAAAACTCTTAAAGGAAATGCAAACAAGACCTTAATAGAGCAAAAAATAAAAAGTGTAGAGAATAGAAAATTAGAGCTACAACAGAAGAAGCTGAGACTCTATACAGAAATTACTCTGCTTTTAGCACAAAACCTTAATGTCAACCCTAATATGTTAAATGTAGACTTGACAGTTTAGTTTTTAAAGTAGGGGGCTTTTTTAAGACCCCCTTTATTGTTTAATCTTTTTTCTTTCCTAAGTAGGCTTCTTGAATTTTAGGTGAAGACATTAGCTCTTGGGATGTGCCTTCCATGACGATTTTACCGACTTCTAAGACATAACCCCTGTCTGCAAGCTTTAAGGCTGCCTTGGCGTTTTGTTCAACTAGCAAAACGGTAACGCCGTTTTCCTTTATCTGTTTTATGGTCTCAAATATTGTTTTAACGAGAACAGGTGCTAAACCTAAGCTTGGTTCGTCTAAAAGTAACATCTCTGGCTCGCTCATTAAAGCTCTTCCTATGGCTAGCATCTGCTGCTCACCGCCGGATAGTGTGCCTGCAAGTTGAGTTCTTCTTTCCTTTAATCTCGGAAAGAGTTGATAAATCCAATCTAAAATTTTTGTATTAACTTTTGTCTTTGTGTATGCACCAAGAACAAGATTTTCTTCAACAGTTAGTGTGCCAAACACCCTTCTGCCTTCTGGAGATTGGCTTATACCCAATCCAACTATTTTGTGTGCTGGTAGGTTTGTTAGTTCCTTGTCTTTATACTTTATGCTTCCAGATTTGGCTTTAATAAGACCGCTTATGGTGCGCATTGTCGTTGTTTTGCCAGCACCGTTTGCACCTAAAATAGTTACTAACTCGCCTTTGTGCACAACGAATGATATGCCTTTAACTGCTTCTATGCTACCGTATGCTACAACTAAATTATCAACTACCAATAGTTTTTCTTTATTCATCTTCTTCCTCTTTACCCAGGTAGGCTTCTATAACTACTGGATTGTTTTGAATCTCTTCTGGTTTGCCTTCTGCTATCTTTTTGCCAAAATTTAAAACACTTATGTACTCTGTTATATTCATTACGAGGTCCATGTTGTGTTCTATCAAGAGTATTGTAACACCCATATCTCTGATTTTCCTTATGGTGTCTACAAGTTCAAGTCTTTCTTTGTCGTTTAGTCCAGCAGCAGGTTCGTCAAGGATTAAAAGTTCAGGTTCTGTAGCCAAAGCTCTCGCCATTTCTATTTTTCTTTGAACCCCATATGGTTGGCTACCAGCAGTCATTTTTGCAATATGTGTTAAACCGAATATCTCCATGTATTCTTTAACCTTGAGCCAATTTTCTTTTTCGTCTTTATAATAAAATGGCGTGTGTATTATTCCATGCCACCACTTCTGCCTACTTTTAAAATGCCTGCCGGACATAATATTTTCTGCAACGCTCATTTCACTAAACAGTCTTATTGTTTGAAATGTTCTTGTTATTCCCATATTAGCTATCTTGTGGGATGAAAAACCTGTTATATCTTTTCCTCTAAAGATGATTTTCCCTTTTTCAGGCTTATAAACACCTGTTATGCAATTAAAAACGGTTGTTTTTCCAGCGCCATTTGGACCTATTATTCCATAAATCATGCCCTTTTCAATGGAGATGGAAAGCGAATCTACAGCTACCAAGCCTCCAAAAATCTTTGTTACATTATCTAATTCTAATAAAACCATTTTCCTATTCCTTGGTTAAGTAGTTTGGTATTCTGCCAAACTTGACAGGCCATATGCCTTTTGGTCTCCAAATCATAATGAGTATCATGGCAACGCCAAACACTAAATACCTTGCCTCTGCGAATTGCCTAAATATTTCTGGTACGACGAACATAAAAAATGTGCCCAAAAGAACCCCGGGTATAGATGACGGCCCGCCAACTAATACAATTGTGAAGAATAGAACGGATTGTATAAAATTAAATGCATCTGGACTGACAGCTGAAAACTGGAGAGTAAACACAACACCCGCAAGTCCAGCTAAAGCTGCAGATAAAGCAAATGAATAGAGTCTATAGAATTTTGTGTTTATGCCAATACACTCACTTGCAAGTGAGTCTAAGTTTAGGTAGTGAAGCGCTCTTCCAGGCTTACTTGTTTCTAAATTGTGTATGGTGATGAGTGTCAATAGGAGAATAAAGAAAGCTAAATAGTAGATTGAAAGCTGGGATGAAAACGTAAAACTCAATATCTTGAGTGGCTCAACACCAAAAATACCATTAGGGCCACCAGTTATACCAAAAACGTTGTTCTTTAAAGCTTGTGTAAATACGATATTAAATCCGATGGTTGTAACAAGGAGATAATCGCCCCTTAAGTGAATAATGGGTGCCGCAAGGAGTACGCTTGCAATGATGGGTAGTATTATAGCCACAGGCACAGTTGCAAGTATAGGCCAACCGTATACCATATTTAAGATTGCCGTAGAATATGCTCCGAGGCCGAAAAATATGGCATGACCCATATCAAACATGCCCGCCCTGCCCAAGACTATGTCTTGACTTAGGGAGACGACGGAATATATGAGGAACGTTGTCATTACAGATACCCAATCAGAATTCAGAAAGAAAGGCAAGATGATTAAAGAAACAAGGAAAATACCATAGTATATAGCGTTTTTTGTATTCATCATACTTTCTCCGCAACCCTTTCGCCCAAGATTCCTGTGGGCCTAAGAATCATGATAACGATTAATAAGACATATGTTAAAGCTAATGACCAACTGCTAGAAACATAACCTGCTATAAAAGCGTTAAATATGCCGAGCAACATTCCACCAAGCATTGCTCCTGGTATATTCCCAATCCCTCCGATAATTGCGGCAACGAACGCGTTTAGGCCATAAATCCAGCCCATGTTGAAGTAGATACCCCTGTAGTACATGCCTATGAATAAGCCACCCACAGCACCTAAGGCTGAGCCAATAACGAATGTTGTTACTATAACTTTGTCGACATCTATGCCCATGAGTCTTGCTGCGTCTTGGTCTATTGCGCATGCTCTCATAGCAGTGCCCAATTTTGTTCTGTTGACAAACAAATATAGAGACACCATTAGAGCAAAGGAAATGACCAATACTAAGATCTGCATCAGGCTTATATAAACACCATGAATGTTGAAATTAGCGTTCGGCACGACGCTTGCTGGAAAGATTCTTGGCATAGGACCCCAAATAAGCATAATGCCGTTTTCTATAATCATTGATGCGCCTAAAGCCGAAACCACAGCGCTAAGTCTTGGTGCTTTCCTTAAGGGTCTATAAGCTGTTCTTTCTAATATTACTCCTCCTACAGCTGTTAGTATCATTGTTATTATGAATGTTGCGATTATAAGCAAAACTGGAGATAAAGCTCCCATTAATTGCATGACTATTACAAGTCCAATATAGGCGCTCAAGGCGACCAGGTCGCCATGAGCGAAGTTTATAAGTTTTAATACTCCATAAACCATGGTGTAGCCGAGTGCTACAAGTGCGTAGATGCTCCCAATAGTTAAACCGTTGACAAGCTGCTGAAAGAAAATCTCCATGGTGTTCCTCTTTTATTTCTCTTTGTAAACTATGTTGTATTTTAGATCAGAACCAATTCTATATGCCATGTAAGCACTTCCGATTCTTTCGCCGTTTGGTGCAAAACTTATAGGTCCTGTAATACCTGGGAATCCTTTGAGTTCATAGTGTAAGTAATGAGCAATTTTCTTTGTATTCAAAGATTTTGTTTGTTGTATTGCATATAGAATTACCCTTAGACCATCGACATTGAAAAGTGTCCAAATGCTTGCTGGATTCTCATGGTAGGTTTCCCTATATGCTTTTAAGAATTCCTTTGCTTCTGGATATGGCAACATTTGTGGTAGAGGAACATTTACAAGGTATGCACCAACAGCAGCCTTACCTGCAAGCTTCAAGAACTCTGGGTTATCGTTTGAGTCTCCTCCTACGAAGTCTGCCTTAATACCCAACTGAACCATCTGGGCCCTAATTAAACCACCGTCTGTGTAGTAGCCGCTAAAATAGATTACGTCTGGATTGTAGGATTTAATCTTTGTTAAGATAGGTGTGAAGTTCTGTGCACCGGATGTGATTTTGCCGTAATAAACAATATTTCCACCCATCTTTTTTAGATCATCTATAACGGCTTTTGCAAGGTTTGTTGAGAAAGTGGAATAATCAGAAATCACAGCTATCCTTTTATAATTTTGCTTTTTCAAGAAAAACTCGGCTGTGAACTTTGCCTCTGCTGAGTTTGGAGATGAGTTTCTGAAGAATGTCCAATAGCCGTGCTTTACAAGCGTATCGCTCGTACCGTCGGATGTTTGAAGAACACCAGCTCTGTAGTAGATTGGCTCTGCAGCCTCTGCGCATGTGGATGTGTAAGAACCAATAACCGCGATGACGCCTGCATCTATGAGTTTTCTTGCACATATTGCAGCTTTAACAGCTTTACCCTCATCGTCGCAAGTAACAACTTTAATTTTCTTACCCAAGATTCCACCTTTTTTGTTAACCTGTTTTGCGATTAACCTAACTGATTTGTCAATGGATTGACCTTCGCTTGCAAACTTACCCGTGATTGGGGCTTGAACACCAATTTTAATGAAACCACTTGCAAATGCAGATACTGAAAATAGTACAGCAACTACGAAGGCTAACAATCCAACCAACCCCTTGCGCCTCATACAACACCTCCTTAAAAAATTAGATTTTTATTTACTCTTCTCTTCAATTCATTATAAGCATTTTTTCTCTTAAATCAAATAAATTTTTATATATTGAAAGTTGGTTTTAAATAAATAACAAACTTGTATGTTAGATATTTTTAAACTATAATGTAAAATAGAATGGAGGTTTCATTAATAGTTAAAGATGCGATATTCAGAGGTATAAAAAACATAGAGTATAGATGTAGGTTGAACTTGTTTTTCTTTCTAAATGATAACCAACTTTTTTCATATATGAGTATGGATTCAGAAAAAGGGGAAATTGTTGAATTTGAAGGGCTAAAGTTGTTTGTTACAGAACATTTTGGAAGGATATTGAAAGAGAAAGATGAATTTGAAATAAATGGTGAGATAAAGAGTAATTATCCATTTTTATATGAAGGTTTTAAGCAAGGCTGTTCTCTTTTTGTTAAGAAAATTTATGTAGGTAATGAGCCGATGGCTTTTGTTGAGTTATTAATAGAACTTCCTTTTTTAACAGATGATGTGAAGAGTCAGATAGACCTTTTGATAAACGAATTAAGCTTTACTCTACCTAAAGTATATTTGAATGTTTTAAAAGATGTTTCGAGAAAGTTTGCCTGTCTCAATATGTTAAATTTGATTAAAGCAATAAGGCCGAGAACATTTTATCACTCATTCAGAGTGGCTGACCTTTCTGTTACGTTAGCTAAATCTTTGGGATTGTGTGATAGTAAAATAAGAGATATTTATTATGCATCTTTGATACATGATATTGGTGAGATTTGGATACCGAATGATATTTTGGATAAAAAAAATAAGCTAACAGAGGAAGAACTTGAACTTGTTAAGAGTCATACAACCAACCTGAGACAGATTTTTTTACATAATCCATTTATGGAAGACATTGTTAATATCGCTATTTATCATCATGAACGAGAAGATGGCAAAGGTTACTATGGGATTAAGGGTGATAGTATTTCAATTGAGTCCAAAGTGTTAAGCATTTGCGAATTTATAGATGGTTTACACACAGATAGGCCCGACAGACCTGGGTTAAGCGTAGAACAAATTGTTCATTTTTTGAAGGAACTTAAGGATAAGGCGTTTGATAGTAAATTGGTTGATATGGCTATACCCATGGTTAAGAGGCTTTACGACAGGGAGATAGATTTTAAGGGTGTTATGAGCGGCAAACCAGTGATTTTGCTGTTTTATAAAAATAAAGATTTGAATTTGATTAAGGGGGTTGTTGAATATTCAGCAGGTAATAATTTGGGAGTAAGCCTATCAACGCCTGAAGGTAGGAAGTTGGAATTTAAAGACAGAGTTAGAGTCCAAGTGCCGGCAATATCAAAAATTATTGATATAGTGGCTGAGGTTCTTAGTTCAACAGATGACATAGTTAATCTTTTGATTTTAGATGAAAAAGATGTTGAAGATAGACCTTTGGAGGTGTACTGGGAGTTAGATATGTTGGTTGTGCCCTTAAAACTTTCCCAAGGAACTTCGCTAAAAAGCGTAAATAAGATTATAAGAATGAGAACAAATGTGTTCGGTACAAAATCCCTACTTGCAAAATCTAAAGATGCTACTTTTTCTATAGGTGATACGGTATTGATAAAAATTAAACCCAAGAATGAGACAATTTCTATACCTGCTGTTGTTTCTGATATTGTGGATGATGGAGGTATTTACACTATAAGATTTGAGTTTTTTGGTTTAAACGAATCTGAGGACGCGAAGGTTCACAGGGCTATATATTCAAGGCAGATTGAATTAGGTTCTAGTTAAAATTTGTCGTTCTTGACAAAAAAGGAAAATTTTTATAGAAGGTAAAATCACTTAATGAGGAGAGGCATGATGGATCTTTTTGATAAATGCTATGGCTTTAAGACAGCAGAGGAAACAAGGCAAGCGGGTTTGTATCCCTATTTTCAGCCAATTTCTTCGGAACAAGATACAGAAGTTATTATAAATGGGAAAAAGGTTTTAATGCTTGGTTCAAACAGCTATCTTGGTCTAACTGTTCACCCGAAAGTAAAAGAAGCTGCTAAAAGGGCTATAGATAAATATGGGACGGGTTGCGCAGGCTCAAGGTTTTTAAATGGCACTCTTGATATACACGAGGAGTTGGAAGAAAGACTTGCGGCTTTTGTTAATAAAGAAGATGCAATACTTTTTAGCACAGGTTTTCAGGCCAATCTGGGAGCCATAGCGGGTCTTGTTGGCAAGGGTGAATATGTGATTTTGGATAAATCAGATCATGCGAGTATTGTTGATGGTTCAAGGTTGTCTTTTGGAACGGTGAAGAGATTTCTGCATAACGATATGGAATCTTTAGAAAAGGTTTTAAGCTCTCTTGAGCTTGATATTGGAAAGCTTATCGTTGTTGATGGCGTATATAGTATGGATGGGGATATAGCCAATTTGCCGGAAATGGTTAAGCTAAAGGAAAAATACAATGCCCGACTAATGGTGGATGATGCCCACTCGTTTGGCGTTTTGGGAAAAAATGGGAGAGGTACGGCAAACCACTTCGGTTTGGAAAACGAAGTTGATGTTATTATGGGTACTTTCAGCAAATCCTTTGCCTCACTCGGTGGTTTTTTGGCTGCCGACAAAGAGGTTATTGATTATTTGAGGCATTTTGCAAGGAGTCTGATTTTTTCTGCAAGTATAACCCCTGCCTCAACTGCCACAGTTTTGGCTGCCCTTGATATCATGGAAAATGAACCTGAATTAATAGAGAAACTTTGGGCAAACACTGATAGAATGAGAAAAGGTGTTCAAGAGATGGGTTATGACATAGGAACTAGCTGTACACCTATTATTCCGTTAGTTGTTGGGGAAGATGAAAGGGTTCTAAAAATGAGGCGCATGCTATTTGACGAGGGTTTGTTTGTCAATCCCGTTGTATCACCCGCTGTTCCACCAAATAAAGCTTTGATTAGATTAAGCCTCATGGCAACACACACATTTGAACAGATAGACTTTGCTTTGGACAAGCTTTACAAGGTGGGTAAAGAATTGGGCGTAATATGATATGCGTTGAGCAAACGGACAATCTCGACCTTTTCGTGAAAATTACTCCCACCCTTTACAAAGATGATTTGTTATATGTTCAGTCTTTGATTGATGAAGAAAAAAAGATGATAGATGACAAACATAATCCGTTCTATAGGTACGCTAAAAGAGCTTTGTTTGTCGCTTTTGAAAATGATAAACCTGTTGGCAAGGTAGCAGCGATTGTCAATAGACGTCACAATGAATTCCATAATGATAAGGTTGGTTTCTTTGGTTTTTTTGAATGTACTAACGATAGGGATGTGGCATCTTTGCTTTTTGAAAAGGCTGAAGGGTTTTTATACAAGAACGGACTCAATGTAATTAGGGGTCCAATAAGCCCATCGATGAATGATATCAGTGGGCTGCTTATTAAAGGTTTTTTTCAAGAGCCCGTTTTTATGATGCCGTATAATAAAGCTTACTACATGGATTTGATAGAAGGGTATGGTTTTAAAAAAGTCAAAGATTTGTATGCCTTCTATTTAACAACTGCTAATAAACCAAAGGAAAAATTAATAAAACTTGCAAATTATGTCCAGAAAAAGTTCGGTATTGAGCTCAAACAGTTTTCGCGTAAGAATTTTGAAGATGATGTGAAGACAATTCACTATTTATATTGCGAAGCGTGGAAGGACAATTGGGGCTTTGTGCCACCGACTTATGAGGAGTTTAGGTATGGTGTTGAGGATTTCAAGACGATGGTGCCTGAGGAGCTTGTAATATTTGCCTACAAGGAAGGAAAACCCTGCGGCTTTTCGGCAATAGTGCCAGATTTTAACCAAGCACTCAAGGGCTTAGGTGGAAAGATCACGCCATTCAATGCTTTAAAGGCACTTTATAAGATGAAAAAAATAGACAACTATAGGTTGATTACGCTCGGTGTTTTACCAGAATGCAGAAAGATGGGTGTAGACTTGCTACTTTACATAAAAAGCTTTGAAGTGGTTGAAAAGCGTGGCGGAAGGGGTGGAGAACTCTCTTGGACGTTAGAGGATAACGACGCCATCAATAAACCCATTTTAAAAATGGGCGCCGAACACTACAAGACCTACAGAATCTATGAAAAGGGGATAACCCCGCCGTAAGGCAAGGCTATCCTTGATATTTTTTTATGTATCCTTCTATGGCTGATTTCATGATGTTTGGATTCTCTTTAAGTCTTCTGATAGAATAGGGCAACCAATCCTTACCGAATGGTACATAAACCCTTAATTTGTGTCCCTTATTTATGATAATTAAGCGCAACTGCTCATCAACGCCAAGCAGCATTTGGAACTCATATTCATCTCGCTTGTATCCGTACTTTTTAAGTAGCCTTTCCGCATGGAAAACCAGGTACTCATCGTGCGTAGCAACGCCCACGTAGGCTTTTTTGCTCAACAGCTCCTCTAAGCACCATATATAGTTGCTTCTTACTATGTCTTTTTCCTTGTATGCGATTTCCCTTGGTTCGTCGTATATACCTTTGCACAGCCTAAAATTCAGTCTTCCATCGGATAGGTTGTTTATATCGTCGACAGTTCTTCTCATGTAAGCTTGCAAAACCGTTCCGATGTTATATTTGTCTCTGTAATTTCTGTAGATTTCTAACGTGTCGTCTGTGCAGGTAGAATCTTCCATATCGATCCTGACAAATATGTCTAACTCCTTGGCACGTTCAAAAATCTTCTCAATATTGTCTAAACACAGTTCTTTTGATAGCTTTAGGCCCATTTGTGTGAGTTTTAAAGATAGATTGGCATCAAGCTTGTTTTTGTCTATCTCTTCAAGTACCTTTATGGCCAAGTTTCTATAGTAAATCGTTTCTTCTTTCGTGTTTACAAACTCTCCCAACACATCGATTGTTGCCATAGCTCCTTGGGAATTTAACTTTTTTGTTAAACTTACTGCGTCTGCTAGTTCAGGGCCTGCAATATATCTTTTTGCAAAGGGCGCAATAGCGCCCGATGGAACTTTATCTATAAACATACTAACGCTTTTATTAAAGATTGACATCATTTTTACTCCTCTTTCATAAATGGATATTCAAAGTTTTCTGGAGCTAAGAAGTTTTCTTTGATTGCTCTTGTTGTTACCCATCTCAACAGGTTCAAATGACTTCCAGCTTTATCATTTGTCCCACTTGCCCTTGAGCCACCGAATGGCTGCTGACCTACAACGGCGCCTGTTGGTTTATCGTTGATGTAGAAGTTTCCTGCACTGTTTTCAAGTATGTCAATTGCTATCCTTGTTGCATCCCTGTCTTCGCTGAAGATAGAACCTGTTAGGCCGTATGGACTTGTCTCGTCACATAGGTAAAGTGTCTCAATGTATTTGTCATCGTCGTAAGGATATATTGTGACTACAGGACCAAAAATTTCTTCCTCCATGGTTTTGAAATGGGGATTTTCAGTTAAAATTACAGTTGGCTTTACAAAATATCCTAAAGAATCGTCATACTCGCCTCCTTTTATTATCTTTGCATCTGAAGCGGATTTTGCATACTCTATATAGTTGACTATTTTGTCGAAGGCTTTTCTGTCTATTACGGCGTTCATGAAGTTTGTAAAATCTTCAGGAGACCCCATTTTAATTTTATCGATTTCCGCAAATAATTCGTCTTTTATTTCGTTCCACATGCTTTTTGGCATATATACCCTTGAGACGGCCGAGCACTTTTGACCCTGGTATTCATAAGCTCCTCTTACGATTGCTGTTATGAGTTTTTTTCTATTTGCTGATTTATGAACAAATATATAGTCTTTACCGCCTGTTTCTCCAACAATTCTTGGATATGTTTTGTACTTTGTTATGTTGTCTCCTATGGTTTTCCACATCCATTGGAATGTCTTTACGCTGCCGGTAAAATGCAATCCTGCAAAGTGTTCCGATGAGAATATATGCGGACCTACATCAGGACCATCACCAGGTAGAAAATTGATAACACCATCGGGTAGTCCAGCTTCTTGCAAAGCTTTCATAAAGATATAAGGTGCGTAAACACTATTTGCAGCCGGTTTCCATACAACAACATTACCCATAATAGCAGGAGCAGTTGGTAGATTTCCGGAAATGGAGACGAAGTTAAACGGAGGTACTGCAAAGATAAAGCCTTCCAATGGTCTGTACTGCATGATATTCCAAGTGCCGTATGGGGAGTGAAGCGGCTGGTCTTCGTAAATTTTTTGCATGTAGTAAACATTGAATCTCAAAAAATCTATTAGTTCACATGCTGAATCAATCTCCGCTTGAAATGCGTTTTTACTCATTGTTAACATTGTTGCTGCATTGATTAAAAACCTGTATTTCTTGCTCAAAAGTTCTGCGGCTTTCATAAATATGGCTGCCCTATCTATCCAATCATATTCTCTCCACTTTTTCTGTGCATTAAGGGCTGCTTCAATTGCCATTCTTACTTCTTTTTCTGTAGGTTTGTGAAATACTCCGAGCACAGATTTTGTGTTGTGCGGTTCTATTATTTCTTGTGTTTTCCCTGTTTTTATCTCTTCGCCACCAATAATCAAAGGTATTTCTATTTGTTTGGATTTGATTTCCTTTATAGCTTCCTTGAGTTTTACCCTTTCTTCTGTCCCTGGTGCATAAGAATAAATGGGTTCGTTAAATGGAAAAGGTACTTTAGCTATTGTGTTACGCATAGCACACCTCCTGTTTAATTATTTTCACTATTATGAACAATATATCAAATTTTAAAATAAATCAAGTTTAATTGAGAGTATTTTCTAAATTAAAACAAAAATGGGCTTATTTTTGTGGATTTTTGATAATATATGTTGTATCATTACTACCTAAGCGGGGTTTTTTAGGGATTTTTATAAGCTGTGTGCGCGAAGGAAAACTTGGATTATTGGAAAGAGATTATAAATAAATTTCATATGCCTGTTATGTTAATAAGTAAGAAAAGAAAAATACTCTTTCAAAATAGTGCCTCTGAAAGCCTTTTCGGTCTTAGAATAGGTGAGGTTTGCTGGAAGGGTTTTTGGAATGGAGAGACTTCGAGCTATGATGAAAGGAAACTTTATGAAAAGGGCATTGTCACTGAAAGCATGAAATGTAGTTTCTGTAAATTGGAGGAGGCCTTAGAAGAACAAATTCCAATGAATACAGAAGCCTTTGTTTCCGGTAATTATTGGGAATCTTGGTGGGTGCCTTTATCAAAAGATGTTTGTTTGCATTATTTTATAGATATAACGAAACAAAAAAGAGTAGAAGAAGAACTTAGAACTGCGAGAAAGAATCTTGAAAATTCCCTTTCTTACCATAGAGCGTTATATGAAAATAATCCTGCTATGATGCTGATTGTGGATGGAGAAAGGACTATTTTAGATGCCAATCCAGCCTTTTTGAAAGCTACAGGCTATGAAAAGAAGGATATAGTAGGTAAAAATGCATCAGTTATACATGTAAGTCAGCATCACTATGAAAAGTTTGCAAATATTTTTGAAAGGGTAGTTAAAGGTGAAGTAGAGATAAGTACGTTGGAATATTGTCTTAAAAGTAAAAATGGAGACATCATTTGGGTTGAGGTTACGGGTTCAACGGTAATTCTGCCTAACAGGAAAGGGGTTATTTGGAGTGCTGTTGATACTACAGATGCTCATAAATTGAAAGAAGAGCTTAAACATCAGGCTGTGCATGACCAGCTTACAGGTTTATACAATAGATACGCTTTAGAGGAAGAATTAGAAAGGGCTATTGAGAGAACAAAAAGAGGCAATGATATCTTGGCTGTGTGTTTGATAGATTTGGATAGCTTTAAGCCAATAAATGATAAATACGGTCATGATAAGGGGGATGAAGTATTAAGGGTTATATCTTCAAGATTGAAAAATGCCGTTAGAAAATCGGACTTTGTGTCACGGTTTGGTGGGGATGAATTTGTAGTTTTGTTAGAGGCTGTTAAGGATGTAAAAAACTTAGATATCATCTTTAAAAAGATAGAAAAAGCGGTTGTTGAACCGGTAGGGTTGAGCAGCGGTGAATATGTATCTGTTGGCTTGAGTATGGGTGTTTTCATTTACACAAAGGATGAAGAAGATGACTCCGAAAAGGTTCTTTATAAAGCCGATATGGCTATGTACGAGGCGAAAAGAAAGAAGGGCAACAGAGAAAGGTTTTACGAGATATACAACATGTAATTTGCGTTTGACTACTCAATATTTGTTTTATTAATCCGATGTTAAAGTAGAGGTGAAAATGAGAAAGATTTTACTTGTCTTTTTATTTACTATGCTTTCGATTAATGCTTTTGGTTTTGCATATCAAAATGTTCAGGTCAGATGGGATGGCAACTATTTAGTATTTTACTATGATTTAACTGGTAATTCTAATGAAGAGGCCGTGGTTGGAGTTGAGGTTAAAATCAAAGGCAAGGTATACGTTACAAGACAATTGCAACTACAGGGAGATATTGGGCTTGTTAAAGTTGGTCAGAACAAAAGAATATATTGGGATGTATATAAAGATTTCCCTGATGGCATACCCAAAGATTCAAAGTGGTCTTTGCTTGTAAGACCACAGCAGTATACTAATTCTCTTGGCATGCAGTTTGTTTATATTCCCGGTGGTTGTTTCTATATGGGAGCAAACCCCAAAGATAAGTATGCAAAAAGCGATGAAAAGCCGAGACACAAGGTTTGTGTACACGGTTTCTATATTGGTAAATACGAAGTGACAAATAAACAGTTCTGGATGTTTGATTCAACACACAATAGCGGCGGCGGAAAGTTATACGATTTAAATAAGCCAAATGAACCGGTTGTAAATGTTTCCTGGGACGAAGCGCAAAAGTATATACAATGGATAAATAAAAAAACAGGTGAAGTTTATAGACTGCCGACAGAGGCAGAGTGGGAGTATGCTGCGCGTGGCGGTTTGAATAGGGATACGTATTGGAAAGATCCAAAGGATGCGTGTAAATACGGTAATTTTTACGACATAACCGCCTATGAGAAACTAAAAAACTACAAAATTGAAAAAGGACATTTTCCGTGCAGCGATGGTTATGTTGGAACTGCTCCGGTTGGTAAGTTTTTACCGAACAATTTTGGACTTTACGATATGCTGGGCAATGCTGCCGAATGGTGTCTGGATACCTACTATTCGAAGGCTTATAGTCTAATGAAAAATGCACATGATCCTGTGTATTTAAACCCTTATCAATCTCTTGCAAAGGTAGTTCGTGGTGGTAGTTGGTTTAACTATATAAGGTGGACTCGCCTCTCAGCGCGGAGCAACTACATGCCTGGTTTGAGAAACGATTTTATTGGGTTTCGCCTTGTCTTAGAGCCTTAACCAAAAAGTCTAAAGCATATTCATAGCCCATATAACCAAACCCTGAAATTACACCCACAGCGATGTTTGAAAGATATGATTTGTGCCTGAAGCTTTCCCTTTTGAATACGTTTGAGATGTGAACTTCTATAAACGGTATGCCAATAGCGAGCAGTGCGTCCCTGATAGCTATACTTGTGTGAGTGTATGCAGCAGCATTTAAAATTAAACCGTCAAAGTTTCTTTCTTTAAGTAGTTGGACATAATCCACAATCTCACCCTCTGAGTTGGATTGAAAAAATTCTATTTCACAACCTAAAACGAGGGCTTTGTTAGAAAGCTGCTCGTTTATATCTTTTAGAGTTTTTTTTCCATATATCGATGGCTCCCTCAGGCCAAGTAGATTTAGATTTGGCCCGTGAATTACGGCTATTTTCATTTTAAGATGCGAATATAAGCTTTTTGCCGCCTAATAAATGCATATGTATATGATAAACTTCTTGTCCTGCATCTGGCCCATTGTTTATGACTATTCTGTAGCCGGTTTTGTCAATTCCCAGCTGTTTTGCCACTTTGTTCGCTACAATGGCCATATCTCCAATTACGTTTCTGCTTGCATCATCTATGTCGGCAAGTTTTTCTATGTGTTCTTTGGGTATGATCAATATGTGTATGGGCGCTTTTGGGTTTATGTCCTTAAAAGCCATGTATTTCTCGTCTTCATACACCACATCTGCCGGTATCTCACCACTTACTATTTTACAGAATATACACATGACTTTACCTCCTTATCGTCTCTTCCCTTTTTGCCCCTGTTGAGATGATACTAAACCTAACACCAACGAATTTCTCTATAAATTCAATATACCTTTTGGCGTTCTCCGGTAAATCTTTATATTCTCCTATTCCTTTTGTGCTATCCCATCCCTCAAATGTTTTGTAAAGTGGTTTGCACTTTTCGTACTCTTCTAATTGGCTCGGTATGTAGCCAATCTTTTTGCCATTGTACTCATATCCAACGCATACCTTTATTTCTTTCAGTCCATCCAAAACATCCAATTTTGTTAAAGCCAGCTCATCTACACCGCTAATCATGCATGCATACTTTACGACGACCAGATCAAGCCAGCCGCATCGCCTTGGCCTGCCAGTCGTTGCACCATACTCTGCACCTTTATCCCTTATGAGTTTGCCCATTTCATCATCGAGCTCGCTGGGGAATGGACCATTGCCAACTCTTGTTGTGTAGGCTTTAACAACAGCCACAACGCTGTCAATGGCTTTGTAGGGCAAGCCAGTTCCTATAAACGCTCCGCCAACTGTTGGGTTTGACGATGTAACAAACGGATATGTGCCAAAATCCACATCTAACATTGAACCTTGTGCGCCCTCAAATAGTATTCTCCTCTTATTTTTGAATACGCCGTTTAGGTAGTAAACGGTGTTTCTTATATGTGGCTTTAGTTCCTCGGCGTACCGTGAGTACTTTTCGATTATTTCTTCTGTGTCGAACTTCTCTATCCCATAAAGCTCGCAGAGCCTATTTATCTCTTCAACATTGTTTTTTATCTTTTTGGCAAGTATGTCTTTATTTTCCAAATCGCACACGCGTATGCCGATACGTGCATGCTTGTCTGTATACGCAGGTCCTATACCCCTTTTTGTTGTGCCAATCTTGTTTTGACCAAGAACAGTTTCCCTTCTTGCGTCAAACTCCTTATGGTACGGCATGACAAGATGCGATTTCTCACTAATCATCAATCTTTCACTTGAAATATCTATACCTAAACTTTCAAGCGTTTTCTTTTCCTCTATAAAACTCTCTGGATCTATAACAACACCATTTCCTATTACACAAACTTTGTCTTCGTGCAGTATGCCGGATGGAATTAAGTGCAAAATAAACTTTTTATCGCCAACACAGACCGTATGACCGGCGTTGCTTCCCCCCTGATATCTGACAATTACATCTGCCTCTTCTGTTAATATATCAACGATTTTGCCCTTTCCCTCATCACCCCATTGGCTTCCTAAAACAAGCCTATTCATTATTCAAACTCCTTTCGTACAAAAACTGAACGAGCTCATCCAGATTGATGGCAAACCCCGTAGCGGGAATGTATTTGCCTAATTTTTTTGTTATGTTTCCATATCTACCACCCACAACAAGCTTTTTATTGGCTGAGTACACCTCAAACGTTATGCCATGATGGTACATGGGATGTTCACAATAGAACAAATCGCAGAACACATCGACCTCTGGGTAGCTGTCTTTTATTTCGCGCGCAAGCCTGTAAGCCTCAAAATCCACTTTGCTGTCTTTCAAAAAACCACTCAAGCTGTTTAGGTGCTCAATTTTCTCTTTAAGCCCCTTCGGAAAGTCGCCCTTTTTTATGTCTGACAGGTTCTTTGCGTAAACGAGTTTTCTCAACTCTTCAGCCTTCTGATCGTCTAAGTTGTATTCATTAATGAGGTTTTCTATTATGTAGGTGTCAGAGATTTTAACGTGCAGGTTTTCCAAGTCAAAGAGTTTAGTGCTGTCAATAGCAAGCGATATGACCTCTCTGTCCGCATCAGTCTCTTTTATACCGAACAGCTCGACGCCCGTTTGTTTGAATTCTCTTTTTTGTCCTTGGTGCTCTTTTATATCACGATAGACGTTCTGTGAATAGCATACACGCATAGGCATGTCGAAATCGCCAAGCAAAACGGCTTGGGTTATCTGAAGCGTGATATCTGCCCTCAATATCATCGTTTGCCCGCTTGTGCGGTCGATGATTTTAAATAGTTTGTTCTTTAACGGTTCAAATAGAAATTCGCTTACACTATCCTCATAGACAAACGTCGGAGTGATGATTTCCTGATAGCCCCTTTCTTTGAACAGCTTTAAAATCCTGTTTTCCGCTTCCCTTCTCAAGGAAGATATAGGTTCAAAGAACTGTACAACGCCGGACGGAATTCTATTCATCTAAAAATATCTCCATTGCCCGCTTTATGCCCTCACCAAAATTGGCGCTGTAGCCCAACTTCTTTAGTGCCATTTCCAAAACAGAGATGCACATCAGAATATCGGGCTTATAGAAGTAGCCAAGGTGGGCAATCCTGAAGATCTTTCCTTTTAAACTACCCTGACCGTTTGATATATCAATCCCATACTCCTTCATTTTGGCAATAATCTCCGTTGAACTGATGTTTTGTGGAGATTTCGCGGCTGTTAAGGAGTTTGCTGGTCTTTTGCTTAAAAGCTCCAAACCCAGGGCAACAACAGCCTCTCGAGTAGCCTTTGCCAATGTTTCGTGCCTTTTGAAGACGTTATCAAGACCCTCTTCTAATATCATTTTCAGTGATGTGTTTAAACCTATAACGAGTGAAACGGCCGGTGTGAATTTGCCTGCCTTTGCTTCTATTTCACCCAGTATATCAAAGTAAAAGTACCTGTTTTTGTTTTTTCTAATAACGTTTTTTGCCTTTTCAGAAACAGAAAGCAAAGCCAAGCCGGGTGGGAGCATCAGTGCCTTCTGCGAACCGGTGATACCAATATCTATATTCCAATCGTCCGTTTTGACGTCAATTGCACCGTATGCCGTTATACCATCCACAACAAATACAACGTCTGGGTATTTTTCCTTTAACATCAAGCCTATTTCATCGATGGGGTGAAAGGTTCCTGTGGATGTCTCAGATGCCTGTATATATACAGCCTTAACGTTTTTGTTGTTTTTTATGGTATTTTCTATATCTTTGACCTTTGCATAATCGCCGTATTCGTAGGTTAGCTCAATTGCCTCTGCACCAAACGCTCTAACAATTTTTCCCCATCTTTCACCAAATTTACCAGCGTTGACCGTTATTGCCCTATCGCCTTCGTTTAAAACATTGGAAACGGCGGCTTCCATTGCTCCAGATCCGCTTGATGCAAATATCACAACGTCGTTTTTGGTCTGCATTACTTTTTTTGCAAGTTTCACTGTCTCTTTAAAAATACCCTTAAATTCGTCTGTCCTGTGATGGATAATGGGTTTAGACATTGAAAGGGTTACTTCTTCAGGCACAGGTGTTGGACCGGGTGTCATCAAATACCTTTTCATATTAACCACCTACCACTTTAAAGCGTCTATATTTCCTAAACACGTAACGTGGAATTTATCCAGATCTATTAAGTCTGTTATCTGTTGAATATCGCCCATAGTTACGTTTTTAATTTTTTCCATTATTACATTTTCGTCGACGTAGTCACCGTAAAGAAGCGTATCCATACCTTGTTTTAACATGACAGAGAAGTTTGACTCCAACCCCAAAGCGTAGGAGCCCAAAAAATGAGTTTTTGCATCTTCGAATTCCCTGTTTGTTAAGCCATCTTTCTTAAGCCTTGCGAATTCCTGCTTTATCGCATCCAAGAGTTTTTGCGCTTTGTCATTTGATGTTGAGGCAGAAACCAATAATAATCCACCTTTTGTGTATAATTTAATGCTTGAGTAAATGCTATAACATAGCGATTTTTCCTCTCTTATAGACTGAAACAGTCTCGAACTCATTGTACCGCCAAAGCTATCGTTGAGGAGAAATGCCGGGTATTTTCTATCGTCGTAAATATTAAACAACTCGCAGCCAACAATCACATTTGTTTGTGTTATGTCCCTTTTAACAACATCCAATCCGGGCTTAAAAGAGAATACAGGCTCGATTTTGCCATCTTCCTTTCTGTGTTCGTCGAAGAAAAAACCGTTTAGTGTAAAGTCAAATCCATCTACATCGCCACCAACAACGGACACGACCATGTTCTCGGGTCTGTAGCACTTGCCCATAAAGTTTAATAAGTCTTCTCTTTTGTAGGATTTTATATGCTCCTTTGTGCCGAGTGTTGACTTACCGTAAGTTCCGTCAACGGCTTTCTCCATAAAGATCTCATACACAGCCTCATCGGGGTTGTCATATGTCATGTTTATCTCTTCTATTATAACGCTTTTTTCCTTTTCGAGTTCGTTTTCGTCTATCAGTGAGTTTCTTATGATATCTGAGAGCACATCGTAACCCTCTTTTAAGAAGTCACTTAAAACCCTTATATAAAAAACCGTATATTCTGTCGATGTAAAAGCGTTTATCGAGCCGCCAAGCCTGTCGATGTCTGCAGCTATGTCCTTGTAGGTGCGATTCTTTGTTCCTTTGAAGAGCATATGTTCTATAAAATGGGCAAGGCCCCTCTCATTGTCGGACTCAAAGGCGCTTCCCACAGGCATAAATATGCCCACGGAAACGCTTTTAGTATCCCTACTCTTTATCTTTATCTTCATCGGGATTTTCGTTGAGGAGGCTTTTTCTTGAAAGTGCTATTCTGCCGAGTTCATCTATATTGGAAATTTTTACCTTTATCTTGTCGCCAATGTGTAAGACATCCGAGATGTTTGTTATTCTATTGTTTGATATTTGAGAGATGTGTAATAATCCTTCTTTGTTGGGCAATATTTTTACAAAAGCCCCGTATTTTTCGATTCTTGTGACAACGCCTTCAATGATATCACCCTCTTTTAAAGATGCAGTAATTCCTTTTATTATTGTGATAGCTTCCTCCAAGTCTGAATCTAAACTTCCGAAGACATTTACTTTTCCATCTGGGTTGATATCTATTTTTACGTTGGTTTTATCTATAATTGATTTGATAGTTTTACCACCCGGGCCTATAAGGTCTTTGATTTTATCTGGGTCTATCACCAAACTTTTTATCTGTGGGGCATATTTAGATAGGTTAGGTCTTGGCGCAGGTAGTGTAGCAAGCATTTTGTCGAGAATGAAGAATCTGGCTTTTTTAGCTTTTTCTAATGCTTCTTTTAATAGGGCGGCGTCTACACCTGTTATCTTGATGTCCATTTGCAATGCTGTTATGCCATCTTTTGTTCCTGCAACTTTGAAGTCCATATCGCCATAGTGGTCTTCATCACCCAAGATATCTGTTAAAATAACATAGCCACCTTCATATTTGATTAGACCCATAGCTACACCGCTTACGGGTTTTTTAATGGGCACTCCCGCATCCATTAAGGACAATGTCGCACCACACACCGTAGCCATCGAGCTTGAGCCGTTCGATTCGAGTATATCTGAAACGACCCTTATTGCGTAAGGAAAGTTGTCTTCTTCTGGCAACATAGGCTCTATAGCCCTTTTTGCTAAATTGCCATGACCAATTTCTCTTCTCCCAGGAGGACCAAGTCTCCTAACTTCCCCGGTAGAAAAAGGTAAGAAGTTATAATGAAGCATAAAACGCTCGTATCCTTCTTCAGAAACGTCGTCGACTATTTGCGCATCTTCCTTTGAACCTAATGTTGTTGCAGCCAGTGCCTGTGTTTCACCACGCGTGAACACAGCTGAACCATGAGCACGAGGCAGGACTCCAACTTCGCATGTTATTGGTCTTATATCGTCCAAACCTCTACCATCTATCCTAAAGCCAGTGTTAATGATTTTTGCCCTAACAATATTTTTTATAACGTCTTCAAAAGCCGCTTTTGTTTTTTCCTCTATATATTCCTCACCTTCAAACTCAGATACTACCTTTTCTTTAACCTTATTAAAAATAGCTTCAATTGTTGAATTTCTTTTTTTCTTCTCTTTTATGTTAACTGCCTCGGCGAGCTCCTCAGAGGCAATTTCCTCGATTTTGTTTACTAAATCCTCCGAAACGTCAATAGGTATATATTCCCTTTTAGGCTTGGCTTCTTTCCTTATCAACTCCTCTTGAATATCTACCAAAGTTTTTAAGTACTCTTTGCCGAACATTATAGCTTCGACCATTTCATCTTCGCTTAATTCCAATGCTCCAGCTTCTATCATGTTTATGGTGTCTTTTCCACCTGCAAGTATTAAGTTGAGATTGGATTTGTTTAGCCCGTTTATAGGCGCGAAAACGCCAAGTTTGTCGTTTATTTTACTTACTCTAACTCCTGCGATTGGCCCATCAAAAGGAATGTCTGATAAACACAATGCACAAGAAGCGGCAAGAATACTTATTATGGCTGGGTCATTTTCTCCATCTGCGCTAACTGTTGTGACAATTACCTGTATTTCTTGCTTGTAGTCTTTCGGGAAGAGCGGTCTTATAGACCTATCTATTAGCCTTGAGATGAGTGTTTCGTGTGTGGACGGTTTGCCTTCACGCTTAACGAATCCACCAGGTATTTTCCCCGCAGCATAAAACCTTTCCTGATAATTCACGGTTAAAGGAACAAAGTCCAAAAACTCTTTAGGTGGATTTTTGTCAGAAACCGCTGTTGCTAAAACAATTGTGTCACCTAATCTAACAATACAAGACCCATCTGCTTGCTTAGCATACTGCCCAGTTTCTATTCTTAACGTTTTGTCATCTATGATTTTTTCAACAAAGGTCATGGTTTAACCCTTTAGACCGAGTTCTGTAACGACCTTCTTGTACTGTTCAAAATCGTAATTTCTTAGGTATTTTAGTAATTTTCTCCTTCTACCAACGAGCTTTAGAAGTCCTCTTCTTGAATGAAAGTCTTTCGGATGTTCTTTAAAATGTTCTGTTAGATATTTTATCCTTGCTGTCAAAAGAGCGATTTGTACTGCTGGTGACCCTGTGTCATTTTCGTCTTTTCCAAACCTTTTTATAATCTCCTTTTTCTGGTCTTTATCAATTGCCATACATAACTCTCCTTCCTTTAATTTTTACACGTTAATATTATACAAAAAGCCTATTGTTGTAAAGAGATTTGTAATACATTGACTTTAGAGGGAATTTAAGTTAAATTACAAGTAAATATGATAAGTGGAGGTTAAAATGGGTACTAAGGGTATCGAGATTGTTGGAATGGATGTTAGTGAATTAATTAAACTTTTAAACAAGGCTTTTGCAGATGAGTGGCTCGCGTATTATCAATATTGGCTAGGAGCAAAGGTCGTTAAAGGCCCAATGAAAGAGTCTGTAATTGCAGAGTTGACAGAACACGCAAATGATGAGCTAAGGCATGCTGATATGGTGTCAAACAGGATTATGCAATTGGGTGGAGAACCTATTTTGAATCCGAAAGGGTGGTATGATTTTACAAACTGTGGATACGATGCACCGGCCGATCCCGTCGTTTACGAGATTTTGAAGCAAAATATAAAGGGTGAGCAGTGTGCAATTGAGGTTTATCAGAATATACTTGAGATAACGCATGGAAAAGACCCTGTAACTTATAACATGGCTCTACAAATTTTAGAGGATGAGGTAGAGCATGAGGAAGATTTGCAATCATTGCTTGAAGATATTGACCTAATGATGAAAAAATAAAAGGGGAAAAATTCTCCCCTTTTTTCTTGAAATAACCTTACCCTATAAACTATACTTTGAAAGGTGTATAGAGCTGTTTGTAAAGAAAGGGGAATTTTATGGCTAAAAAGTACATTTTTATAACGGGTGGCGTTGTTTCTTCTTTGGGCAAAGGCATTACATCAGCCTCTTTGGGCTTTCTTTTAATGTCGTATGGTTTTAAGATTTCTATTGTTAAGATAGATCCTTATATAAACGTTGATCCAGGAACAATGAATCCCTACCAGCACGGTGAGGTTTATGTGCTTGACGATGGGGCAGAGACAGATTTGGATTTAGGTCATTATGAAAGGTTTACTGGTTTAACGCTTTCTAAGAAAAACAACTTTACAACGGGTCAGGTTTATTATTCTGTAATTAGGAGAGAAAGAAGAGGTGATTACTTAGGTAAGACTGTTCAGGTGATTCCCCATATAACGGATGAGATAAAGCGGCGCATAAAAGAGGCAGGTAAAGATAAAGATGTGTTAATCGTAGAAATAGGTGGAACAATTGGAGATATTGAAGGATTGCCGTTTTTGGAGGCAATTAGACAGATGAGGTACGATGCAGGCAGGGAAAACTGTCTATACATACACCTGACACTTGTTCCTTACATAAAAGCAGCCGGAGAATTAAAAACAAAGCCAACTCAACATAGCGTTAAAGAGCTGCAATCTATAGGTATTTCTCCTGATATTATCGTGTGCAGAAGCGAGAAAAAACTTACAAAAGATGCTAAAGAAAAGATTGCAATGTTCTGTAACGTTGAAAAAGAAGCGGTTATAAATGCGATTGATGTTGATACGGTGTATGAAATTCCACTTAAATTCAAAAAAGAGAAACTGGATAATCTTGTAATAAAAAAACTCAATATTACCCCCAAAAAAAAGCCGGATTTTACTGAATGGGAAAGGATAGTTGAGGCTATTAGGAAACCCAAGGATTACGTGAAAATAGCTTTTGTTGGTAAGTATATTGGTTTAAAAGAATCTTACAAAAGCTTGGTTGAATCCTTTATTCATGCAGGTGCAAGCCTTAATCTAAGAGTAGATTTGAAGTGGATAGAGGCTGAAGATTTAGAAAACGACGGATTTGAGGAGTTGCTTAAAGATGTGGACGGCATCTTGGTTCCTGGTGGATTTGGCTCAA
Organism: Desulfurellales bacterium; assembly: GCA_027008245.1. GTDB lineage: Bacteria > Campylobacterota_A > Desulfurellia > Desulfurellales > Hippeaceae > Hippea. The sequence goes on from JALTCA010000107.1 coordinate 38,909, forward strand.
GGGGTATAGAGGGAAAAATCAGGGCTATAAAATATGCCCGTGAGAAGAGTGTGCCTTTTTTAGGCATTTGTTTGGGTATGCAGGCTGCAGTTGTTGAGTTTGCACGCAATGTGGCAAAGCTAAAAGATGCACACTCTGAAGAATTTGATAAAGCCTCTCCACATAAGGTTATACATTTGGCAAAAAAGTGGGAGAAGGATGGTCAGATTATAAAGAGAGATGAAACATCAGATAAGGGTGGTACAATGAGACTTGGAGCGCATCCTTGCGTTATTAAGCCGTCTACTTTAGCATATAAGGTTTACGGGAAGAAGAAAATAAGTGAAAGACACAGGCATAGATACGAATTTAACAATGAATATAGAGTAGTTTTTGAAAAGATGGGGCTTGTTGTAAGTGGGGAAAGCCCTGATGGAGAATTTGTTGAAATTGTGGAGTTGAAAGACCATCCATTTTTTATAGCTGTTCAATTTCATCCTGAGTTTAAATCAAGGCCTTTATCTCCGCATCCAATAATAAAGATGCTTGTAGAAAAGAGTTATGAATCAAAGAGACTTAAAGAAGCAAATTAAATCAAGCAAGATATCAAATTTGTATATATTTTGTGGTGATGATTACTTTTTAAAACAACTGTATGTGGAAAGAATTGCAAAGGCGAAAGATATGATGATTGAGAAAACTTATGCTGAAAATGAGGAAGAGCTAAAGGAGGTAAACCTAAAGGCTTTATCGGGTGGTTTGTTTGATTCTAAAAGAAAGCTCATCTATTGCTATATTGACTTTAAGCTTACCAAGAAAATAAGTTTTAAAGAACCTAAAAATAACGTTTTTGTTGTGGATTCTTTGGATTGCAACATTAATTTTTCAAATACCGTTATTTTTGAAAGACCATCATCAAAGGAGATTCAGGAATTTTTGCTCTATAAAGCTAATATGAATAAAAAGATTATAGAGCCAAAGGCTTTAGAATTTTTAGCTGATTTGTTTTCCGGTAAAGATACAACATTTATCAATAATTCATTTGATGTGGTTTTGCTGTTCTGTCATAATAAAGACCCAATTACTTTAGAAGACGTAGAACAATCAGTTTTTGAAACTTCTAAATTTTACACAAAAGACCTGTTTAAGTTTCTAAATAAAGGTAATTTGAAAGGACTTTTGGATAAAATAGATAATATATTAAATCAAATACACCCATCTCTTTTTGTACATCTGTTGTCAGATAATTTCATTAAGATTTATGTTGCGTGTGATTGTGATGAAAATTGTTTTTCTCAAATATTTAAGGGTTATTATTCATCTTTCAAAAGGTTGTGTGATAGATTTGGCAAGAAAAAGGTAAAACATATGTTGGGCGACCTATATTTTTTGGATAGAGCGGTAAAAAGCTCAGGTTTAGAAGGTGTGGAAACATTAATAAAGGCTAAAATGGTGGAGTGGGTTGCATAATGGGTATTGTTGAGATAGAAGAAATTGAGCATGGATTTGTGCTAAAAAATGTTGATTTTGAAATATGGGTAAGTAAAAATGGCTCGGTGAAAAGCTTAAGCATAGTCAATTCTGGATATAATATAATTTGCGACACATCTTTTGTTTTGAATATTCCAGGTGAATTGAGTGAACCTTTTATTAGCCAACTCTCAAGCTTGGTTTCATTCGAGTTTGATACTGACTTTGGTGAAATCAAAAGGATTTTTACTATAAAAGAACAAGCTGTTGTGGTGGATGATATATTGATTTCTACCGAAGAAGGTCAGGTTGATTATAAGCTTAGCTTTTGTTTTGAAGATTGTGACTATTTTATGGTTGGAAAAAATTGTTTTGATATGGAAAAAGCTGTCAGTATAAATGCCAATGATTTATTGCTTGTCAATGAGAAAAGGGATATTTACTTTGGTTGTATATTTAAAGAGCTTATGGAATTAAACTTTGCCAAAGATAAAAAGCCGAATTTTGAACTTTTAAAAAAGATTTCCCTTAATAAAGCAGATATGTTTATGTTTTCATATACCTTTTCTTTGGTTTAACTCTCTTTTTCTGATACACCTGCAGAATCAAACGTTGCCATTTCGTTGTAGATTTTTATAGCGGCTTCAATAATAGTCATGGCTAAAGCTGCGCCTGTCCCTTCGCCAAGTCTCATATTTAAATCTAAAATGGGTTTTTCTTTAATCCACTGCAGAAACTTATGATGGCCCAATTCCTGAGATCTGTGGCTAAAGAACATGTAGTCCTTAACATTGGGATTGAGTTTGTATGCAACTAAAGCTCCAGCGGATGATATAAAACCGTCAACAACAACGGGGATCTTGTTTGCCGATGCCCCTAAGATAAGACCACATATGCCCGCTATCTCTAAACCACCTACAGAAGAAAGAGTGCTTAAAGGGTCTGTTAATAGTTTTTTGTTTGTCTTTAGTGCGATTTTTATCACTTTTATCTTGCTTTTGAGCGTGTCGTCGTTGATGCCTGTGCCCCTACCTGTCACATTTTCTACGCTTTCTGGCATCAAAGCTGCAAATAGGGCTGATGACGATGTTGTGTTGCCTATACCCATATCACCAGTGCCTAATATATCAACATTCTCCTTGTAGGCATTATTTGCAAGTTCTATACCCACTTCAATGGCTTTAATTGCCTCCGCTTTACTCATGGCAGGGCCTTTTGTAATATTTTTTGTTCCGTATGCGATTTTCCTTTTGATAAGGTTCTCGTTATCATTAAAATCGTAATCCACACCGATATCCACAACCTTTACCTCTGCATTTGCATGTTTCGATAGAACATTTATTGCTGCACCGCCATTGAGCATGTTTAAAACCATCTGTGGCGTAACCTCTTTTGGGTATGCTGAGACACCCTCTTCTGTAACACCATGATCGGCTGCAAACGTGTAGATTCTCTTTTTGTTAATTTTTGGTGAAGTTGTATTTCTGATTAGACAGTATTTTTTGGCTATCTCTTCAAGCATGCCTAAGCTACCCTGCGGTTTTGTTAGACTGTCCAAACGACTTTGTATTTTGTACTCTATTGATTTGTCTGTGGGTTTAATTTTATCTAATGTTTCTTCGAATAGAGACATCTTTAACCCCCTTTAAAATTTAAATCAACTTATCACATTTAGTTTATATTTTCAATACGGTACCATTTTGCTTTGTTCCTTGAAAAATGTTTTGATAATTCAATACATGTTTGATAGAATTTATGAAGTTTATAGAACTAATTAAATTTTTTAAATGGAGGTTATCGTGAAGAAGTTGCTTAAGTTTCTGGTGTTTTTGGTTGTTCTTGGTGTTATAGCCTTTGGTGTTGCTATGTTTTTTACATCTGATTTGGCATCTACAGCCGACAATTTCTTTAAATCCATTAAAAACGGTAATTATAATGAAGCTGAAAAGTATCTGTCTGTGAATTTTAAACAGGCTACAACAATGGATCAGCTGAAGAGAGCATTTCCTGTGTCGAGGTTTAGAAACTACAAGGATTGCAGTTTTACAACAAGGGAAGCTAACGCCGATGGTACTGGAAAATTAAAGGGAAAAATTAATTTTACAGATGGCTCTGCTATTCCCATAGAGATAACCCTTATTAAAGAAAATGACTCCTGGAAGATAAATCATATAACTTTGCCAAGATCGGGCATAGTAACAAGCTCTTCAACGGTAACAAATACGCCAAAGCAAAGTCAAAATGATGTCGTGTTTATTGTTAAGGAAACAATGGGGAAATTGGGTAATGCCATAGCTACAGGTTACTACTCAGATTTCTACAATTACACGGCGCCTCAGTTTCAGAGCTCTGTAAGCTTAGAGAAGGTAGAGAAGGCTTTTGAGCCGTTTAAATCAGCTCCGATTGACTGGAAAAATATTGGTAGTTTAGAACCAGTGATACAGAAGAAAGAAAAAGAGAGTAATGGTGTATTGAAAGTTTTGGGCTATTTCCCATCCCAACCCAGAAAGGTTGGTTTTGACTTTGAGTACTACAAGAACAATGGTAAATGGCAAATTGTGGGTGTATTTATAAAATTACAGGATTAATTAGCCGATTTTTATGAGTACAACACCCATTACGATTAGTGCGGTTGCAAAAAATCTGAGCGTTCCGTATGGCTCCTTTAACAGAAATATTCCCATTAAAACCCCAAATAGTGAACTGATTTGGCGTGCACCTGCAACTGCGCTAATCTCTGTTATCTGCATTGCGCATCGGTAGGATAAAAAGGAAAGCATAAGCAATGCACCGCCTACTATGACCTTATAAAAGCTGTTTCTGTAACAATATGAAATATCTTGTGAAAGTTTTTTGTTTTTCAATATGGTAATTGTCATATATATGAACATGATTAGAACAACCCAATACGTGTATATGAAGAAATCATGTTTCCCTACGCCAATTTTATCAACTATAGCTCCAAATGAGTAAATAAATCCTGCGAATAGGGCATATCTTATATGTTTTTCCTTTAAATCTATTTTCTTAAGTTTAATTTTTTTCAGTGGTACGTTTAATTGTATAAGGTATGTTCCTGATAACGCCAACACTATACCAAGAAATGTTGTTAAACTAACACGCTCACCAATAAAAACATATGCAAGAAATGGTATGTACAAAGGGGCTGTTATGCTTAAAGGATATACAATGGACATGTCACCCTTTGAAAGTGCGTATGCCTTTCCTGTGTAAATTTGGTATAAGGTAAAAAACAGCGCAGATATTGATGCGAGGACAATTGTTCTTAGGCTGGCGGATATAAAGCCTTCTCTAAATATGGCTGCTACTGTCATTATAAAAACGGCAACAGAAAATATGCTCCATATATATAAAATCTTTACCTTGCTTCTTTTGTAAGCAAAGTTGTAGGATGAGTGCATTAAGGCAGAAAAAATTACAAGTGTTAAGGCAAAATAACTCATGCAGATTAATACTCGCCCATAGCCCTTTTCAACTTTGCTAAAGCGATGTAATACCCGTATAAAGCATGGTTATAATTGAGCTCTGCTTGTGTAAGATATGTTCTTGCATCTAATACTTCTGTTGATGTTGTCATGTTTTGTTTATAACGAATGTTTGTGATTCTAAAGTTTTCCCTCGCTTGCCTTAAGCCAACAGTAGCCGTTTTTATGTTCTCCTCTGCGGTTTTAAGCTCTAAATAGGCTTTTTTTACGTTAAATTTTATATCTTTTTTCGTTTGTAAATACTTTTCAAGCAGCCCAAGTTTCTTGTGCTCCTGCTCCTCTACGTCGAATTTTGTTTTAAATGAGTCAAATAAGTCCCATTTAATTTGTAATCCAATCATGGAGTTGTGGTCATTAGAAAGCGTATTATCTTTGGCAAGCATATTGTATCCGCTCCTTTGGTATTGGGCGAATATGCCGATTTGGGGGTAGTAGCTGCTTTCTGCAAGTTTTATTGCATACCCTTGTTGCTTTAGCTGCAATGAAAGCTGTTTTAATAGTGGGTTATTATTTAAGGCTATCGTGTAAAGCCTGTTCAATGGCAATGTGAACTCTCTAAATGTGTTAACATCTTTTATCTCCACATCTTCACTTATACTGTTGTTTAAGGCTACATTCAGCGCAGAAATAGCCTCTTTTAAATTATTCTTTGTTTCAGTTTCTTGTTCTATAGCATTAGCCAATGCCACTTTAGATTTTAAGAGATCGTTCAAAGGTATCATGCCTTGTTTATACAGATTTTCTGCATCCTTAACGTGCGCTTTTAGCTGTTCTACTGCTTCTTTTGCTGTCTTTAGATATTTTTTTGCAAGTAAGATGTCAAAATAGGCAATCTTGACGTTTTCTGCCAAATCCAATACTGCCTCTTTCTTGTATACTTTACTCAACTCTACACCTAGCTTTGCTATCTCTCTCATTGATGACAGCGCAAAGCCCGTAAAAATTGGCTGTGTAATTGTTATATTCCACTTTACAGAGTTTCTGTCTCCCATTTTCATTTTTCTTCCCATTGCTAGGGCATACGGATAGTTATTTAAGTGGGCAAAATTGTATTCGAACTCTATTTTAGGTAACATAGCTGAAGTTGCACTATATTTGTGGGCAACAGATGCTTTTATATTTTCTTCTGTTGCTTTGATTAGGTAATTTTTGCTTAAAGCTTGGTTTATCGCCTCTTTTAAAGTGTAAACCCTTTCAGCACTTGCCATTTGAGCAAATATCATCATCAAAGCAATAACTAATCCAGCCCTTTTCATAACCACCTCTTTTTGGAATTTTACAAAAAATAGTTTCATTTGCAACTTTTTAACAAAGCTCCCCGCTTTTAATTCTTCTTGCGATATTTTTGACCTGTTTTTGTGTTTCATCTAACGTTTTGGAGTTGTCTACCACAATATCTGCAAGCCTTCTTTTTTCTTCAATCGACAATTGCAAGGATACCTTTTTTAAAGCCTCTTCTTTTGATATACAATCCCTTTCCATCAGCCTTTTTATCTGTACCTCTTTGGGAACATAAACGACTATTACGCAGTCAAACATTGATTGTAAATTTTTTTCAAAGAGCAGAGGTATGTCATGAATAATATAGGCATTGGGTTCCCTTTTTTTTATTTTTTCCAATATTTCTAACCTTTTCTGCTCTACAGCCGGATGTACAATTCCTTCAAGCAAGGATAACCTTTCCTTATCATTTAAAACCAGCTTGCCAAGCTTTTTTCTGTCAATCTCTCCGTTTTTGTTCAAAATTTCTGTTCCAAATGCCTTTACAATGTCAAAGTAAGCTTTCTCACCTTTTTCGTAAACAGAGTGAGCAATTTCGTCTGCGTCGATAATGTAAAAGCCCAAACCCTTAAGCATCTTGGCAACTGTTGATTTCCCAGTTGATATAGAGCCTGTTAAACCTATTAGCTTCATACAAAATCCTCTAAAGGACAACCATAGCAAACAGGTTTTTTCTTACAAAAATCCTTTGCTAATCTCACTATCAAAGCATGATACTCGTTGAACAATTTTTCATCAAGGGGTAAGTTTTCCATGAATAACTTCTGCATCTCATCATAGCTTGAACAGTTGCACAAATTATGTCTTTCAGCTAAGCGCTTTGTGTATGCGTCTACAACAAATATTGGCTTTTTAAAAGCATAAAGAAGAATTGAATCTGCAGTTTCCTTACCTACGCCTTTGATATTCAAGAGTTTCTGTCTCAAACTTTTTGTATCGAGGTTTGAAAGTTTTTCGAATCCGCCGTTTTTGGTTAAAAATTCAGAAACATTTTTTAAATAAATGACTTTTTGATTGAAGAAACCAGCGGGTTTTATGAGATCTTTTATAATTTCGATGTCAACTTCTGAGAGCTTTTTGAGATTTAGTAGGTCGTTGTTCCTTAAATTGCTTAAAGCCCTTTCGACATTTTTCCATGCTGTATTTTGGGTTAAAACCGCTCCGATTACCACCTCATCTTCTGTTTCAGCAGGCCACCAGCGTTGAGAGCCAAACCTCTCATAAAGCCTATTGAATATTTCCAAAAGTTTCTCTTTCATGCTGCCTTTTATACTTTAAAACCGTTCATGTTTTCAAGTTGAGTTTGTCCTTGAATTTTTCTATACTCACCTATGGGGTGTTTTTATGAACTTTCACAGTAAAGCAATTGTTCATTTGTCTAACTTACACCATAACTTTGAGGTAATAAGCAACTATGTAGATAAAGGTGTTTATGTTATACCTGTTATAAAAGCGGATGCCTATGGCCATGGTATTGTTAGAGTGGCAAGGGAACTATCGATTTATAGCAACGTAGCCTACCTCGGCGTAGCACACATAAAAGAGGGTGTGATACTTAAGAAAAAAGGAATAAAGAAGCCTGTTCTTGCTATGAGTTGCGTGGATTCGTTCGATATAGACACGATGTTGAAAGCCAATATAACGCCTGTTGTACACAATGTTTTACTACTTGAGAGAATTATAGAGCATGCTAAATCCAACGCATTAAACATAAGGTTGCATTTGAAATTTGATACAGGTATGGCGCGTCTTGGAATAAGGGAAGAAGAGGTTGAGAGGGCTTTAAAGCTTTGTAAAGAAAGCTCAAAGTTTATTGTTGTTGATGGCTTAATGTCACACTTCAGTGATTCTGAGGGTGATTTAAATTGGACAAAAGAACAACTTAACAGGTTTAAAAAAATAGTGAGACTTTTTGAAGATAGTGGCATTGAGGCAAAATATTGCCATATAGCGAACACAGGGGCTATACTAAGCTTGAATGAGTCGCATCTAAACTGTATCAGGCCGGGTTTAGCGCTCTACGGCTATGTTCCTGAAGAGAACCTAAAAAATGTCGTTGACTTAAAGCCTGTTTTAGAGATACAATCACAGTTGATAAATATACATAGGCTTAAAAAGGGGGAAGGTATAAGCTACGGAAGAACGTTTGTGGCAGATGAAGACATGGTTGTTGGTGTTGTGGCTTTTGGTTATGCGGATGGCCTACTTAGGTCGTTGTCCAATAAGATGGAATGCATTGTAAACGATAAAAAAGTTAGGGCAATTGGTACTATTTGCATGGATATGTTTATGTGTGATTTGACAGGTATTGATGCCAAAGTGTCTGATAGCGTGATAATTCTTGGTTTTAGCAATGGTCAGTCCATTACAGCCTATGATTTAGCTGAAAAGAGCGGGACAATCCCTTATGAAATCTTGACAAATATAGGAAAAAGTATAAGAGTTAAAAGGGTTTATAGAAGATAAAATGGAATTTGTAGCTAGTATTGGTAGGATTGTTATATATTTTATAGCCGATTTGGGCGGCATGCTTATACTACTCTTTCAATTTTTAAAGTCCCTTTTTGAGAAGCCAAGAATACATTTGACCTTTGAGCAGATGTACTTTATTGGCGTAAAATCGACATTGATTGTGTTTTTAACATCGATGTTTGTTGGTATGGTTGAAGTTCTGCAAATTTATCACGGTTTCCACAAGTTCGGTGCAGAAAACATGATAGGCTATACCGTTGCCGTATCGTTGGGGCGTGAACTCGCACCTGTTTTGACAGCTTTGATGATTGTGGCAAGGAACGTATCTGCAATGGCCGCAGAAATCGGCACAATGAGGGTAACCCAGCAAATCGATGCCTTAGAGGTAATGGCTGTCAATCCAATTAATTTTTTAGTAGCGCCACGTATAGTTGCAACGGTTGTTATGCTTCCTGCGCTTGTTGTTTTGGCAAATGCCGTAGGTAATGTTGGTGGCTATGTTGTTGGTGTGGGCGTTTTACATTTAAATCCCGTAGCCTACATAAAAAATATTCAGATTTACATAGAGACGCCGGATTTAACGTACGGTTTAATAAAAGCAGCCGTTTTTGGTTTAATAGTTTCTTTGATTGGCTGCTATATGGGTATGACAACAAAGGGTGGTTCGAAGGGTGTGGGTGTTTCAACAACAAAAGCTGTGGTTGCTGCAAGTGTTAGCGTGCTTGTTGCAGACTACTTTTTAACGGCATTTTTGTTTTAGCTATGATAAAAGTTAGGGGCGTAAAAAAGTCATTTTACAGCCAAACCGTGTTAGATGGCTTGGATTTGGATATTGAAGAGGGAAAGATAACTGTTATTATTGGCAAAAGTGGAGCGGGAAAGAGCGTATTGCTGAAAAGTATAATTGGTCTTTTAAAACCAGATAGTGGTTCGATAATGTTCTACGGCAAAGATATAGCAACGGTTAGCTACGAGGAACTTAAGAAGGTTAGGCTAAATTTTGGCGTTTTATTTCAGGATGCTGCTCTTTTTGACTCATATAATGTATTTAACAATGTTGCCTTTCCTTTGATTGAGCGTAAAATAGTTAAAAGTAAAAAGAAGGCAGAGGAGATAGTTAAGGAAACATTGAAACTCGTTGAGTTAGAAGGAATAGAAGAAAAAATGCCATCAGAACTTTCTGGCGGAATGAGAAAAAGGGTTGGTTTGGCTAGGGCTATAGTTATAAAACCCAAGATAATATTTTTCGATGAGCCAACAACAGGCCTTGACCCTATCACGTCTATGTCTATTGCAAGATTGATTAAGGATATGCAAACAAAACTTAAAACAACGTGTTTTATTATAAGCCATGATTTGGCTTTAACATTTAAAATTGCTGATAACATAGGTTTTTTGCATGATGGGAAAATTATTGAATTTGGGGATAAAAACACAATTATCAACTCCCAAAATCCTATTGTGAGGGAGTTTTTAGAAAGTTACTTTGCGGGAGAGAAAAATGACTAACAAAAAAGCTGAATTTATAGTTGGATTGTTTGTGCTTGCAATACTGTTGGTTTTGGTGTGGCTTTCAACACAGATGGGCAAGTTGACTTTAAAGAAAAGGCCTGTTTATACAGTTTATGCGGTATTTAATGACATCTCCGGCCTTGACGTAAAGACAAAGGTAAAGATTGCAGGAGTTGATGTTGGATATGTTAGCAATATTTTCTTAAAAGACGGCAAAGCCGTGGTAGCCTTGAATATTTTTAGTAAGTATAAGATTCCAAAGGATTCCATAGCTATTGTTAAAAGCAAGAGTTTGTTGGGCGAAAAGAGTTTGGAAATTGAGTATGGTAAATCTAACCAATATTTACATAATGGCGATTACTTGGCAAGAACCGTATCACCTGCAGATATAGGTACGTTGGTAACTAATATTAATAAAGTTTTCAACCAGCAAAACAGGCAAAATATAGCGAAGGCAATAGAGAAAATCAGCGAGCTCTCGCAACAATTGAATGAGGTTGTAGCGGAAAACAGGCGCAATATAAAACAGGCCATTACAAACTTTAATAAATCAATGGAGACGTTGTCTGAAATCCTCAAAGACAATAGAAAGGACGTTAAAGTAGCTATAGAGAATGCAAAATTTGCCATGCAAAAATTAAATGAAACGTTAGAGAATGTATATCTCTTAAGCAATAATTTAAAAAGTGGTAAAGGCACTTTAGGTAAATTGCTCGTGGATAATTCCCTTTATGACAATATAAACGGTGCTTCAGACCACATAAAGAACATAGCATCTAAGATAGATGAAGGCAAAGGTACATTGGGTAAACTTGTCAATAACGATGAGGCATATAATAACCTTAATGCTACTTTGAGAAGTATTAGAGGGTATCTAACTCGCGGTGATCAAATTGCTTTAAACACTTACGCAGGCTCTGAATATAATTTTAGGGATTCTTACAGCAAAGGTATTATAAATGTAGATGTTTACACGATGCCAGATAAGTTCTATAGAATTGGGGCAGTAAATGAACCTGATTATAAACACTCTAAGAATCCGAAAAATACGGATACCGTAACAAGATTTAACGCAATGATGGGAAAAAGGTACTACGATTTTGTTTTAAGGGCTGGAATAGAAGAATCTACCTTTGGTGCAGGAGTGGATTACTATGCGTTAGGGGACAATCTTAAAGCAAGTTTAGATATGTTTGATTTTAATCATTCAAACGACATAAGAGATACAAATGCACATATGAAATTTCAATTAACTTATAGATTATTGCGCCACTTTGACATATTTGGTGGAGTAGACGAGATATTAAATTCTAGAACAAGAACAGCATTTTTGGGTGGTGGTGTTGAATTCTCAAGCGATGATATAAAATACCTCTTGACAAAGGCACCATCCATATCGCCTAAATAAATTCAAGCTTCCTGTTTTTCTTTATTGCGCCGCACCTGTAAGCAAGGTCAAAGAACGTCTCTATCGATGTTTTTTTCTCGTTGTCTAAGTCATAGGATATGTTTTTCGTAAGATAACTTAGGCATTCGTTTTTTAGAACAACATTTGTGTGCTCGTCACAAATCTGACTAATAAGTTTTTTTCCAATCTCTTTTGCTTTTAAAAATTTTTCTATAATGTGATTATCAAGATTTTTGTTTGTTATCCATGCGGCAAACACAAATGGAAGATGTGTAAAATCGTTCCACTCTACGGCAAGATCGATTGTGTTAGTATTAGTTTTTAAACGTTTTAGTGCCCTATCTCCTATTACTAATTCGCAATCAGAATCACCATCAAAAACATAATCAATGGTCATTTTGTATTTGTAGGTAAAGAGTACTTTTGCAAGTGCATTGGATGTTTTAGAATTCTTGTCAAGCTTGACTACTTTTACCTTATTTAGAGGTTTATAGAGAAATAAAACAACGCTTTTGACTTTTTTTGCCGTTGATATGCAGCCATCCCTTAAGATTCTGTAACTGTTTGAATTTACGTACTCCACAATTGATGCATTGCTTATATCTACCTTATTTTCAAAAAGGAGCCGAGCGCATTGGCTCGGCACGTCTGATAAAAACTCGAAATCGTTGTCGATAATGCGCTTTTTTAGGGCGTAATAAAGGGGTACGGCGTTTAAAAACTCAACGAGGGCGACTCTCATACCCTTCTTTTCACCTTTTGTAGCCAGCCTTTGGGCGCTTCTATTTTGCCTGTCTGTATGCCTGTGTAGTATTCATATATTTTTTTAGAGTATTCACCAACTTCGTTGTTGTTTACAACTATTGAGCTACCATCTTCAAAAACATATTCACCTACAGGCGATACGACAGCGGCTGTTCCGAATCCTCCAGCTTCTACAACTTCGCCATTTTTTATCCCTTCTATAAAGTCATTTAACTTTACACGCTCTTGTTTTGCCATCACTCCAATTTTATCTGCTATCTCCATAATGCTCTGACTTGTTATTGATTTTAGTATTGTATCTGTAAACTCCGGTATAATAACCGTTCCATCTTTAAGGATATGATAGTGGTTCATTGTTCCAGCTTCTTCTATATATGTATTTGTTACATCCAAGTATAACACTTGACTTGCGCCAAATTTAGCGGCGAATTCGCCAGCTTGTAGGCTCGCAGCGTAGTTTCCAGCGGCTTTGGCATTTCCTGTTCCTCCAGGTGCTGCCCTGTGGAATTTTTTTGTGATTAGTAGTTTAATGGGTTTTGTGAAGCCTTTTGGGTAATAAGGACCACTTGGTGATACTATGACCATAAATTTGTATGTTGAGCTAATGTGCAAGCCTAAAGAGTCCTGTGTTGCAAAAATGAACGGTCTTATGTAGAGTGATGCTCCTTCCTGTTCAGGAAACCACAACCTGTCTACGTCTATTAAGGCATGTACTGCCTCCATTTGGATATCTTCAGGTATTTTTGGAATGCAAAGTATTTCTGCTGATTTATTCATCCTTTTAGCATTCATGTCTAACCTGAATGTATATATTTCTTTATCTTCGTGTTGAAATGCTTTAGCTCCTTCAAAAATTGCTTGACCGTAATGCAGCACTGTTGCCCCAGGTGCCATATCTATTGTTCCATACGGGACTATTCTTGGGTTTTTCCATTCCCCATCCTCGTAATCCATAATAAACATATGATCCGTTCTTAATGATCCAAAAGGCAAAGGCTTGTCAGGTTTAAAGGGCTCTGTTCTCCTTTGGGATTTTGGTTTTAAATCGTATTTAATATCCATAGACCACCTCCAACATTTTTCCCAATATTAGGATAATTATCTTTTTAATGCAACTTAGATATGTCGATTTTGCCCTTGAATTTTCCAATGAAAAACACAGAAGGCATAAGTAAGATAAAAAGTGCTGCGCAAAAGTAGAAAGAATCGTTGAAAGCAAGCATCATGGATTGTCTCAGCAGTTCCTTATAAATTGCACCGTATTGCTGCATAACTGAGTGAAAATTTATGCTTAAGACCTGAAGAGCTTGGTTAAAGGCGTCATTTAAAGGCGTGAGGCTTTCAATAAGTCGTGATTGGTGAAATTGAGCCCTTCTTGTAAGTATTGTCATAACGATTGACGTTCCGAAACTGCCACCTATGTTTCTGATAAAATTAAAAATACCAGATGCATTTCCCATATCCTCGTTTTCTATATTTGCAAATGTTACCGCAGCGAGTGGAACGAAAAATAGGGATATAGCAAAGCCCTGCAAAGCTCTTGGCAATATTACGCTTATAAAGTCTGCCTGAAGGTTGAAGTGAGCCATTATATCAACAGCTATAGCATTAATCACCAAACTTAAAAAAAGCAATTTTCTTGCGTCATAGCCCTTTCCTAACAGTCTTCCGGTTACTGGCATGCCTATCAGTGTAGTTAAGGCTCCAGGACCTAACACAAGACCTGCTAAAAATGCTGTATAACCCATAAGGTTTTGCAAATAGAGGGGCAGAAGGACTATTGTTCCGAAGAATCCAAAGAATCCCAAAAACATGACAATGTTGCCAATAGAAAAGTTTTTATCTTTGAATATTTTTAGGTTAACTACCGGATGCTTGACTTTGATTTCATTGTAGATAAAAAGAACAAAACCTATAAATGATACTATTGCAAGTGTTGTGATAAAACGTGATTCGAACCAATCTTTTCTTTGTGCGTTGTCCAAAAGTATCTGCAGTGAACTAACAGCTATGGCAAGAAGACCTAGGCCAATATAGTCTATTCTCTCTGATTTAGTATTTTTAATATAACTTGGGTCAAATACAAATAGATTTATCAAGAATACCGATAAAAGGCCTATTGGTATATTTATGAAGAATATCCATCTCCAGCCCCAGTTGTCTGTAATCCAACCGCCTAAAACAGGGCCTAAAATTGGCCCAACAACAACACCCATACCAAAAACCGCCATAGCCATTCCGCGCTGTTCTTTAGGAAAAGATTCTAATAGAATTGCTTGTGATATGGGTTGTAGTGCACCTCCTGCAATGCCTTGCATAAACCTTGCTACTACAAGAAGCAAAAAAGATGGTGCATATCCACATATAAAAGAAAAAAACGTGAAGGCAAAAATAGAGAAGGTTAGATATCTCTTTCTTCCAAATCTAACAGAAAGCCATCCAGTAATTGGTATTATTATAGCATTTGAAACCATATATGATGTTAAAACCCATGTTGATTCATCTATCGAAACACTAAGCCCGCCACGAATGTGTGGCAGTGAAACATTTACTATGGTTGTGTCAACTATTTCCATTAAAGTAGGGAGAATAACGGATAGGGCTATAATCCACTTGTTTGTATTTTCTTCGCTCATTTCCTAACTAAAACAATGGTCTCACAAGACATGCCAACCCTTAGAGGGATATTGGGTTTTTTGTTAAAAATGATTTTTACAGGAACCCTTTGTACAACCTTTATCCAGTTGCCAGAAGCGTTTTGCGGTGGAAATAGTGAAAACACCTCGCCGCTTCCGTATTGAATACTCTGAACATGCCCTTTGAATGTTTTTGATGGGTAGGCATCAATTGAAATTTCCACAGGTTCTCCAACCTCTATCTTATAAAGTTGAGATTCTTTATAATTTGCAACAACCCAAGCACCATTTTTTGGCACAATTGCGCATATGGGTAGCTGGGGTGATACGAATTTTCCTACTTCAACATTTTTCTTTGTAATAAAACCGCTGTGTGGGGCTTTGATAACTGTGTATGATAGATTTAGTTTTGCAAGATTCAGCTGACTTTTTGAGAGTTTTAAGGCCTTCTTTAGACTTACGAGTGAAACTTTGGCTTGAACGAGTTGATCCTCTTTGGCTTTCAGTGTAGCCTTTAACACCTTTAGGTTAGTTAAGTACTTCTCGTATGTATCCTTTGATATTACGCCCC